>NZ_VIUK01000009.1:0-219281 GCF_007828295.1 Pseudomonas sp. SJZ080
CACTGCGCAGAACCTGCGCTTGGCCTTCCGACGGGGCAGATCAAGATCAAAAGCCAGATCAATAGCCAAAGCGAGGCGGCCTGGTAGCCGACCTGTTTTCCGTCAAGGCCATCGGCGGCGAACACCAACCTTATGCCCACCCAAAATCCAACTGTGGGAGCTGCGGTGCGACGATTCGACTTGCTCGCGAATGCGGACTGGCATTCAGCATTGATGTCGACTGACTGGACGCCTTCGCGAGCAAGCCCACATTCATCGGGGTTGCTTCCAGAGGGATGTGAACGATCAAGTCAGCGAAGCGCGCCCGCTTGACGCCCAGGCCGGCCCGCAGGCCGCCTCGGGTGCTGTGGCGGTGGTCGCCCCCTCGTGAGGCCGAGTGGAGGTTTTGCGCAGTGGGCAACCCGGCAAGGATGCCGGGTTAGCCGCCCCCGGCCATGGATGGCCGATGGCGGCGGGCCCACGGAGCAGGACCGGAAGGAGGGCATGCCGAGCCATAGCGAGGCACCGAACGAAAGGGGCAAAAGCGCTTGGTTACTTGGCGTTTCTCCAAGTAACCCGCTGTAAGAGCGGAACCCATAGCAGCCATTACCGCAGCAACGGATATGTACACCAACCACCAACCACCAACCACCAAACCCAAATCACCCCACCTGATACCCCACCATTCAGAAAACCCCCCATCCCCTCCAGGTTAACAAAACATAACGTGGCGTCGATTGTCAGACCTTTCCAAACACCGATAGGATAAGCCAGCTTCCGAAGGGGCTCTGGATTGCGGGTTTCAGGACTATGCTCCTAACCATCCAATCCCGATGAGCACCCCTAACGGCGCCCTGAAAGGTTGAACGACCTAACAATAATAATGGGGGAAGGTCTATGAGTGAGCCTGTCATGGGTGTGGGTACCTGCCGCCCGCCGGCACTGCGCAAATTCGCGTTGCTGGCTACAGCGCTCTCGCTG
Source organism: Pseudomonas sp. SJZ080 (assembly GCF_007828295.1). Classification (NCBI taxonomy): domain Bacteria; kingdom Pseudomonadati; phylum Pseudomonadota; class Gammaproteobacteria; order Pseudomonadales; family Pseudomonadaceae; genus Pseudomonas; species Pseudomonas sp. SJZ080. The sequence continues at coordinate 961 of NZ_VIUK01000009.1, forward strand.
TTGGGCTGTGCCGTGTTGTCGGCACCTGTGCTGGCCGCCGCGGCGCCAGCATCTGACGTTGTCTATTCCGTTGAATCCGCCAAGGCCAGCAAAAGCCTGATGCTCGATGTCGTGCACGCCGGCAAGCGCCTGGTGGCGGTCGGCGATCGCGGGCACATTCTGTATTCCGATGACCAGGGCGCGACCTGGACCCAGGCCAAGGTGCCGACCCGGCAACTGCTGACCTCGGTTTATTTTGTCGACGACAAGCACGGCTGGGCCGTCGGTCATGATGCACAGATCCTCGCCAGCGAGGACGGCGGCGTCACATGGACCAAGCAATTTGAAGATCTGAAACGCGAATCGCCGCTGCTCGACGTCTGGTTCCAGGACGCCAACAGCGGCTTTGCCGTGGGCGCTTACGGCGCGCTGCTGGCCACCACCGATGGCGGTAAAAACTGGGAAGACGCCAGCGATCGCCTCGACAACGAAGACCAGTACCACCTCAACGGCATTGCCGCGATCAAGGATGCCGGGCTGTTCATCGTCGGCGAGCAGGGCAGCATGTTCCGCTCCGCCGACTGGGGCCAGACCTGGGAAAAGCTGGAAGGCCCATACGAAGGTTCGCTGTTCGGCGTGATCGGCACCGCTCAACCCAACACGCTGCTGGTCTACGGTCTGCGCGGCAACCTGTTTCGCTCCACCGATTTCGGCAGCACCTGGGAACCGGTCGAGCTGAAAGCGGCCCGCGGTGCTCTGGAGTTTGGTCTGTCCGGTGCAACGTTGCTCGACGACGGCGCCATCGTGATCGTCGGCAACGGTGGCAGCGTCATCCGCAGCGACGATAATGGCGAAACCTTCAGCGTGTTCAACCGCCCGGACCGTATTTCCGTCGCGGCGGTCACCGATGCAGGCAACGGCAATCTGATCCTGGCAGGACAGGGCGGCGTTCGCGTCACCTCGCCAACCGGTGCCGGCGCAGAGAATGGAAAAAACGGGTCGTCCAAATGAGCCGGGCAAATAATAAGAAGGCGGGTCTATGACATCCTTGAGCAGCCATCACCAAGACAAGGCGACGTTTCTTGAGCGTCTGATCTTCAACAACCGACCGGCAGTGATTGTGATCTGCCTGCTGGTGAGTATTTTCCTGTTCTGGCAGGCGACACTGATCCGCCCGTCCACCAGTTTCGAAAAAATGATCCCGCTCGAGCATCCGTTCATTCAGAAGATGATGGAGCACCGCAACGATCTGGCGAACCTGGGCAACACCGTGCGGATCTCGGTGGAAGCCACCGATGGCGACATCTTCTCCAAGGAGTACATGGAGACCCTGCGCCAGATCAACGACGAGGTGTTCTATATCTCCGGCGTCGATCGTTCCGGCCTCAAGTCGCTGTGGAGTCCGAGCGTCCGCTGGACCGAGGTCACGGAGGAGGGCTTCGCGGGTGGTGAAGTGATCCCGCAGAGCTACAACGGTTCCCAGCAAAGCCTCGATCTGCTGCGCAACAACGTACTCAAGTCCGGACAGGTCGGGCGCCTGGTGGCCAATGACTTCAAGTCGAGCATCGTCGATATCCCGTTGCTGGAGTCCTACCCGGACCCGCAGGACCAGGGCACACTGCTGGCCCTCGACTACCGCAAGTTCTCCCACGAGCTGGAAGAAAAGATCCGCGACAAGTTTGAAAAACAAAACCCCAACGTGCAGATCCACATCGTCGGTTTCGCCAAGAAAGTCGGCGACCTGATCGATGGTCTGGTCATGGTGGTAATGTTCTTCGGCGTCGCCTTCGTCATCACGCTGATCCTGCTGTACTGGTTCACCAACTGCATGCGCAGCACCGTGGCGGTGTTGAGCACGACGTTGGTGGCGGTGGTCTGGCAGCTCGGTTTGATGCACTTCTTCGGCTTCGGGCTTGATCCGTACTCGATGCTGGTGCCGTTCCTGATCTTCGCCATCGGTATTTCCCACGGCGTGCAGAAGATCAACGGCATCGCGTTGCAGTCCAGTGAAGCCGACAACGCGCTGACCGCCGCGCGACGCACCTTCCGCCAGTTGTTCCTGCCGGGGATGATCGCGATCCTTGCGGATGCGGTGGGTTTCATCACGTTGCTGATCATCGATATCGGTGTGATCCGCGAACTGGCCATCGGCGCTTCCATCGGCGTGGCGGTGATCGTGTTCACCAACCTGATCCTGCTCCCAGTCGCCATTTCCTACGTCGGCATCAGCAAACGCGCCGTCGAGCGCAGCAAGAAAGACGCACACCGTGAACACCCGTTCTGGCGCCTGTTGTCGAACTTTGCCAGCCCGAAAGTCGCACCGGTCTCGATCATCCTGGCCTTGCTGGCCTTCGGTGGCGGCCTCTGGTACAGCCAGAACCTGAAGATCGGCGACCTCGACCAGGGTGCTCCTGAGTTGCGTCCGGACTCGCGCTATAACAAGGACAACAACTTCATCATCAGTAACTACTCCACCAGCTCCGATGTATTGGTGGTGATGGTCAAGACCAAGTCCGAAGGTTGCTCGCGCTACGAAGCCATGGCGCCGATCGACGAGCTGATGTGGAAGATGCAGAACACCGAGGGCGTGCAGTCGGCGATCTCGCTGGTGACCGTGTCCAAGCAGATGATCAAGGGCATGAACGAGGGCAACCTGAAATGGGAAACCCTGTCGCGCAACCCGGACGTGCTGAACAACTCCATTGCCCGGGCTGATGGTTTGTACAACAACAGTTGCTCCCTGGCACCGGTTCTGGTGTTCCTAAACGATCACAAGGCTGCAACGCTTGATCGCGCAGTCCATGCCGTGCAGGACTTCGCCAAGGAGAACAACAAGGAAGGCCTGGAATTCATCCTTGCCGCCGGTAATGCCGGCATCGAGGCGGCCACCAACGAGGTGATCAAGGAATCCGAGCTGACCATCCTGATCCTCGTCTACATCTGCGTTGCGACCATGTGCATGATCACCTTCCGTTCCTGGGCGGCGACCTTGTGCATCGTGTTGCCACTGGTGCTGACCTCGGTGCTCGGTAACGCCCTGATGGCCTTCATGGGCATCGGCGTGAAAGTCGCGACCTTGCCGGTGGTGGCTCTGGGTGTGGGGATTGGCGTGGACTACGGGATCTACATCTACAGCCGCCTGGAAAGTTTCCTGCGTGCTGGCCTGCCGTTGCAGGAAGCCTATTACCAGACCTTGAAATCCACGGGTAAAGCCGTGTTGTTCACCGGTCTGTGCCTGGCCATCGGCGTGTGCACCTGGATCTTCTCGGCCATCAAGTTCCAGGCCGACATGGGCCTGATGCTGACCTTCATGCTGCTCTGGAACATGTTCGGCGCGCTGTGGCTGTTGCCAGCGCTTGCACGGTTCCTGATCAAGCCGGAGAAGCTGGCGGGGCAGAAGGGCAACTCGTTGTTTGCTCACTGATCTTTGGCTGAAATAAAAAAGCCGCAACCCCGGGGTTGCGGCTTTTTTGCATCTGATGCTTCACACAACCCTTTGCAGGAGACGGCTTGCTGGCGATGGTGTGTCAGTCGACATCAATGTGGCTGACACACCATCGCCAGCAAGCCGGCTCCTACAGGGGGGGGTTACGAAGGATCGGTTCCGAGCACGACATTCAGCGCACTGCGCGCATCATCCAGCTGCACCAGCGTCGCATGCCGCGCACCCAGTGCGTCGCGGTTCTCGATTGCGGTGAGAATCGCCTTGTGCCGTGGTAACGCCAATTCATGCAGGTTCGGCCGCTGGTTGGAATGCTTCAACGCTTCGGCAATCGCTACCGACAACATGTTGCACAGGTTCGCCAGCAAGTCATTGTGCGTCGCATCGGCGATTCGGCTGTGGAAATCCAGGTCTGGTTGCAACAGCGCTTCAGGCGTCGGCGCGGCTTCCATGCGTTGGTAGGCTTCGCCGATGGAGGCGATGTCCGCGTCGGTGGCAAACTGCGCGGCGAGGGCCGCCGCTGCCGGTTCGATGATACTGCGCACACTGGTCAGCAAATCGAAGAACTGATTCTGCGGGCTGCTTTGCATCAGCCAGTGCAGCACATCCGGGTCGAGCATGTGCCATTCCTTGCGCTGCTTGACCACTGTGCCCACTCGCGGACGGGAATACACCAAGCCTTTGGCGACCAACACACGAGTGGCTTCGCGCAGCACCGGCCGGCTGACCGCGTATTCCTCGCACAACAGGGCTTCGGCGGGCAGCTTGTCGTCCGGTTTGAAGCGCCCCGAAACGATCTGCATGCCCAGTTCCTGGACAATGCGCGAGTGCATGCTTTTGCGGTCGGAGGGTTTGCGGTAATCCATGGGGAACGGCGCGATCCTGTGCGGGGGAGGTGCTGCGCATGATAGCAGGCGCGGCGAGGACGGTCGCCAGAGCAAGCAATCCTGAACTCTATGAAGATCAATTGTAGGAGCCGGCTGGCTGGCGATGGCGTCCTTTTAGGCGATAGATGTGTCGACTGACCCACCGCTATCGCCAGCAAGCCGGCTCCTGCAGAGGTTGCGGGGTCAGTGAGAGTGGCGCGGTACTTCGGAGCCGCGGCAACCGACCAGGAAGTCGAAATCGCAGCCTTGGTCCGCCTGCAATACATGGTCGATATACAGCTGGCGATAGCCGCCGACGATCAGGTTTTGCGGCGGTTGCAGATCGGCCATGCGCGCTGCCAGTTCCGCATCCGGAATGTCCAGGTGCAAGCGCCCGTTAGCGCAATCGAGCTCGATCCAGTCCCCTTCCTTCACGGTCGCCAAAGGACCGCCGGCCGCCGCTTCCGGTGCGACATGCAACACCACGGTGCCATAGGCCGTGCCGCTCATGCGCGCATCGGAAATCCGCACCATATCAGTCACGCCTTGCGCCAGCAGTTTGGCCGGCAAGCCCATGTTGCCGACTTCGGCCATGCCCGGATAACCCTTCGGCCCACAGTTCTTCATCACCAGAATCGAGTTGGCATCGACGTCCAGTTCGGGATCATTGATCCGTGCCTTGTACATGTCGAAGTTTTCGAACACCACTGCACGACCGCGATGCTGCATCAATTCGGCACTGGCGGCGGATGGTTTGAGCACGGCACCGAGCGGCGCCAGGTTGCCACGCAACACGCAGATTCCGCCGTCGGCGCGGATCGGATTATCGAGGGTGCGGATCACTTCATCCTGGCCGTAGATCGGCGCGTCCTTGGTGTTTTCGCCGAGGGTCTTGCCGTTGACGGTCAAGGCATTCGGATTGGGAATCAGGTTGGCTTCGCCGAGGCGACGCAGCACCGCAGGCAGGCCGCCGGCGTAGTAGAACTCTTCCATCAGGAAGCGTCCGGAGGGTTGCAGGTCGACGATGGTCGGCATGCCGCGACCGATGCGGGTCCAGTCGTCCAGGTCCAGTTCGACACCGATACGCCCGGCGATGGCTTTCAAATGGATCACAGCATTGGTCGAACCGCCAATGGCTGCGTTCACCCGAATGGCGTTTTCGAACGCTTCTTTAGTCAGGATCTTCGACAGTCGCAAGTCTTCGCGAACCATCTCTACCGCGCGCATGCCGGACATGTGCGCCAACACATAACGACGCGCATCCACGGCTGGGATCGCCGCGTTATGGGGCAGGGAAGTGCCGAGTGCTTCGGCCATGCACGCCATGGTCGATGCGGTGCCCATGGTGTTGCAAGTGCCGGCGGAACGGGACATGCCGCCCTCGGCCGCGAGGAAGTCATCGATGGAAATGGTGCCCGCTTTCACTTGTTCGCTGAGCTGCCAGACCACGGTGCCCGAGCCAATGTCCTGGCCCTTGTGTTTGCCATTGAGCATCGGCCCGCCGGTGACAACGATCGCCGGCACGTCGCAACTGGCAGCGCCCATCAACAAGGCCGGGGTGGTTTTGTCGCAACCGGTCAGCAGCACCACGCCATCGATCGGGTTGCCGCGAATGGCTTCTTCAACGTCCATGCTCGCCAGGTTGCGGGTGAGCATGGCGGTCGGGCGCAGGTTCGACTCACCGTTGGAGAACACCGGGAATTCCACCGGGAAACCACCGGCCTCGATCACGCCGCGTTTGACGTGCTCGGCAATCTGACGGAAATGCGCGTTGCACGGGGTGAGTTCCGACCAGGTGTTGCAGATACCGATGATCGGCTTGCCGTGGAACTGGTGGTCGGCGATGCCCTGATTCTTCATCCAGCTGCGGTACATGAAGCCGTTCTTGTCGGCCGTGCCAAACCATTGGGCGGAGCGCAGGGTGGGTTTCTTATCAGACATGATCGATTCTCTTATTGTATGACTATTGTGTGCGAGCTGAGGTGTAACATAAGCGCAAATTCGCCGCTTTGGAAGTGTTGCTTGCTTAAATAGTATTACTATATAGTCGTGTCCAACGGAGGGATGGCCCTGGCGGTTTTCCGCGAGAGGCGTCCCCCGAGGTTCTATAACAACAACAATCGGAGACCGATCTCATGAGCCAGGAACTGCGGCTTATACGTCGCATCACGCTGAAACTGATTCCCTTCCTGATCCTGCTATACCTCATCGCCTATGTGGATCGCTCCGCCGTAGGCTTCGCCAAGCTGCACATGGGCGCCGACATCGGTATCGGCGATGCGGCTTACGGCCTCGGTGCCGGGCTGTTCTTCATTGGTTACTTCCTGCTGGAAATCCCCAGCAACCTGATGCTCGAACGCTTCGGCGCGCGACGCTGGTTCGCGCGGATCATGGTCACCTGGGGCGCCATCACGATCGGCATGGCGTTCGTGCAGGGGCCGCACAGCTTTTACGTGATGCGCTTTCTGCTGGGTGCCGCCGAAGCCGGGTTCTTCCCGGGCGTTCTGTACTACATCACCCAATGGTTCCCGGTTCGCCATCGCGGCAAGATCCTTGGCCTGTTTATCCTTTCCCAACCGATCGCCATGCTGATCACCGGCCCGGTGTCCGGCGGTCTGCTGGGCATGGACGGCATTCTGGGTCTGCATGGCTGGCAGTGGCTGTTCATCGTCATTGGCGCCCCGGCGATCCTGCTGACATGGCCGGTGCTGCGTTGGCTGCCGGATGGACCGCAACAGGTGAAATGGATGGATCAGCCCGAGAAGGACTGGCTGGCCGGCGAGCTGAAAAAAGATCTGGAGGAGTACGGCCAGACCCGACACGGCAATCCATTGCATGCGCTCAAGGACAAGCGCGTATTGCTGCTGGCGCTGTTTTATCTGCCAGTGACCCTGAGCATCTATGGTCTGGGCCTTTGGTTGCCGACGCTGATCAAACAGTTCGGCGGCACCGACCTGGTGACCGGTTTCGTGTCATCGGTGCCGTACATTTTCGGCATCATCGGCTTGCTGATCATCCCGCGCAGTTCCGACCGCTTGAATGATCGCTATGGCCACCTGGCGGTGCTGTATGTGCTGGGTGCCATCGGCCTGTTCCTCAGCGCGTGGCTGACGGTGCCGGTGCTGCAACTGGCGGCCTTGTGTCTGGTGGCGTTCGCATTGTTCTCCTGCACGGCGGTGTTCTGGACCTTGCCGGGCCGGTTCTTCGCCGGCGCGAGCGCGGCGGCGGGGATTGCGCTGATCAACTCGGTGGGCAACCTCGGCGGCTACATCGGGCCGTTCGTGATTGGTGCGTTGAAGGAATACACCGGGAACCTGGCGTCGGGGTTGTATTTCCTGTCGGGGGTGATGGTGTTCGGGCTGATTTTGACGGGTGTGGTTTATCGGTTGCTGGAGCGCAAGCATGTGCTGCCGGCCGATCAGTTTGCGGCCAGTGCGCGTGGCGCCACCCGCACCTGAAGACTTACCGCCGATCGAGTGTGGGAGCGGGCTTGCTCGCGAAAGCGGTGGGTCAGTCACCACAGATATTGAATGTCAGGCCGCCTTCGCGAGCAAGCCCGCTCCCACACGTGATCGGCGGTGTTTTCGAATTTTGTTTACAGGAGAAAATCCATGCGTCTGGTTCAGTTTGAATTGATTAGCGGCGAGCGTCGGGTTGGCGTGGTCGAAAACGGTCTGGTGCACGAAGTACAGGATGCACGCACGGTGCGCGATCTGGCGTTGGCGGCGATCGAGGCGGGCGTCAATCTTGAGCAACAGGTGCAAACCCTCGGCCTGGGCATCAGCCATGACTATGCAGAACTGCTGGCCCAACTGCGCATCCTGCCGCCGCTGGACCATCCGGACCCGGCGCACATGCTTGTCAGCGGCACCGGCCTGACCCATTTGGGCAGCGCTTCGGCGCGGGACAAGATGCATCAGCAAGCCGGCGACGAAGCGGCGATGACCGACACCATGCGCATTTTCAAATGGGGCGTGGAGGGTGGTAAACCGGCAGCGGGGCAGGCCGGCGTACAGCCAGAGTGGTTCTATAAAGGTGACGGCAGCATCGTCGTGCGCCCTGGCCATCCGTTCCCGCTGCCACCCTTTGCCGAAGACGCCGGTGAAGAGCCCGAGCTCAGCGGCCTCTACGTCATCGGTCACGACGGCAAGCCGTACCGCCTCGGTTTTGCAGTGGGCAACGAGTTCTCCGACCACGTCATGGAACGCAAGAATTACCTGTACCTGGCTCACTCGAAATTGCGCAGCTGCAGTTATGGCCCGGAACTTCGGGTCGGTGAACTACCGGAGCATCTGGCAGGCACCAGTCGCATTTTGCGTAACGGTGAAGTGCTGTGGCAGAACGAATTTCTCAGCGGCGAGGCCAACATGTGCCACAGCCTGGAAAACCTCGAATACCACCATTTCAAGTACAGCCAGTTCCTGCGTCCGGGGGACGTGCACATTCACTTCTTCGGCACCGCGACCCTGTCCTTTGCCGACGGCATTCGCACCCAGCCGGGTGACGTGTTCGAGATCAGTCAGGCCGAGTTCGGTGCACCGTTGATCAACGGTATCGCACCGGTCGACGCGGTGTTCGAGCCCGGCACCATCGGCACTCTTTGAAGGAAAAAACCATGACCCGAATTCTCGGTCACAACTACATCGGCGGCCAGCGCAGTGCGGCCGGCACCGTCAAACTCCAGAGCATCGACGCCAGCACCGGCGAAGCGTTGCCTCACGATTTCCTCCAGGCCACACCTGAAGAGGTCGATGCTGCGGCCAAGGCCGCTGCTGTCGCTTACCCGGCCTATCGCAGTCTGAGCGCCGAACGCCGCGCGCAATTTCTCGATGCCATTGCCGATGAACTGGACGCGTTGGGCGATGACTTTGTCGCCGTGGTCTGCCGCGAAACTGCATTGCCGGCCGCACGCATTCAAGGCGAACGCGGTCGCACCAGCGGTCAGATGCGCCTGTTCGCCAAGGTCCTGCGTCGCGGTGATTTCCATGATGCGCGGATCGATCAGGCGTTACCGGATCGCAAGCCGTTGCCGCGTCCCGATTTGCGTCAGTACCGCATCGGGCTCGGACCGGTCGCGGTGTTTGGCGCCAGCAACTTTCCATTGGCGTTTTCCACGGCGGGTGGCGACACCGCTTCAGCCCTGGCCGCCGGTTGCCCGGTGGTGTTCAAGGCCCACAGTGGTCATATGGCGACGGCGGAGCAGGTTGCCGATGCGATCATCCGTGCCGCCGAAAAAACCGGCATGCCGGCCGGTGTGTTCAACATGATTTACGGCGGCGGGGTCGGTGAAGCGCTGGTCAAGCATCCGGCAATCCGGGCAGTCGGATTTACCGGTTCGCTCAAGGGCGGCCGAGCGCTGTGCGACATGGCCGCAGCCCGTGCGCAGCCGATCCCGGTGTTCGCCGAGATGTCGAGCATCAACCCGGTGATCGTCTTGCCGCAGGCGCTTGAAGCTCGCGCTGAAACCGTGGCCCGTGACCTGACGGCGTCGGTGGTCCAAGGCTGTGGCCAGTTCTGCACCAACCCCGGCCTGGTGATGGGCATTCGCTCGCCGCAATTCAGTGCCTTCGTGCAGCAGGTGGCGGGGTTGATCAACGATCAGCCGGCGCAAACCATGCTCAATGCCGGGACGCTGAGCAGCTATGGCAAAGGTCTGCAAAAACTCCTCGCGCACCCGGGCGTGACGCACCTGGCGGGTAGTCCACAGCAAGGGAATCAGGCCCGGCCGCAGTTGTTCAAGGCGGATGTCAGCCTGTTGATCGAGGGCGATGAAGTCTTGCAGGAAGAAGTGTTCGGCCCGACCACGGTGTTTGTCGAAGTGGCGGATCAGGCGCAACTCAGCACCGCGTTGAATGGACTGCACGGGCAACTGACGGCGACCATCATTGGCGAGCCGGACGACTTCACACAGTTCGGCGAGTTGACGGCGTTGCTGGAACAGAAGGTCGGCCGGATCCTGCTCAACGGGTATCCGACCGGTGTGGAAGTCTGCGATTCGATGGTCCATGGCGGCCCGTACCCGGCGACGTCCGATGCGCGTGGTACCTCGGTGGGCACGCTGGCGATTGACCGGTTCCTGCGGCCGGTGTGCTTCCAGAACTACCCCGACAGCCTGCTGCCGGATGCGTTGAAGAATGGCAATCCGCTGCGCATTCAGCGATTGGTTGATGGGCAGCCTTCGCGTGAGGCCCTCTAACTAATGTGGGAGCGGGCTTGCTCGCGAAAGCGGTGCGTCAGCCAACATCACTGTTGAATGACACACCGCTTTCGCGAGCAAGCCCGCTCCCACATTTGTTCTGTGTTGGCTTCGGGTTTTGTGACCGGCACTGGATCGCTCTCTCATTGAGCTATCATTGCGTCTTTCCCCTTCAAAGATTGACTGCCATGACTGCCTCAACCGACACCCTGCTCAGCACCCTCGAACACTGCGACATGGTGGAAATCGACGGGCTGCACGCCTTTGAATTCTCTCTCGATGAAGACGACAACCTGCACATCGAATGCATCGACGGTCGTGTGTCCAAGCACTGGGAGTTCACCCCGGCCGAGGTCGAGGCCGCAACCTTCGATCCAACCCTGCAAAGCTGGCTGATCACTGGTGATTCCGGTGAACACCGGTTGGTGTGCATGACCGCATTCCGCGGTGAAAACGACGATGACGAAGAAAAAAAGGATGCGTAATTTCTGGCCGCTGTTGATCGCCGGCAGCATCGGCGCCATGGGCGTTCAGGCCGCGCCGGTCGATCATTATCAGTTGCTGGTGGGGTCGTATACCGCCGGCCAGAGCCAGGGCATTTACCGCCTGAATTTCGACAGCGCCACCGGGCAGATCGACGCCAAACCCCTGCAAGTGGTCAACAGTGAAAACCCGTCCTGGCTGACCCCGTCCCGGGATCAACGTCACCTGTTCGTGGTCAACGAAAACGGCCCGGGTCAGAAAGACCCGGTCGGGCGCGTCAGCAGTTATGCGATCGATCCCAAGACCCAAGAGTTGAGCCTGGTCAGTCAGGTGCAAAGCCTGGGCAACGAGCCGACCCATTCGAGCCTCAGCGTCGATGCCAGCCATTTGTTCGTCAGCAACTACTCGGTGGCTGAAGATCCGGGCGGCACGTTGGCGGTGTTGCCGGTGGGCGCCGATGGCAAGCTCAAAACTGTCGTGCAGATGAGCAGTCATCCTTCCAGCCGGGTCAATCCCGAGCGGCAGATGTCGGCGCATGTGCATTCGACGGTGTCCTCGCCAGACGGCAAATTTGTGTTCTCCAATGACCTTGGCGCGGACAGGATTTTTGTCTACCGTTTCGATCCCAAGGCCAATCCGGAACTGCCATTGACGGCCGCGACACCGGCCTCGGTCCAGTTGCCGCCCGGCAGCGGACCGCGGCATTTGCTGTTCAGCGCGGATGGCAAGCACGCCTGGCTGACCATGGAAATGAGTGCGCAGGTTGCGGTGTTCGACTACCAGAACGGCAAGCTTGAGCAAACACAAATGGTCGATCTGGCAGCCGGCCAACCGACGTCGGACAAAGCGGCCGCGGCGTTGCATGCATCGAAGGATGGCAAGTTCCTCTATGTCAGCAATCGCGGAACGGCCAATCAGCTGCTGGTATTTGCCATCGATCCGGCCACCGGTCACCTCAAGGAGCTGCAACGCCGGTCGGTGGACGGTGATCACCCACGCGAGTTCAGCCTCGACCCGAGTGGCAAGTTCGTGCTGATCGCCAATCAGAAGAGCAACCAGATTGTCGTCGTCGAACGCGACGCCAAGAGCGGCCTGCTGGGTAAAACCGTGCAGAAACTGCCGATGGATGCCCCGAGCGATCTGAAATTCCTGGTGCGTCAATAGGCCGCAGGCCCCGGTTGATGGGGCCTGCATCCTTCTATTAATAACGCTGATATCTGCTAATGCTACAAAAGATTTCAAGGCGCCTGCCTCGACAGTTAAGTTTGCTTCACGGCCCCACCGGGCAAGCAAGCCAACTGAATCCGAGGAATACCGCCATGAACTTCAATCTCTTCTCTGTCATCGCCGCATCCGCCATCTCTGCCACCGTTGCTCTGCCAGCCGCCGCCAACGTTGAAATCAGCGACAAAAAATCCCACACCCAGAGCTACACCCAGAAATACCTGCAACAGAGCGCCAATTTCTACGCAGCCCTGGATCACAAAACCCAAGCCTGAAAGCTAAGCCCTGCACCCTTTATGCAGGAGCGAAGTCACTTGCGCGGATCAAGCTGAAAAGCTTCGAGAAAGCCTGAGTGATGTCGCTCCTGCATAACGCGTTTACGACAGCATCATATTGCTATCAATGCATTGCTTGATATCACATGGCCATGAGTTTAAATTTGACGCTGACTTATTGACTCCTTCTCTAATAAAAAGGATCGACAGCATGGCGATGCGTCTGGCCGTGGTACTTCTGTTCCTCTATTCGACCCCCATTTTATCGGCAGCTACGCCCGTTCCCGGCGAGCCCGACGCTGCGCGCGAGCGCATGATGAGTTTTATCGAAGGCTGAAATAGACTGGCTTAATGATCAATGAAGCTGATGCTTACTATGGATAACCTTGAGTGGTTATCACGGCTTTTTTGATCGATTCTGTGGGCACTGAAACATGCCCACGGAGAACACCATGGCCAGCTCAATCCTCACTTCTGCCAAATACGGCGCCTACCTGGCCATCGGTTTTTACGTGGCCCTGGTGGCGGTCGTCAGCATTACCGCGCAATCGCAACACGAGTTCGAAGCACCGATCCAGGTCGCTTATCCCGCCATCCAGTTCGAGCACCGCGCTCAAAACGCCGTGGTCGATCACGCAGACGTGGCGGGAGTGGCAGGGGCATGAAAGGGGCCAGACTCTGGGTCATCGCCTTCCTGGCGTTCATGACCAATGGATCTTCACTGTTGGGAATCGGGCAAGCCTCGGCAGGTTCTGTCGCTCGGTCGATTGAAGCCAACCACAACCTCGCTCGCAGCATCCAAACCGAAAAGGCCATGGGCTTGCTGGCTGGTAATCCGCCGATGAAACGCCAAGGCGATTTCTTCGGGCCGTTCCAGGTTGATTGCTCGGTGTTGCAGATGTGTGAGGTGTTTGCGTGAATCTTCGACACGCTGTAGGAGCCGGCTTGCTGGCGATGGTGTGTCAGTTAACGCATCAGTGTCTGACACTCCATCGCCAGCAAGCCAGCTCCTACAGAGGGGCGGTTATTTTTTCATGATTGATGTGAACAGGTCTGATTCTAAAAACCGCTGGAGCCAAGCCTGCAGCCGCACATAGGGCGTCTGCCCGAACCACTCGCGATCGACATGGGCGAATTGCCGAATAAACGGCATCAGCGCCACATCCGCCAGGCTCGGATGGTCCGCCAACACGTAATCGCGCCCCTCCAGCAACCCATCCAGCCTGCGCAAAAACACCTCGCCCTCAGCGCGATAAAATTCCATCGGCCGCTCGGGATAACGCTCGGCGTACTTGTAGCGATTCAAATGCACCTTGAACGCCTGATCGTTCTCTTCAATCAGCGCAGCGATTTGCACTTGCCCGGCGGGATCATCCTTGAGCAACCAATCCTGCGGATCATGCTGCGCCAGCGCCCAGCGCATGATCGACAGGCTTTCATCGATCACTTCACCGTTCACACTCAACACCGGCACCGTGCCTTTGCTCGACAGCGCGAGCATTTCGGCAGGCTTGGCCTTCACGCTGACCTCGACGATGTTCACCGCAACCCCCGAGTAACGCAGGGCCATGCGCGCCCGCATGGCGTACGGGCAGCGGCGGAAGGAGTACAGCGTATTCATTTCACCTCCAGCGTACTCAAACCGTTGCCCTGGCGGTGGACCTGAATCTGCACCGGTATCCGTTCGTGCATTTCCTGAACGTGGGAAATCACCGCGACCTTGCGCCCCTGCGCCTGCAAGCCGTCGAGGGCATCCATGGCCAGTTGCAGGGATTCCGGATCGAGACTGCCGAAACCTTCGTCGATGAACAGCGATTCGATTTTCAGCGTGCTCGACGCCATCGACGCCAGGCCCAACGCGAGTGCGAGGGAGACGAGGAAGGTTTCGCCGCCGGACAACGAATGCACCGAGCGCAGTTCGTCGCCCATCTCGGTGTCCATCACCAACAACCCGAGCATGCTGCCGCCGCGCTTCAAGCGATAACGCCGCACCAGTTGCCGTAGCTGCACGTTGGCGTGATGCACCAGCAGGTCGAGGTTGTAGGCCTGGGCGATCTTGCGGAAGGTGTCGCCGCTGGCGGAACCGATCAACGCATTCAGGCGCGCCCAGCGCTGATACTCGGTGTAGGCGTCGGCGATCTGTTGGGCCAACGCCTGATTGGCATTTTGCCGGCGTTGATCCTCGGCTTGTTCGGCGCGCAGTTCGGCGCAGCGGTGCTCGCTGGCAGCGAACTGGCTTTGCAGTTCGGCCAGGGCGCTTGCGAGTTGCTCGGCATCGAGGTTGCCATCGTGTTGCGCCTGATGACTGGCCAGGCGCTTATCGCGCTCGTGCAGCAACACTTTGGCTTGTTCGATGGCTTTTTCGTTGAGCTGCAACCGTTGGCGCAATTCACTGACCTGCTGGTCGTCGACGCTGAGCAATTGCTCGAGGCCGCCGTCATCCAGTTCGGGATGCAAGGCACGCCATTCGGCGATCTTCGTGTTCAGTTCGCGGTCTTCGGTTTCCAGGGCGATCAGGCGGTCTTGCTGCGCTTTCAGTTCCGCGGCCAGTTGCACCAGCTGCGTGCGTACCGATTGCAGTTCCTGATTCGCGGCCGTTTCGGCATTGCGCGCCTGTTCGACAGCCTGATCCAGTTGCTGCTGCCACTCTTCGGCGCTGGTGTGTGTGCCGAGCAGTTGCGTCAGTTGCTGCTGGCAAGCCTGTTGTTGGTCGGCGAGGGCGGTGAATTGCTGCTGAGCCGCTTCCAGCTGCTGGACGCGGGTCAGCTGACGATCCTGTTCCTTGTCCAGCGTCTGCTGGCGTTGTTGCTGTTCGCTGAGTTCATCCCGTTGCTGGTCGAGCTGTTCCAGGCGCTGGGCGATCTGTCGGTCGAGTTGCATGAAGGTCGCGGCAGGCTCGTTGCGCAAGGCGTCCAGCGTGTCGGCCGGGAGCAGGGTGCTGAACGCGGTCAGCTCTTCGTCCAGACGCTGGCGATCATTGCTCAACTCGCGTTGCTGGCTGGCCAGCTGCTGGGTCGCCTGCAGGCTCGCGGTCTCGGCGCTACGCACTTGCTGTTGCAAGCGTGCCGCGTCCTGTTGCAGGGTGAGCAGGGCGGTTTGCCGCTGTTCGTCCTGCGTGATGCTTTGGTTCAACTGGCTGTTTTGCTGGTTCAGCCAGGCATCGCGTTTGGCGCTGTCCTGATTGAAAAGCTGCGCCGATAACGGGTGCGCATCGAGGCTCGGTGTCAGGCTTTGTTGCTGAGCGACCAGTTGTTCCTGCTGTTGCAGCAATTCCTTCTGTTGCGCGATCACACCGCCGACTTCGGTACGCAGGTCGGTGAGTTTTTCCTTGAGTAAATCCACCGCTTTCTGCGCGTTTGCCTGTTCGCTTTCATCGTGGCGGCCGAGGCTTTGCAGCAGCGCTTCGGGCTGGTGATAAGGGTGGTCAGGGCTGCCGCAAACCGGGCACGGCTGATCATCCTGCAACTGCTCGCGCAGTTCTTCGACGCTGGCGCTGCGGGCCAGGCGCTGACGCTCCAGCAGTTCGCGGGTGACCGTCAGGGTCTGTTCAGCGACGGTCAATTCGTTTTTGGTTTTTACCCCGTCCTGGGTCAAACGGTCGCGTTCGACCTGGGCAGCGGTTTGACGTTGCTGCAGGTCGGCGATGCGCTTGTCCAGTTCCTGCTGGCTGGCCCACAGACGCGTCAGTTCCTCAAAGCTGCGCAGTTGCTTGCGATTGTCCTGCAACAGATTGCCCAGCAACCGGATCTGTTCGGCCACCGCCTCAGGCTCGGCGCCGGCCTCTTTGTAGAGTACTTCCAGGTTCTGTTTTTGTGCCGCCCATTCTTCGGCGGCACGGCTGGCGTTCTGCTCCAGAGACGTCAGTTCCGCCTGACCCTTGTTCAGGCGATTGCCGATCAGCATCAACTGCTGCAGGCGATCGCGGTAGGCGTTCCAGGCGTCGCTGAGCGGCGCAAGATGGGTGCTTTGCTCAAGCTCGGCAGCAATCCTTTGCAGACGCTCGGTCACCCGATTCTGCTGATCGAGCAAACCTTGAATCGTGTTCTGGCCTTCGGTACAAGCCTGTTCCGCTTGCTGCTTTAGGTCGGCACTGAGGCCGGCGTCCTTGATCAGGCGGGCGAGGGTGCTTTGCGCCTCAAAGGCCTGACGCAGCAGCGGTGCGCTTGAAGTGTGTTGGCTTTGCGCCTCGATCAGCGCGGTTTGCGCCGCGCTGAGGCTGTGTTCGAGTTGCGTCTGACGCGTCTGCAGTTCCTGTTCTTGCCGGGTGTGTTGCTGAATCTGCTCTGCCAGCGGCGTGAGTCGGGCGCTCAGTTCGGCCTGACGGGCGAACTGGTGCCGTTGTGGTGCCAGTTGCTCCAGACGAGTCAGCTTCAAGCGTTCGCCGGCCAGGCTTTGCCAGTCCTGCTGAGCGCTGGTCAGTTGTTCGGTGGCGCTGAGCTGCTCGTCCTGCAACTGGCGCAGTTCTTTCAGCCACGTGTGTTGCAGCTCTAATTGTTTGAGTTGCGCTTGCTGGGACTTGAGTAGCTGCTGCGCCTCATTGAAGCGTTCATCCAGTTCCGCGCGGACTT
The DNA here is from genome assembly GCF_007828295.1 of Pseudomonas sp. SJZ080. Classification (NCBI taxonomy): domain Bacteria; kingdom Pseudomonadati; phylum Pseudomonadota; class Gammaproteobacteria; order Pseudomonadales; family Pseudomonadaceae; genus Pseudomonas; species Pseudomonas sp. SJZ080. The sequence continues at coordinate 17,994 of NZ_VIUK01000009.1, forward strand.
CGGGCGACAAGGGTGTAACGCCGGTGGCTTGGTCCTGCAACAGCTTGTGGGTTTCGCGGGCTTCTTTGGTCTTGTCGAACGCGCGACGACCCAGGCGCGTGTAGAGCGCGGTGTCGGTGAGTTTTTCCAGCAGCTCGCTGCGCTCGTTGTCGTTGGCCTTGAGGAACGCACTGAACTCGCTCTGGGCCAGCAACACGGCGCGGGTGAACTGCTCGAAGTTCAGGCCCAGGACAGCTTCGAGCTGGACCTTGAACTCGACTTTCTGACTGGCGAGCAACTGATCCAGATCGATGTCGCGCAAGCTCTGACGGCTATGTTGCAGCTTGCCGCCAGCCTTCTCCCGGGCGCGATTGGCTTCCCAGCGCGCGCGGTAGCGGCGGCCATCGATGCCGACAAAATCGACTTCGGCATAGCCTTCACCGGTGCCGCGACGCAGCAGCGTGCGAGGGTCGCCGGTGCTGATCTCACCATCGGCGTCCGGCGCTTTGGCTGACACTTGAGCGTTGCTCAATCGAGGCACGGCGCCGAACAGCGCCAGGCACAAGGCGTCGAGCAAGGTGCTTTTGCCGGCGCCGGTCGGCCCGGTGATCGCGAACAATCCGGCGCTGGCCAACGGTTCGGCGGTGAAGTCGATTTCAAATGGCCCGGCCAGGGAGGCGAGGTTTTTCAGGCGGATCGCGAGAATTTTCATGGCTGTTCGCTCTCCATCTGCACGTCCTGCAACAGCTCGGCAAAGTCCTTCAGGGTTTGCTCGTCAACCTCGCTGCCGTAGTTGTCCTGCCAGGCGCGGCTGAACAGTTCCTGAGGGGTGAGTTGGTCCAGTTCGATCAGGGTCGTGCCGTCATCGACGCCATCGCGGTTGCCGTTGCCGGCGTATTCAGCGGCGATGCGCACCAGGCGTACGGCTTTGCCTTGCAGGGCGGTTTCAACCTGGTTGCGCAAGTCGGGTTGCGGTTCGTCGAGGCGAACCCGGACTTCCAGCCACGGCTGACGCTGAATATCCGCCAGCAGATCAATGTTTGGCAGGTCGGCCAGTAGCAGGAGAATTTCGGCCAATGGCGCTGGGCCGATGCGTTGCAGGTTCACGGCGCGGGGAATCAGTTTCGGCTCCACGCTGACCAGGGTTTCACCGTCTATCTGGATATCGAGAATCTGATGCTGATAACCGATTTCGGAGAACGACAACGGAATTGGCGAGCCGCTGTAGCGAATGCGCTCTTCACCGTTGACCTTCTGCGGTTTGTGCAAATGACCGAGGGCGACGTAGCTGATGCTCGGGCCGAACAGGCTGGCGGGCAGTGCTTCGGCGTTGCCGATGATCAGGCTGCGCTCGGAGTCTTCCGACACCGAACCGCCGGCCATGTGCGCATGACTGATGGCAATCAATGCCTGACCTTTCTTGCGCTTGGCGTTGGCGGCTTCGATCAGCCACTCGTGAACCTGGCCGATCCCGCGCAAGTAGTTGTCGCCCAGGTGTGCGCCAGTCACTTCGGCAGGGCGCAGGAACGGCAGCGCCAGGCACCAGGCGACGGTTTTGCCCTTGACGTCCGGCAGTGGCAGCAGCAAACGCTCGGCATCGAGCTGCCCGTCATCCAGCCAAAGCACGCGACCCAGCGCATGGGTGCGCAAACGGCGCATCAGCGGTGCGGGCAGTTCGATGCGCGAACCGGAATCGTGGTTGCCGGCGATCATCACGATGGTCAGTTTCGGTTGTTGTTCGTGAGCGCTGACGATGAAGTCGTAGAGGCGCTCCTGAGCTTTGACCGGTGGATTGACCGTGTCGAAAATGTCGCCGGCGATCAGCAGCACATCGGGCTGGTCCAGCTTCAGCTGGCGCAGCAGCCACTCGAGGAAACAACCGTGCTCGAAATCACGGTCCTGGCCGTGCAGGTTCTGCCCAAGGTGCCAGTCGGAGGTGTGAAACAGACGCAAGGCGAGCTCCGTAGGAAATGAGGTAATGACCGCGAGGTAAATGACAGCGCGAAAGGGGGAGAGTTTACGGGTAAAGCGACACCAAACCTACCGCAGGAATTGGCCGTCAGCGATGGCCGCCTCAAATCCAACCGCTTGAGGATAGCGCGGGGGCTCTGGATCGTTTCGCCAGCAAGCCGGCTCCTACAGGGGGGCGCGTCACCTAGGCTTTGTAGGAGCGAGGCTTGCCCGCGAAGGGGCCCTTGAGGATGGGGTTATTTGGGGTAGAGCGGCGGCAGGCCACTGTCGCCCACCGGATCATGAACCCGCTCGGCAATCGGGATCGCCTTGATCGCTCGCCACAATTCTTCACCCTGCCAATGCTGGCCGGTTTCGCTGTACAGCGCGCCATTCAAACCATCCAACGCATCGGACAGCGGCACAAATCGCGCCGCCATGTCGGCCAGGGTTTCCGGTTGTTGTCGGGCCCAGGCGTCGAGGGCCTGGCGGGTGGCGTGGGGGTCGTTGGCCTGGCAAGCGCGTTTGAGATCATCGAGCACGGTGCGCGGGCTCGGGCCGGTCTGGGCTGCGCGCAAAATTGCCGGTTGCCAGCGGGCGCGCCACCAGAGACCGAAGCCCAGCAGGGTGGTGCAGGCCAGAATCACGGTGCTGAGTTTCCACCACCAGAGGGCTTCGTTGTCAGCAGCGGAAATGACCGCCGGCATACCCGTCGGGCTATCGACCAGCATGCCAGGGTTATGCGCCACTTGCAGGGTCCGGGCCGGCAGGCTGGTGTGTTCCAGATGATCTTCGAACGTGTTCCACCAGACCACCTCCACCGCCGGCAACTCGACGTCACCGTTGCGAACAGGCACCAGCGCCTCACGGTCTTCACGGCTGCCGATCAGGCCGCGCTCGCTGTTCTGGTTGACCAGCACGGGCTGATCCGGGTAGCGGCGCAAGCCGTTGACGTCGGTTGCCGGCAACGGTGGCAGTTGTGAACTGGCCAGGCCTTCGGCCTTCAAGGTCAGGCTTCGGGTCAGCGAATCGCCCACCTGCGCGTGATCCGGTTCAGGGTTCCAGCTCTCGCTCAGACTCAGGCTGCGGGCCGGCAACCAAGGCACGTCAGCGGGATAACTGGCGGGTTTGGCCTTGACCGTCAACGGTAGCGCGGCAGAGCTGACGCGCATCAATTTGCCGGACTTCGGCAATTGGGATTCGACGTCCTGGGCTGGTTGCGCGTCCACCAGCGTGGCGCTGAAGATCTGCGCCGGAATGATCAACTGGCCGCTGTGTTGCGGGTAGATCGCATAGCGCAGTTCGATCACGCCGTGGCGCAGGCCGTTGATGTCTTTTTCGTAAGTGCGCGACTCACCCAGTTGCTCGATGCGCGCATCGGGAATCTGCAGCGGGGTCAGGCTGCTGTCGTCGTACAGCGAAACGGAATGGTAGATGCGCAAGGTCAGGATCGCCTGGGCCTGCACGTACAGGCTGCTCTGATCGAGGCTGGCATCGATGAACACCGGGGCCAGTTTGTTCTTGCTGTCCTGGGTTTCGCTTTCCACCACTTGCAGGGTGATCGGCTGGCTCTGCACGTCGCCCAGTTGCAGCGGGGGAATCACCACGCTGCCGTTCTGGCGAGGCAGCAGGGTGATGATCCAGCGGGTGGTGGCGCGGTTGTCGCCATTAATGGTGGTCAACTGGTTGACCTGGCGGGTGCCGCGCACGTCGAACAGCGGCTCCAGCGCCGTCAGGTCTGGCTTGCCGAACTGCGTCACGTCGTTGGATTCCAGGGTCAGCTCGACCGTCTCGCCGGAGTTCAGGCGACTGCGATCGACACTGGCGACCAGCCCCGCAGCCTGGGCCTGTACAGTCCAGAGAAACATGGCAAGCAAGAAAGCGGTGAAGCGGGTCATCGAGTTTTTTCCTGATCCTGATGTTGTTGCTGTTCGTACCAGAATTTGCGCCTGAGCAATTCTCCCGGGTCATCCGGGATCTTGCGTAGCCATTGCTCCAGCGCCTGGCGCTGCTCGCCATCAATGGCATCGCTGGCCGGGCGCAACGGCGGGGTGGTGCTCTGTTCGTCGCCCAACTCGCTGCCGGGCACCTCATTGGTTCCGGGTCGGGCCGGGGTCGTATCCGACTGTTCCGCATCGGGTGTAGCCGTCTGGGTGTCGGACTTCGGTTCTCCACTGTTCGACGGTTGGGTGGCGGCGCCGGGCGGCGGTTCCTGCGGGGTCCCGGTTTCGTCGCCTGCGGTTTTGTCCGGCTCGACGGGGGCCGGTGTGTTTTTCTGTTTGATCAAGCTTTCCACCAAGGCCTTGTTGGTCAGCGCCGGGCGCAGGTCCGGCTGACGTTCCAGCGCCTGTTCGTAAGCATCCAGCGCGGCTTCCAGCTCACCGCTTTTGGCCAGGGCGTTGCCACGATTGTAGTGGGCGTGGGCGTCATTGCCCTCGGCGAACCGCTGGGCGGCGCCACTGTAGTCGCCGGCCTCATAGAGCGCCACGCCTTGCCATTGTCGATCTTCGAAGTGTTGCGCAGCTTCGGCGGGGCGCTTCTTCTTGAGCAGGTGCAGACCCTGTTGATCCGGACGCAGCCACAAGTCTTCGACGTCGAAGGCGTAGCTCGGTTGTGGAAAAAGGAACAGCAGCGGCAAGCAAAACAGCCAGCCGCGACGCCCGGCGCAGGCCGCCAACAGCAACAGCGGCAACAACAGCCAGTAACCCTGATCGGCCCAGGTATCGAGGCGCAAGGACTGGCCGTCGTTGCGCAGATGGCGTGGGCTGTCGAGCAGGCCGAGGCCGCGCAGGTCGGCGTCGTCCAGCCGCGCATGCCGATAACGCCCGTCGAGGCCGTTGGCGAACGCTTTCAGGCTTGGCTCGTCCAGGTGCGGTACCAGAATCGCGCCCTGATCATCCTTGAGGAAACTGCCGTCTTCCTGCGTGATCGGCGCGCCTTCGGCGGTGCCGATGCCGAGCATCAGGAACTCTGTCGACTTGCCGTCCAGCACTTGCTGAATCCCTTCGCGTTCCAGCTCGGTCAGGGACGAGCCGATCAGCAGGATTCGGCCGTCACCCAGCGCGCTCTGATTCAGCAGCGCAAGAGCCTTGGTCACTGCGAGATCGGCGCGATGGCCGGACTGCGGCATCAGCGACGGTTTGAGCGCATCCAGCAGATTACGACTGGTGGAGAGGTCATCCGACAGGGGCACCAGCGTGTGCGCGCTGCCGGCGTAGACAACGATGGCGGTCTGGGCATCGCTGCGATTCTGCAGCAGGTCGAACAGCTTGCGCCGGGCCTGTTCCAGCCGGTTTGGCGTGACGTCGGTGGCGAGCATTTCCGGGGTCAGCTCCAGAATCACCACCAGCGGGTCGGCCGGTTTTTGACTGGCTTGTTCGACACGCTCCCAGCTCGGTCCGAGCAGCGCCAGTATCGTCAACAGCCACGCCACGCCGAGCGCGACCCACGGCAGTTTGCTGTCGCGACCGCTGCCGCCGCTGAGTAACGCGGAATGGAAGGCCGGCGGCAAAATCATCTGCCAGCGCCCGGCGCGCTTCTGTCGATGCCAGAGCTGCCAGAGCAACCAGCCGAGCAGCGGCAACAGCAGCAGCCACCAAGGGCGGAACCAGTAAGGCCACAGCGCACTCATCGGCGCCTCCGCAGGCGCAGGCGCAGGCGCTTGAGCCGTTGGCGCCAGTCAGGCAGTGGCGTCTGCAAGAACAGGTCTTTGGTAAACAGGCGCTGAAACGGGTTGTCCGGCCAGCGTTCGCGCACGACCAACAGCACGCTCAACAGCAGCGCCATCGCCAGTGGCCAGTGATACAGCGTCTGCGCCGGGCGGGCCTGAGTCGGTTGCTGAGTCACAGGCTCCAGTTGATCGAGGGTTTCCTTGATCGCTTGCAACTCCTTGCCGTCGCGAGCGCGAAAATACTGGCCACCCGTGGCGGCGGCGATGGCCTTCAGCGCAGGCTCGTCGAGGTCCAGGCTCGGGTTGATCCCGAGGAATCCCGCGGTGCCGCTTTCCTCGGGATCGGCGCCGATGCCGATCGGGTAGATTTTCACGCCTTCCTTGGCCGCCAGCCGCGCCGCCGTCAACGGATCGATTTCGCCGCCGTTATTGGCGCCGTCCGTGACCAGAATCAACACACGGCTTTGCGCGGGGCGCATGCGCAGGCGTTTGAGCGCGAGGCCGATGGCGTCGCCGATGGCAGTGTTCTTGCCGGCGATTCCGATGCGCGCTTCGTCGAGCCAGACACGCACGGTGCGTCGGTCAAACGTCAGGGGGGCCTGCAGGTACGCCCGACTGCCGAACAGGATCAGGCCGACACGGTCGCCTTCGCGACTCTCCAGAAAATCGCCGAGCAAATGTTGAACCAGCGTCAGGCGGCTGACCTCATCGTCCTGCCACTGCATATCGGGAAAATCCATGGAGCCGGAAACGTCCACCGCCACCAGCAGGTCACGGCCGCTGGCGGCAATCGGCAACGGTTCGCCGAGCCACTGCGGACGCGCCGCGGCGATCAGCAAAAACAGCCATAGCAGCAGGAACGGCGCTTGCTGGCGCCAGGCCGGCAGATTGGCGCGAGCGCGGCGCCGGGCCAGGCCTTCGAGGTCGCTGAGGAAGCTGACTTTGAGCGCCGGTTCGCCGCTGTCGGCCACTGGCAGCACAATGCGCATCAGCCAGGGCAGCGGCAGCAGGGCGAAGATCCACGGCCAGGCGAACTCAAACATGTTTGCGAATCCACGTGTCGACGGCTTGCGTCAGGCCGGCGATGGCTTTGTCGTCGAGTTTGCATTCGGGTTTGTAGGCGCCTTCGACCAGCACCATCCAGCGCGTCAGGCCAGCGGCCGGGCAGCGGTTGTCGAGGAAGGCCAGCCATTTGCGCCCGTTGAGGATGTGGCTCTGGCTGTAAGGGTAATGGTTGCGGCACAGGCGTTTGAGCAGGCCGTTGAGTTGCTGCAGCCAGGCGCCGGCCGGTGCGCCGTCGTACGGTTTGGGCATCAGCGCCAGTTCGGCCAGTGCGGCGAGGCGTACCGGGTCCAATGGTTGTTCGGCGCGCACGATGGGGCGCTTGCTCGGCAGGAAACGCCGCGCTTTCCACAGGCCGAAGCCGATCAGCGGCAGCAACAACAGCAATAACCACCAGCCCGGTGCGGGTGGCCAGAAGCCGATCGGAGGAGGGGAAATCAGCGGTTGCAGTTGATCGAGGCTGCTCATCGATGTTTCCCCGGTTTCTGCGGGTTCAGGTACTCGCGCAGTTGTTCGACCATTTCGCTCTGGGTGCTCAGGGGCATCAACAACACCCGCAGTTTTTGCGCGAGCAATTCCCAGTGGGCGATGCGCGCTTCTGCCTGGGCGCGGTAGGTCTGGCGCAGGTCGAAATTCAGCGTGTCGAGCTCCAGTTGCGCACCGCGTTCGATAAAGCGCAAAAGGCCGGCAGCGGGCAGGGCGTGGTCCAGTGGATCGGACAGCGGCAGCAGCAACAGGTCGCAATGGCGGGACAGCAGGCTCAGTTGCTGCTCGGAGCCTTCGGTCAACGCGCGTTCGTCGCAGATCACGATCACCAGGCTGCCAGGGCGCAGCACCTCCCGGGCACGACGCAGGGCCAGGTTAAGGGCGTCGCGGTCCTGTTCGCCTTCGGTGTGCAACGACTGATTGACACGCACCAGTCGGTTGAGAAATTGCAGCAGACTTTGTTTGCTGCGCCGGGGCTTGATTTCGTAGTGTTCGTTATCGCCGAACACCAGCCCGCCGACTCGATCGTTATGGCCGAGGGCGGCCCAGCCAATCAGGCTCGCGGCCTGGGCGGCGAGCACCGATTTGAACATCAGCCCTGAACCGAAAAACAGCCGTCGGCTTTGCTCGACCATGATGAAAATCGGTCGCTCGCGTTCTTCGTGGAACAGCTTGGTGTGCGGCTCCTGTGTGCGAGCAGTGACGCGCCAGTCGATGCTGCGCACGTCGTCGCCGGCCTGATAGACCCGCACCTGATCGAAGTCGACGCCACGGCCACGCAATTTGGAGTGGTGCAGGCCGATCAGCGGGCTGCGCTGGCTCGGCGTGGAAAACAGCTGCACTTCACGCACACGATGGCGCATCTCGATCAGCTCGGCGAGGCTGACCCGGATGCCCGGCTCGGGCGGCAGCGTGGCGTTCATCGGGGTCAAGCGACGGCTACGACGTCGAGAATCCGCTGGACGACCCGATCCTGGTCGATGCCCGCGGCTTCGGCTTCAAAGGAAAGAATGATGCGGTGACGCAGCACATCGAACAGCACCGCCTGAATGTCTTCCGGGCTGACGAAGTCGCGACCGGCCAGCCAGGCGTGAGCCCGGGCGCAGCGATCGAGGGCAATCGAGCCACGCGGGCTGGCGCCGTAGGCGATCCACTCGGCCATCTCCGGGTCGAACTTGGCCGGGGTGCGCGTGGCCATGACCAGCTGCACCAGGTATTCCTCCACGGCATCGGCCATGTACAGACCGAGGATTTCCTTGCGTGCGGCGAAAATGGCCTGCTGGCTGACCCGGCGCTCGGGTTTGGTCTCGCCGTTCAAGGCTTCGCCACGGGCCTGCTGCAGGATGCGCCGTTCTACGGCCGCGTCCGGGAAACCGATTTTCACGTGCATCAGGAAGCGATCGAGCTGGGCTTCAGGCAATGGGTAAGTGCCTTCCTGCTCGATCGGGTTTTGCGTGGCCATCACCAGGAACAGCGGCGAAAGTTCATAGGTGCTGCGCCCGACACTGACCTGACGCTCGCCCATGGCTTCGAGCAGCGCTGACTGGACCTTGGCCGGGGCACGGTTGATTTCGTCCGCCAGCACCAGGTTGTGGAAGATCGGGCCTTGCTGGAACACGAAACTGCCGGTTTCCGGGCGATAGATTTCCGTGCCGGTGATGTCGGCAGGCAACAGGTCAGGGGTGAACTGGATGCGATGGAACTGGGCTTCGATACCTTCGGCGAGTTCTTTGATGGCCTTGGTCTTGGCCAGGCCCGGCGCGCCCTCGACCAGCATGTGGCCGTCGGCAAGCAAGGCGATGAGCAAGCGCTCGATGAGTTTTTCCTGGCCGAGAATCTGCGTTGAAAGAAAGGTTCGCAGCGCAAGCAGCGCTTCACGATGTTCCATCGATGACTGTTCCTGGAAAGGGTGACCGAAGACGTTCGAATAACGCCAGGGCTGGGGGCGTTACTTTAATCCATCGCGGGGGGCGGCGACTAACGGCATTTTGTGCAAAGTGCGGGAATAGATGGGTGAAAGTGTTGGAAATTTGTGCCGGTTGCAGAGCCGTGCTGTTCTCTCGGGCCTCTTCGCGAGCAAGCCCGCTCCCACAGTTGACCGGATTGCCTGATCGAAATGCGGTCAACTGTGGGAGCGGGCTTGCTCGCGAAGGGGCCCGCTCAAACCCCATCAAAGCTCGCTGATGTAAGTCCCGATCCCCTTGAGGATGTTCTGCAAAGTCTCTTCCACTTCCGCCAGATCACTCACATCCGTGTTGTGCGTGATCTCCAGCGAATCATCCCCATTCAACGCATCCGCATCCGCGGCGGCGATTTCGATCTTCAGCAGCGTAGGGCTCAGCGTCACTTTCACGCCGTCCAGCGTTGAAGGCTCGCCATCAAGGGTGATCTCCAGTTCATCCTCGTCGGGATAGCGGGCCATCAGGAACATGTCGCCCTGTTCGCTATGGCAGCAGAGCATGGCCATGTTGTCTTCTTCCTCGTCACACGGGTTGACGATCAACAGGGAGGTGGTCATTTGCATGGGAAAATCCTGGCTCGGCGAGCGTTGTGAACACAACAAAAGGCGATTCTGCCAGCCCCCGGGAATTTCTGCTCGGCTGACTGTCAGAGAATGTGTCGTGAACATTCGGGGGGCTGCTGGTCATTTCTGGCACGAATGCGCCGTAAATCCGGGCATAAAACGCCCAATTTCCTACACGACTGCTAGTGTTGTTCGATGCACGGGCCTTGAGCTGCGTGCCGATGACCGAATATGTCGCAGCGCTGCAAGCACGGGCCTTGCCGCACTCGTTAAGCTGCGCAACGGATGAGCACCTGTAAAGACATTGCGCTATCGGTTCGCCAGTCGTTTTTGCAGATGCCCATTCATGGAAGGTGAATGTGACCTGAGTGTCTCGTCCAGCTTCACCCACCTGTCACCCTGTTTCCTCTGCCCGAGAATCAGGAACAGGGTGACGGATCGCCCCGAAAGGGGTTTTGCACGCGACGCTTCCATCAATAACAAGCCCAAGCGGAGTACCACAGATGGCGTTCTTCACCGCAGCCAGCAAAGCCGACTTCCAGCACCAACTGCAAGCGGCACTGGCGCAGCACATCAGTGAACAGGCACTGCCACAAGTGGCGCTGTTCGCTGAACAATTTTTCGGCATCATTTCCCTTGACGAGCTGACCCAGCGTCGGCTGTCCGACCTCGCTGGCTGTACCCTTTCTGCGTGGCGCCTGCTTGAGCGCTTCGATCACGCGCAACCGCAGGTTCGCGTCTACAACCCTGATTACGAACGCCACGGCTGGCAGTCGACCCACACCGCGGTCGAAGTGCTGCACCACGACCTGCCATTCCTGGTGGACTCGGTGCGTACCGAGCTGAACCGTCGCGGCTACAGCATTCATACCTTGCAAACCACGGTGCTGAGCGTGCGTCGCGACAGCAAGGGCGAATTGCTGGAAATCCTGCCGAAGGGCACCCAGGGCGAAGGGATCCTGCAAGAATCCCTGATGTACCTGGAAATCGACCGTTGCGCGAACACCGCGGAACTGAATGTTCTGAGCAAAGAGCTGGAACAGGTTCTCGGTGAAGTCCGCGTTGCGGTCGCCGATTTCGAGCCGATGAAAGCCAAGGTCCAGGAAATCCTGACCGGCCTGGACAACAGCCAGTTCGCTGTCGACAGCGAAGAAAAAGCTGAAATCAAAAGCTTCCTGGAATGGCTGGTGGGCAACCACTTCACGTTCCTGGGCTATGAAGAATTCGTGGTGCGCGATGAAGCCGACGGCGGCCACATCGTCTACGACCAGGACTCGTTCCTCGGCCTGACCAAACTGCTGCGCACCGGCCTGACCTACGATGACCTGCGCATCGAAGACTACGCCGTGAACTACCTGCGCGAACCGACCCTGCTGTCGTTCGCCAAGGCTGCGCACCCGAGCCGCGTGCACCGTCCGGCGTACCCGGACTACGTGTCGATCCGTGAGATCGACGCCGACGGCAAGGTCATCAAGGAATGCCGTTTCATGGGCCTCTACACCTCGTCGGTGTATGGCGAGAGCGTGCGGGTCATCCCGTACATCCGTCGCAAGGTCGAAGAGATCGAACGTCGTTCCGGCTTCCAGGCCAAGGCCCACCTGGGCAAGGAACTGGCGCAGGTGGTCGAAGTGCTGCCGCGTGACGACCTGTTCCAGACTCCGGTCGACGAGCTGTTTGCCACCGTCATGTCGATCGTGCAGATCCAGGAGCGCAACAAGATCCGCGTGTTCCTGCGCAAAGACCCGTACGGTCGCTTCTGCTACTGCCTGGCTTACGTGCCGCGCGACATCTATTCCACCGAAGTGCGCCAGAAGATCCAGCAAGTGCTGATGGATCGCCTGAAAGCCTCGGACTGCGAGTTCTGGACCTTCTTCTCCGAGTCCGTGCTGGCCCGCGTGCAGCTGATTCTGCGCGTCGATCCGAAAAACCGTCTGGACATCGACCCGCAGCAGCTGGAAAACGAAGTCATCCAGGCGTGCCGCAGCTGGCAGGACGACTATGCCGCACTGACCATCGAGAGCTTCGGCGAAGCCCACGGCACCAACGTGCTGGCCGACTTCCCGAAAGGCTTCCCGGCCGGTTACCGCGAGCGCTTTGCCGCGCATTCGGCTGTGGTCGACATGCAGCACCTGCTCAGCCTGAAAGAAACCAATCCGCTGGTGATGAGCTTCTATCAGCCGCTGGGTCAGGTTTCCGGCAAGCGCGAGCTGCATTGCAAGCTCTATCACGCCGATACCCCGCTGGCGCTGTCCGACGTGTTGCCGATCCTGGAAAACCTCGGCCTGCGCGTGCTGGGTGAGTTCCCGTATCGCCTGCGTCACAACAATGGCCGCGAGTTCTGGATTCACGATTTCGCGTTCACCGCGGCCGAAGGCCTGGAACTCGACATCCAGCAACTCAACGACACCTTGCAGGACGCCTTCGTCCACATCGTGCGTGGCGATGCCGAGAACGATGCGTTCAACCGTCTGGTGCTGACCGCCGGCCTGCCGTGGCGCGACGTGGCTTTGCTGCGTGCCTACGCCCGTTACATGAAACAGATCCGTCTGGGTTTCGACCTGGGCTACATCGCCAGCACCCTGAACAACCACACCGACATCGCTCGCGAGTTGACCCGGTTGTTCAAGACCCGTTTCTACCTGGCTCGCAAGCTTGGCACTGACGATCTGGAAGACAAGCAGCAACGCCTGGAACACGCGATTCTGAGCGCACTGGACGACGTCCAGGTGTTGAACGAAGACCGTATCCTGCGTCGCTACCTGGACCTGATCAAGGCGACCCTGCGGACCAACTTCTACCAGACCGATGCACACGGTCAGAACAAGTCCTACTTCAGCTTCAAGTTCAACCCGCACCAGATTCCAGAGCTGCCGAAGCCGGTACCGAAGTTCGAAATCTTCGTTTACTCGCCTCGCGTCGAGGGCGTGCACCTGCGCTTCGGCAACGTCGCTCGTGGCGGCCTGCGCTGGTCTGACCGTGAAGAAGACTTCCGTACCGAAGTCCTGGGCCTGGTAAAAGCCCAGCAAGTGAAGAACTCGGTCATCGTGCCAGTGGGCGCGAAGGGCGGCTTCCTGCCGCGTCGCCTGCCACTGGGCGGCAACCGTGACGAGATCGCGGCCGAGGGCATCGCCTGCTACCGCATCTTCATTTCGGGCCTGTTGGACATCACCGACAACCTGAAGGACGGCGCGCTGGTTCCACCAGCCAACGTCGTGCGTCATGACGACGATGACCCGTACCTGGTGGTCGCTGCGGACAAGGGCACTGCAACCTTCTCCGACATCGCCAACGGCATCGCCATCGATTACGGCTTCTGGCTGGGTGACGCGTTCGCTTCCGGCGGTTCTGCCGGTTACGACCACAAGAAAATGGGCATTACCGCCAAAGGCGCGTGGGTTGGCGTACAACGTCACTTCCGCGAGCGCGGCATCAATGTCCAGGAAGACAGCATCACCGTAGTGGGCGTCGGCGACATGGCCGGTGACGTATTCGGTAACGGCTTGTTGATGTCCGACAAACTGCAACTGGTCGCTGCGTTCAACCACCTGCACATCTTCATCGATCCAAACCCTGAACCGGCGAACAGCTTCGCCGAGCGTCAGCGCCTGTTCGATCTGCCACGTTCGGCCTGGTCGGATTACGACACCAGCATCATGTCCGAAGGCGGCGGGATCTTCTCCCGTAGCGCGAAAAGCATCGCGATTTCCCCGCAGATGAAAGAGCGCTTCGACATTCAGGCCGACAAGCTGACCCCGACCGAACTGCTGAATGCCTTGCTCAAGGCCCCGGTAGACCTGTTGTGGAACGGCGGTATCGGTACTTACGTCAAAGCCAGCACCGAAAGCCACGCCGATGTCGGCGACAAGGCCAACGATGCACTGCGTGTGAACGGCAACGAACTGCGCTGCAAAGTCGTGGGCGAGGGCGGTAACCTCGGTATGACCCAACTGGGCCGTGTCGAATTCGGTCTCAATGGCGGCGGTTCCAACACCGACTTCATCGACAACGCCGGTGGCGTGGACTGCTCCGACCACGAAGTGAACATCAAGATCCTGCTGAACGAAGTCGTTCAGGCCGGTGACATGACCGACAAGCAACGTAACCAGTTGCTGGCGAGCATGACCGACGAAGTCGGCAACCTGGTACTGGGCAACAACTACAAGCAAACTCAGGCCCTGTCCCTGGCGGCGCGCCGTGCTTTCGTGCGGATTGCCGAATACAAGCGTCTGATGAACGATCTGGAAGGCCGCGGCAAGCTGGATCGCGCCATCGAGTTCCTGCCGTCGGAAGAAGCCATCAACGAGCGTCTCGCGGAAGGCCATGGCCTGACCCGTGCGGAGCTGTCGGTGCTGATCTCCTACAGCAAGATCGACCTCAAGGAAGCGTTGCTCAACTCCCTGGTGCCGGACGACGACTATCTGACGCGCGACATGGAAACCGCTTTCCCGCCGAGCCTGGTGAGCAAGTTCTCCGAAGCCATGCGCCGTCACCGTCTGAAGCGCGAGATCGTCAGCACCCAGATCGCCAACGATCTGGTCAACCACATGGGTATCACCTTCGTTCAGCGACTCAAAGAGTCCACCGGCATGAGCCCGGCGAACGTGGCCGGTGCTTACGTGATCGTGCGTGACATCTTCCATCTCCCGCACTGGTTCCGTCAGATCGAAGCCCTGGACTACCAGGTTTCGGCCGACGTACAACTGGAGCTGATGGACGAGCTGATGCGTCTGGGCCGTCGCGCTACGCGCTGGTTCCTGCGTGCCCGTCGCAACGAGCAGAACGCTGCCCGTGACGTCGCGCACTTCGGTCCGCACCTGAAGGAGTTGGGGCTCAAGCTCGATGAACTGCTGAGTGGCGAGATCCACGAAAACTGGCAGGCCCGCTATGAGGCGTACGTCGAAGCCGGTGTGCCGGAGTTGCTCGCGCGCATGGTGGCTGGCACCTCGCACCTGTATACCCTGCTGCCGATCATCGAAGCTTCCGACGTGACCGGCCAGAACCCTGCGGACGTGGCCAAGGCCTACTTCGCTGTGGGCAGCGCGCTGGACATCACCTGGTACCTGCAACAGATCAGCGCACTGCCGGTTGAAAACAACTGGCAAGCCCTGGCCCGTGAGGCGTTCCGCGATGACGTCGACTGGCAGCAACGTGCGATCACCATCTCCGTCCTGCAACAGGGCGACGGCACTCAGGACGTGGAAACTCGCCTGGCGCTGTGGATGGACGAGCACGAAGGCATGATCGAACGCTGGCGCGCCATGCTGGTGGAAATCCGTGCCGCAAGCGGTACCGACTACGCCATGTACGCGGTGGCCAACCGTGAACTGCTGGATCTGGCGTTGAGCGGGCAGGCGGTAGTGCCTGCCGCTGCTGCTACCGTCAGCGCTGAGCTGGAACCTGCGGCCTGATCAGTCGCTGAATGAAAAAGCCCCGCATTGAGAGATGCGGGGCTTTTTTTTGTTTGAATGTTTTGTGGTGTTTGGGCAGGCCCCATCGCCAGCAAGCCGGCTCCTACAAAGTTTCGCATTTCTACCGTAGGCGCCGGCTTGCTGGCGATGGGGTCATCTGCCTCAATACAACTTCCAGACAGCTTTATTATCAATCATCGACACTTTATCTGTCGGCTCAGTCAATAAATTACTGAGTGACTGGTCAAACTTCTGCAGCGCCCGAACTTGCACATTTTGCTGTTCGTTAATATCCGCCACAATCTCTTCGCTGCGTTTATAGTCCGCCCACACGGGACTCAATGCTTTCGCGTCATGCCCTTGCGCAGTCCCGATATAGTTGAAGTCGGCATCATAAAAAACCGCACTCACATCAGCCTCGACGTCTGAACTGCGCGAAGTGATCAATTGGCTGCGGGTGTCGATAATCGCCACCATGTCCGGTTTCGCCGCCCTGAGGCTTTGCAGATCCGGGTACACCGTGACCGAGCCGAACTGGCGCTGCAACGAGGCCTTGACCCAATCCACCGCCATGTCGGGTTTGGAGGTGGCAACGTAGGCATCATGAATCGGTTTCACCAGCAGGCTCTGGCCGAAACCGGTGCCGGCATTGGCTTGGTAATCCTGAAGATAAGCGCGGTTGGTCTGGGTGTTGCGGCTGTAAACAATGCCCAGCGATACATGGCTGCCGCTGGCGACATGGGTGGCGCTGCTACGGCCGACGGGTGAGGTGAAGATCCCGTCGAGTGAAGAAACAGCGGTTGGCGCAGTGGGAATTGAACATCCTGTTAAAACAGCGGTGATCGCCAAAGTACTGACAAGTGCAAGTTTCATGGGTGTTTCTCCAGTGAGACAACTTGAGTCGCCAAGTGTTAGTTGCCGAGCGAGTCGGCGGTGTTTTCAGACTAAACCTGTCGGCACTGAATGAAATAGCCAATAAACGCACTTGTCAGGTGACCCATAGTTTTTGTTTGGTTTAAATCGTTGTGTTTAATTGCGCAGGGAAATAAACAGGCCCGAATGTTAGATTCGTGCCTGTTTATTTATGGCTGTACGCTCAGCCATCAGTTTTCCAATGGGATCAACACTTTTTCGTCGGGGGACAACACCATGAATACCAAGAGTTTGGCCGGCTTGGTCGCACTGGCATTTTTGGAGACCAGATGCTCCGACCCGGCCGGTTCATACCAATACTCGCCGGCCTTGAAGGTTTTCGGTTGCTCGCCTTTCACTTGAGAAACGATCGATCCCGAAAGCACGTACGCCATGGCCGTGCCTTCATGTTTGTGGGCGATGGAGGATTGGCCGGGTTTGTAGTCGACCTCGATCATCAGCGCCTTTTTACCCGGGACGTTCTTGAGTACTTCATCCTGCAGGATCGTGACTTTTTCCGAGGGGGCGTGGGCGAATGCCGAGGCAGATACAGTCAGGGCGCAGACGGCAAGCGGGGCAACAAGTAAACGCAAAACTCTCATGATTCATCACCTGGGGGGGTTAGTTGTCAGGAACAACGTTAGTCCGCCAGTGACGGCAATCAAACAGCCAATTTACGAGAAGGCCAGGGGACCAATCGGGATTTGCGCGAGGCAATGCAAAAGCCATAGGAGCCGGCTTGCTGGCGATCGCATCACCGCGGCGCATCAGCTGCACCGTGGTGAATGGATCGCCAGCAAGCCGGCTCCTACCGTTCAATGAATCGGAAAGCTGTTGAAGTCGACGGAGTTGGCCAGTCGACTGTCGATAAGGCCGATAAAGCCTTGGACTTCAGGGCAGTTGAAATGCATCTGCATGGCCGCTTCCGATTGCCAGCGGGCGCTGACGTTCCAGCGGTTGCTGTCCTCGGGGCAGCGGTCGACCATATAGGATTCGCAGCCCGGTTGTTCCCGCAGGGTTTCGACAATCTTTTGCAGTTGCCTGCCCAGTTCGTCCGAGCGGCCGGCGGCGGCCTGCACTTTTACGGTATTGATCACTTCATTGGACATTGCTCACACTCCTGAATCAGGCCGGACGAATCCTGCTCATTGAGGGATAACGCATATGCAGGATAGGCCCGCACCCTGGGACCGCCAATAGCCAATCGCCGGATAAAAACCCAGACCAATCTGTCAGGCGACCTGTTGCAAAATGTCCCGCAGGCGGTCCAGGGCGGTGTCGATGTCGAGGGTTTCAATGGCGCCAAAGCCCATGAGAAGCCCGGCCTGTGGCGCTTGTTGATAGTAAAAGTCCTCGATGGAGTACAGACCGACTTCGACCTTTTTCGCCAATTCGATCACCAACGGCATATCGATAGGCACTTTGCACATGAGCACCATGTGGAACCCGGCGGTGCTTGGGATGGCTTCGAACCAAGGGGACAGGTCTCCCGCAACACGTGTCAGGATTCGCTCACGACGCCCGGCGTAGATCGTATGGCAACGGCGAATGTGCTTGAGCAGGCAGCCTTCGGCGATGAACTTGGCCAGTGCCCACTGGGGCAGGGTGGAGGTATGCCGGTCGGTGAGTTGCTTGGCCTGGATCACCGCTTCGAGAATCGCTGGCGGCAAAATCGCGTATCCGAGGCGCAACTCCGGCAGCAAGGTTTTCGAAAAGGTCCCGACGTAGGCGACGATCCCGCGTTCATCCATGCTTTGCAGGGAATCGGTGGGCCGGCCTTCATAGCGAAATTCGCTGTCGTAATCGTCCTCGATGATGATCGCGCCCAGCTCATACGCGCGCTCCAGCAACGCCAATCGCCGCACCTGGCTCATCGGCATGCCCAGCGGAAATTGATGCGACGGCGTGACATAAATCAGTTGCGTACCGAGGGGGATTTTGTCGACCTGAATGCCTTCGGCGTCGACCGGCACGCCGATCACCGTGGCGCCGTGGCTGCCGAACAGCAGGCGCGCGGGCGGGTAGCCGGGGTCTTCCATGGCGACGATGCTGCCGTGGCGGGTCATCACGCGGGAGATCAGGTCCAGCGCCTGTTGCGCGCCGTTGCACACCACCACGTCTTCGTCCTGACAGTTCACACCACGGGAAAATGCGATATGCCGGGCGATCGCGTTGCGCAGCGCCGGAAGACCTTCGGGCAGGCTGTAGAAACCCTTCGAACCGGTCATCTGCCGCAAGGCGTGAGAGGTGCAGCGTCGCCAATCGTCCTGCGGAAACTGGCCCTTGCTGGTGGCGCCGCCGATGAAGTCATAGCGCAGCGAGCCTTCCAATGTCGGATGACGCAAAAACACCGGCAGGTTGCGCCACGACTCGATGACCTCGGCGCTCGCCAACTGTGAATGGCTTTGCTTGGGCAGCGCTTTTGCGGTCCGGGCATTGACGTAAGTGCCTTTGCCGATCACGCCGGTGAGGAAGTTTTCATACGTCAGTTGCGCGTAGGTGTCGGAAATGGTCTTGCGCGAGATGCCCAGCTGTTCGGCCAGCAATCGACTGGGCGGCAGCTGCGTCCCGGCTGCCAGACGGCCGGATTCGATGGCGCTGCGCAGTTGGTTGTACAACTGGCCTGCCAGGTCCTTGCGGCCGTTGATGACAACATGAAGTTCCATACCGGCGGGGCTCCTTGTAGCGGTTGAGACGCGTGTGCGTCGCGTCAGATTACCCGCAAGCACCGCTGCGCAGAAGTTGCGTGGATGAAATACCGCGGATTGGACTGTTGCCGGGTGGTCCACCGGAATTTCGCTGAATTGGATCTGTAACGCTTGCGCATCAGCGCCTAACTTGACAAGCATCTATCGATCCACGAGGCACGCCATGACTTCCCGTCTGGATTACTACAGCGCGTCGCCCAAAGCGATGAAAGCGATGATTGCCATGGAGGCGCTGACCAGCAACCTGAGCATCGAGCCGGCGCTGCTGCACCTGATCAAGATCCGCGCCTCGCAGCTCAATGGCTGCGCCTTCTGCACCGACATGCATTCGGTGGATGCGCGACGCCTCGGCGAGACCGACCGGCGCCTGTATTCAATCGTGGTCTGGCGCGACAGTGGTTTTTTCAACCCACGGGAGCGCGCGGCGCTGGCCTGGACCGAGGCGGTGACCTTGCTCTCGCAAAGCCATGTGCCTGACGACGTCTACGCCCAGGCCCGGGAGCAGTTCAGTGAAAGCGAAATGGTCGACCTGACCATCGCCGTCACCACCATCAACAGCTGGAATCGCCTGGCCGTGAGTTTTCGCCAAGCGCCCAGTGCATGAGTTCACTTGAGAAATTCCTCAGGCGAGCAAGAAATCCCCTCGCCACAAGTTTGTGTGCCCGCACTGTAAGTGAACAGCATTCCAGCGGTTGTCACAGCAGGTTCATGAACGGTGCGCAGGATGAGGTTTTCAAAGGACATATCGACAGGGAGTCATCGATGTCATTCATGGAAACCTCAGGGCGCCAAATCCCCGCCGAATACCGTCCGCCGCTAGCAACCACGCCGTCCTTGCGTGCGCGGGCCTCGGCGATTGATCCGCAACTGGCGCAGGCGTTCACAGTCAGTGCTCGCTGCGGCTGTTTCATGCAGGCGGCCCGCAGCCTCAACATCAAGGCGACCTTGCTGCGCAAGCAACTGGCGCAGCTCGAAGCGCAACTGCACTGTTCGCTGTTCAGCCATTGCGATAATGGCATTACCCTCAGCCGTGAAGGCTTGCAGCTTCAGGCGCAGTTGATCGCGTTGGCTCATGAGCGCGATTTGCCGGTGATCGAGCAACCGTTGGTGCGCCTGGCCGTGGCTGAATCGATCCTGCATGACATTCTCGGTCGCGACCTGGTGGCCTTGTTGCGCCGCAACGCCAGCGTCCGCCTGGACATCATCACCCTCGACAGCGAACTGGCGCTGCAAGCCGTCAGTGCCGATGTGGTGGTGTGGCTGGCCGGCATCGAATCGCCGCGGCCGAGCCCGAGTTTTGCTGTCAGCGAACCCCGCCGCCTGGCGCGGCTTGACTACCAGCCGCACATCGCCAAGCGCTATTCAAGGACGACGTCGCGCCCGGACAGTCTCGATGAC
Organism: Pseudomonas sp. SJZ080; assembly: GCF_007828295.1. Lineage (NCBI taxonomy): Bacteria > Pseudomonadati > Pseudomonadota > Gammaproteobacteria > Pseudomonadales > Pseudomonadaceae > Pseudomonas > Pseudomonas sp. SJZ080. The sequence goes on from NZ_VIUK01000009.1 coordinate 38,091, forward strand.
CTCGCCGATTTCCTGTTGGTGCAATGGCCGTCTCACCGTCAGGTCGAGAGCTTCCTGCCGTGGAATGCGCTGGTGGAGCAGCGCCTGGCCGGTGTGGTGCAGCTGCATTCCTATGAGCTGCTGCTGGAGATGATTCGCTGCAGCGCCTGCATCGGTTTGCTGCCCGGTTACATCGGTCACTTTGATCGCGGTCTCGTTGCGTTGCCGGGGTTGTTTGGCCAGCCGATGCAGCGTGAGGTGTGGATGGCGGTTAATGTGCAGTCCGAGGGCGAAGCGCAGGTGCAGATGATCGTCGAGCTGATCCAGAGCACCTTCAACGAGCGCCGGGAGTGGTTCGAAGGCTGAACACTATCCAGTAATGCGGGAGCGGGCTTGCTCGCGATAGCGGTGCGTCAGTCAACATTGATAGCGACTGACCTACCGCTATCGCGAGCAAGCCCGCTCCCACATTTTTGGTTCTCGCTATGCCGGAAGATTGCGTTGTAGAGTGAGCGGCCATGTCTGTCTCAAGGATGAATCACCCATGCCCGTCACTGACGCTGTCATCACCCTCGAACGCTTCGACGAATCCCATCTCGAAGGCATCACCGCGCTCTACAACGAGCCGGCGGTTACCCGGCAGGTCCTGCAAATGCCGTTTCAATCCATCGAGCTCTGGCGCAAACGCCTGGCGTCGGACAACGAACGCGAAATCAAACTGGTGGCGCTGCATCAGGGGCTGGTGATCGGCAGCATTGGCCTGGAGCAGTTTTCGCGGATCCGTCGCAGTCACGCCGGCAGCTTTGGCATGGGCGTCTTGTCGGCATGGCAGGGCAAGGGCGTTGGTTCGAAGCTGCTGGCAACGGCGCTGGACATCGCCGACAACTGGATGAACCTGCAACGGGTCGAGCTTTCGGTGTACGCCGACAACGAAGCGGCCATCGGCTTGTACCGCAAGTTCGGCTTTGAAACCGAAGGCCTGTTTCGCGACTACGCCGTGCGTGACGGAAGGCTGGTGGATACCTTGAGCATGGCGCGTCTGCGTCGCTTGCCCAAGGCCGGTTGATCACTGCGCCAATGCGAACGGCACCGCCGCCTGCGCATGCAGTTCGGTGGTGTCGAGCAGGGGTAGGGCGCTGTGCTCGGGGTTGATCAGCAGGCCGGTTTCCGTGCAGCCAAGGATGATGGCCTGGGCGCCGCGCTGGTTCAGGGATTCAATGACCTGCCGATAGATCCGGCGATGGTGTGCTCCTGTTGATGGCTACCCCTGGGCCGCGAGTGTCTCGAGATGTGACCGCCCATGCAATTGACTTGTACGGGCGGCGCGCGCATCTGCCATGCTCGAAGTCCGCAGCACTGCTTCAACCAAAGGAACACCGCAATGGACGACGTACAGCAACTGGGTGAGATGCTTCGCCACTACGCAGACAGCGAAGCGCACAAAAAACAACTGTTCGAGTCACAGTCGGCCGTGTGGGCGACGCGCATTGGCGAGCTGTTCGATCAGATCCAGCAATGGCTGGAACCGGTCAAGGCGCCGAACCTGCTGGAAGTGAGCCGTGAAGCCTACGTGGCCTCGGGACCCAGCGTTCCGGTCGAGACGTCGACGTTCAAGACCGAGAAGCTCGGTATCGTGATCGCCGGCAAACCGGTGGAGTTCGTACCGGATGTGATGGGCGCGGGCGGGCAGATTTCCCTGGCCGTGATGGGCCTGACCGCTGCGCGCTATGGCAGCATTTCGCTGGTATGCCTGCCGCCGTCGAGCAGCTGGCAATGGCGCAAGACCAATGGTTTGAAAGACCCGGACACCTTTGCCTTCGACGCGAATTTTCTGGCGCAGCAGTTGCAGAGCCTGATTCCTAGAGATCGCAGCTGAACCCCTGTGGGAGCGGGCTTGCTCGCGAAGGCGTCGGCAAAGTCAATATTGATGTTGCCTGACACTCCGCCTTCGCGAGCAAGCCCGCTCCCACAGTGATCTGTGGTGCATCAGATGTCGAGGTTTCCCCACCCGGGTTTTGCCACTTGCGGCGCAACCGCTTTCACGACTTTCCCCGTCGCCAATTCCACCCGCCGCGCCACCTCCGGGTCATCGGCAAAAGGCATCAGGCTTGCCTCTTCCAGGCTCTGCGCCGTCTGCTGTTTAAGGCAGTACTCGACCGCCAGCCAAAGCCCCGCCACGCCTAAACCATTGAGCACCATCTCGATCATTTCCAGCTCCTCGCCTCAGGCAATCTGCGCTTCACGTTCAGCCATCGCCACATCGGACACCCGCACGGTGCGCCAGGCGTTGTACGCCATCAGCAGCATGCCGCTGAGGAAGAACACGCCGCCGGTAAAACGCACTACAAACCCCGGATGACTGGCCTGCAGGGCTTCGACGAAAGAGTAGGTCAGCGTGCCGTCGTCGTTGATCGCGCGCCACATCAGGCCCTGAGTGATGCCGTTGACCCACATCGACGCGATGTACAACACAGTGCCGATGGTCGCCAGCCAGAAATGCAGGTTGATCAGCGGTGTGCTGTACATCTGCTCACGGCCAAAGACTTTCGGAATCATGTGGTAGACCGCGCCGAAGGTGATCATCGCCACCCAGCCAAGGGCGCCGGCGTGCACGTGGCCGATGGTCCAGTCGGTGTAGTGGGAGAGGGCGTTGACGGTCTTGATCGCCATCATCGGGCCTTCAAAGGTCGACATGCCATAGAAGGCCAGAGACAGCACCAGAAAACGCAGGATCGGGTCGGTGCGCAACTTATGCCAGGCGCCCGACAGGGTCATCATGCCGTTGATCATCCCGCCCCAGCTCGGCGCCAGCAGGATCAGTGACATCGCCATGCCGAGCGACTGCGCCCAGTCCGGCAGCGCCGTGTAGTGCAAATGGTGCGGGCCGGCCCAGATATACAGGGTGATCAGCGCCCAGAAATGCACGATCGACAAGCGATAGGAATACACCGGTCGCCCGACCTGCTTCGGCACGAAGTAATACATCATTCCCAGAAACCCGGTGGTCAGGAAGAAGCCCACCGCGTTGTGCCCGTACCACCACTGCACCATGGCGTCGGTGGCCCCGGAATACACCGGGTAGGACTTGAACCAGTCCACCGGGATCGACAAGTGATTGACCACGTGCAGCATCGCGATGACCACAATGAACGCGCCGAAAAACCAGTTACCGACGTAGATGTGTTTGGTCTTGCGCTGCACCACGGTGGTGAAAAACACGATGGCGTAAGCGACCCAGACCACGGTCATCCACACCGCGCCGGAGAACTCGATCTCGGCGTATTCCTTGGTGGTGGTGTAGCCCAGCGGCAGGGTGATCAGCATCACCACGATCACCGATTGCCAGCCCCAGAACGTGAAGGCGGCGAGGGTGTCCGAATACAGCCGCACCTGGCAGGTACGCTGCACGGCGTAGTAGCTGGCGGCGAACTGCGCGCTGCCGGCAAAGCCGAAAATCACCAGACTGGTGTGCAGCGGTCGCAACCGGCCGAAGGTGGTCCACGGCAGGTCGAGGTTCATCTCGGGCCACACCAGTTGCGAGGCGATCCACACCCCCATCGCCATCCCCACGACGCCCCAGACAATGGTCGCCACGATGAATTGGCGGACGACCTTATAGTTATAGGCCTGTCCGATTGTTGCTGTGCTCATGGTCAATGCTTCCACGGTTGCAAAGTCTTGCCAGCCCACCCGGACTGGCATGCAACCCCACTGTAGAAACCCTGCCCTAAACAAAACAGACTCAGAAAAACCGAGTTTATACGGATCAGATACGGCGCCTGCCTGCGGTGATCGGCTGCGCGCTGATACGGTTTTTTTGCGTTTAGCTGAATCTGTAACGTACTGCGCTGCAGGTCCATAGTCACACCCAGAAAACGAGCCGCAGAGCTGGATGCCGATCCGTTGGGGAAAATTGAACTTGCAGGAGCCGGCTTGCTGGCGATGACGTTCTCGAGGGCGCCATCGCCAGCAAGCCGGCTCCTGCGAAAAGCGCCTCACACGCTCAACTGACCGACATCAGCCACAGAGCCCGATCAATCCTGATGAGGTAGCCACATGTATCAGTACGACGACTATGACCGGGCGCTGGTCTTCGAGCGGGTTGCACAGTTTCGCGATCAGGTCGAACGCTTTATGGCGGGCGAGTTGAGCGAAGAGGAATTCCTGCCGTTGCGCTTGCAGAACGGCCTGTACATGCAAAAACACGCGTACATGTTGCGCGTGGCAATTCCCTACGGCACGCTCAGCGCCCGGCAGATGCGCACGCTGGCGAGCATCGCCCGGGATTACGATCGCGGTTATGGCCACTTCACCACCCGGCAGAACATGCAGTTCAACTGGATCGAACTGGCCCAGGTGCCGGAGATTCTCGAACGCCTGGCCGAGGTGGAAATGCATGCCATCCAGACCTCCGGCAACTGTGTGCGCAACATCACCACCGAAGCCTTCGCCGGGGTGGCCGCGGACGAACTGATCGACCCGCGACCGCTGGCGGAAATCCTGCGCCAGTGGTCGACGATCAACCCGGAATTCCTGTTTCTGCCGCGCAAGTTCAAGATCGCCATCTGCTCGGCCGAACAGGACCGCGCGGCAATCATGATGCATGACATCGGCCTCTATCTTTACCCCGGCACCGACGGGCAAATGCTCCTGCGAGTCATCGTTGGCGGTGGCTTGGGACGCACGCCCATCCTTGGTTTGCAGATTCGCGAAGGCTTGCCGTGGCAGCACTTGTTGTCCTACGTCGAGGCGGTGCTGCGGGTTTATAACCGCCACGGCCGGCGCGACAACAAGTACAAGGCGCGGATCAAGATTCTGGTCAAGGCGCTGGGCATCGAAGCCTTTGCCAGGGAAGTGGAAGAGGAGTGGCAATACCTCAAGGAGGGTCCGGCACAATTGACCGGCGTTGAATACGAGCGTGTCGCCAGTGCCTTCGTGCCGCCGGATTACCGTTCGTTGTCCGACACCGATCTGGAGTTCGGCACACGCCTGGCCGAGAACCCGACGTTCGCCCGCTGGGTGTCGCGCAACGTCCAGCCGCACAAGGTGCCGGGCTACGCCAGTGTGGTGCTGTCGACCAAACCGGGCATCGCCTCGCCGCCGGGTGACGTGACTGGCGAGCAAATGGACGTGGTGGCCGGGTGGTCCGAGCAGTTCGGTTTTGGCGAAATCCGTATCGCCCATGAGCAGAATATTGTCCTGCCGGACGTGCCGAAGGCAGATCTGTTCGCACTGTGGAGTCGGGCTTGCGAGCACGGGCTGGGCAGCGCCAATGTCGGTTTGCTGACCGATATCATCGCTTGTCCCGGCGGCGACTTCTGCGCCCTGGCCAACGCCAAGTCGATCCCGATTGCGCAAGGCATTCAGGCGCGGTTTGAAGACCTGGACTACCTGCATGACCTGGGCGATATCAGCCTCAACATTTCCGGTTGCATGAACGCCTGCGGCCATCACCACATCGGCAACATCGGCATTCTTGGCGTCGACAAGAATGGCAGCGAGAGGTACCAGATCACGCTTGGCGGCGCTCAGGGCAAGCACAGCGCGTTGGGTAAAGTCATCGGTCCGTCCTTCAGCGCCGTCGAAGTGCCCGACGTCATCGAGCGGATCATCTCCACGTTTGCGCGCTACCGCGAGAGCGAAGAATTGTTCGTCGACACCTTGCAACGCATCGGTCTGGAACCGTTCAAGGAAGCGGTTTATCCGAAGGTGCTGGAGGTGTCGGCATGAACAATCTGCTACGGCTGGAGGCGGGTGAAGCGCGGATTGTTGCTGACGATCCGTGGACGTTGATCAGGGATATCGAGGCTGAACAGCCCGCAGGTCCGATGATTGTGCCGCTGGCCCGTTGGCTGGAAGACCCGCAACAGCATGGGGTCTGGTTGGGCCCGGACGATGAAGTGGAGTGCCTCAAGCCGTGGTTTGCGCAGCTGCCGCTGATTGCCCTGGATTTCCCGAGTTTCCGGGACGGACGCGCCTATAGCCAGGCGTACCTGTTGCGCACTCGATTGGGCTGGACCGGCGAATTGCGCGCGGTCGGCGACGTGCTGCGCGATCAGCTCAGCCACATGCGCCAATGCGGTTTCGACAGCTTTGCCGTGCGCGAAGACAAGTCCGCCGAAGATGCGCTCAAAGGGTTGGCGGGCATGAGCGTGTTGTATGGGCGTTCAGTCATTGAGCCACGGCCGCTATTCCGACGTCGCTGAACGCGACAGGATCAAAAGATCGCAGCCTGCGGCAGCTCCTGCGCCACCGTGCACGTAGGAGCTGCCGCAGGCTGCGATCTTTTTTTTCTTTGGGCACTGATCCCGTTTTGATAGAGTCCGCGCCTCACAAGGAAGTCAGTAAAGAAAGGAGTCTGGTTTGAGCGCGGGCAAGAAAATTCTGGGGCTGATCGCACTGGTGCTGATGACGGCCCTGTGGGGCAGTTACTTTTATCTGTTTCAGGAAAACCGCAACGGGCAACTCGGGGAGGCTTCCGACAGTTCTGCCTGGTGCGGAACGCCACCGACCAGCGATGTGGCGGCCCTGGGCAAGGATTGGCTGACACTGCGCATCACTAACACTGTGCGCGGCGAATTCATGCTCTCGGGGGCGGTCATCGTGTCCGAGCGGACCTTCGACCGTTATGACCTGGGCCGCAACGAATTGCGCCTGCGCCTGGAGCCGCTGCAGTGGTCATACGGCGTCACGCCGATTTTCCTCGAACAGGTCAGGATCAAGCCCCTGAGCCGCAATCTATCTTCACTCGACAAGAGCGCCTACGCCGAGCTTGAAGCCCGGCCCATCGGCGTCCAGGGCAGGGCGCAAGCGTTTCCGTTCGATAGCTATCGTTATGGCTACAAACCCGTGGTGTACATCCTCAAGGGCAATGAACGGATTGATCTGAAGTTCAAGCGCATCACCACCCGCATGGAGATGTCCAACACCTTCACGCCGATTCAGAAGTACAACCGCGCCGAGTACATCAATGAGAAGAATTCACTGGTTCGCGAGGAGGATTACAAACCTTACGCGGCCAATGAATGCGCGTTCAGCGTCGAGCGCAAAGACTCGTTCAAGGTGATCGTGCTGCTGTTGTTGCTGGTGATCTGCCTGCCGCTGATGCACGTGTTCTATCGTGACGAGCCGGGCATCGACTTTCTGGCGACGCTGGTGAGTATCGGCGCGATCCGGGTGCTGCTGGTCGGGCCACTGACTGACTTTCAGCTATACAACATCGACTTCCTGTTCGGTGCCGCGATTTTGCTGGTGGGCACGGTGTCGTTGATCAAGGCGATGCGGGCCAATAGTCGGCGGGAATTGGCGGCGAAGAGTGGTTCGTCCTGGTGATTGATACCTGAAGCCGTGTCGAAGCCATCGCCGACACGGCCTCGTATTGTGCCAACGAATGAATATTGAGATTTATCAGAACAAAAAGTGCGGCATTGGCTATACCTGTAACACCTGTTTCCCAAACTGTTGTCGACCGCATTACAGGAGTTACAGCATGAAGCTTGCGTTAATGATGAGCACACTGTGCATTGCCTCGATCGGCGTGGTGGGCTGCACCAGTTCGAAGGTCGAGCCGGACCAGTATTCCGGGTTTCTCAAGGATTACAGCCAGCTCAAAGAAGCCAAATCCCCTTCGGGGGCGGTGGTGATGCGTTGGGTTGATCCGAAGCTCGACATCAACAAATACAAAAGCGTGTATGTCGAACCGACCCAACTGTATCCCAAGCCTCAGCCGACCGTGAAAATCCCTCAGGCCACCTTGAACGGGATTACCAGTTATTACGATCAGGCGCTCAAACGCGAGATTGGCAAATCCCTGCCTTTGGCGGCAGGCCCTGGCCCGGGTGTGATGGTGGTGCGCGCGGCGATCACTGCCGTCAGCAGCAAGACCCAAGGCCTGAAAGCTTATGAAGTGATTCCGATTGCCCTGGTGGCGGCCGCGGTGAGTACCGCCAGCGGTATTCGTGATCAGGAAACCGACCTGGCCACCGAAGCCGTGTTCCTGGATGGCAGCAACAATAAAGTGCTGGCCCAGGTGGTGCGCAAAGGCACTGGCAAACCGTTGGAAAACGAGGCTCAGGTGATGAAAGCCGATGACGTGAAAGGCGTAATCGATGGCTGGGCGTCGGATATGCATCAGTCTTACCTGAAGCTGAAATCCAAATAATGCATTGGGGCTGAAGGCTGTATCGCCGGCAAGCCGGTCTCGCTCCCACAAAGAAACTGAGTCGAACATGCATTTGAATGTTCACCGGTGATCGAATGTGGGAGCGAGCCTGCTCGCGAAGACGGCCGTTTCAGTCGTCGAATACCGACTCCCATCGTCCCTGCGTATCACCTCACGACCGTCTTGAACTTCGTACGCTCCTGGTCCACCGTCCGGGTGCAACAGGCCCCACCGGTAATACCTCGAACTTCTTCCCGCATAGCGGTGAAGCTGGATTCGGTGACGCTGACGTCCTGGGCGCCGACCCCACAACTGACGAACATGGACATCAGGCTGTAACCGGCTGCGCGAAGTGCAATGTGCATGGGGAAATCCTTATTGACCGAAGGTGGCGTTGAAGCCCACGAACAGCGTGAACTGGGGCAAGCCATCACCCTTGTGTTCGACGGTCCACTGCGGTTCGATGAAGGCATTGAGGATATTGTCCCTGGATTTCCAGACCTTGCCGGCACCCAGGCCAAGCGGGATGTAATGGGTGTCATTCTTCAGGTCGAAGGCCCAGGTTGCGGTGGAGCGCAGGTACCAACCTCTCTCCAGGTTGTGAATGACAAACGGCTGCACGGTGGCCGATTCCACATGCGAGCGGTCGCTGTCGCCAGCGAAGGAGTTCTGGTATTGCACCAGTGCACCGAGCAAACCACGGGGCGATGAATCGATCGCAATGGCCGCCAGCCCGGCTTGCCATTTGCCGGTTCCCAGCTCGTCCTTATCGGCATAGGGCGCGGTGATCTGCGGACCGATGCCCAATTGCACGCCCTCGGTCTTGAGCAGGAAGAAATCGATCAGGTTCAGATCACCTTCACCGGTGCTGTAGCCCCCACCTGGATCGGGGCGAATGCTGATCGGCGCGGTGGCACGCAGCAATTGCGGGACGCCAATGAAACCGTTGGGCGCAATCGGCAGTGTGCCGCGCACCAGCAGGTCGTTAGTGTGGATGTTGGAGCCGTAGTATTTCGGGGTGTAGTAATCCAGCAGGTTCATCCCCGCCTCGGGGTTCAATGGATTGTTGCTTTTGTTGACCATGTCGGGGTCGTCTGCCTGGACACAAACCACAGAAGTTATAGAGATCGCCAAAAGAAAGGCGCGCGCTCCTGGATGCTTCGACATGATTCGCCGGTTCCTTGGTGGCTCATTGGTCAACTCGGCACTTGGCGGCCATTACTGCGTAATCTCTTTCCTATCAAGCCTGTAAGACATATTTGATGACGTTAGCAGTTGCCGGTGGGTTATCCAGTCGAAGGGATCGATTCATGGGTTCGTGTCCTGCAGAAACAAAAAAACCGCTAGTCGTATAAACACGAATAGCGGCCTTCGAAGAAACATTGTGGCGAGGGGGTTTACCCCCGTTGGGGTGCGTAGCAGCCCCATAACTGCAGACGAGATTGGTCTGCAGAAACGCAATCACCGTTTTCGGTGCGGTGCGACATTTTGCTAAACCCTCTCGCCAAAATGGTTGAGGTGACCGCGCTTGCATGGCTGATCAGTGTCTCTTTACTTGTTCACGCAACCGTTCCTCCTGCTCCCGCAGTTCCGGTGTGAACTCGGCCCCGAAATCCTCAGCCTCGAACACCTGGCGGATCTCGATCTCGGCTTCTGTGCCCGGCATTGGATTGGGGCAACGCTTGACCCATTCAATGGCTTCCTCTCTGGACTTCACCTGCCACAGCCAATACCCGGCGATCAGCTCCTTGGTTTCGGCGAACGGGCCGTCGATGACCGTGCGCTTGTCCCCGGAGAAGCGCACACGGGCGCCTTTGCTGCTGGGGTGCAGGCCTTCGCCGGCGAGAAGGATGCCGGCTTTGGCCAGTTCTTCGTTGTAATTGCCCATCGCCGTCAACAGTTCTTCGCTGGGCATCACGCCGGCCTCGGAGTCCGGGCTGGCTTTCACGATGATCATGAATCGCATGAGGTGGCTCCTTCGGATGGGATTGATTCACTGTATGGTCGATTGGTGATTAGCCAAATCGACACTGGTTAGAAAAACGTCAGTGAAATTTTCGCCCCGCATTTCGTTAACAAAATTGCTGGCCTGCCTATCCATCGACCAACGGAATGCGCCCTCATGCCCACCTTGGAACTCACAACGCTGATCCCCGAACGCACGCCCGAGCAAGTCCTCGATTTCTGCCTGGAGGGTGTGAACTTCCCGAAGATCTTTCCCGAACGCATCACGCCGCTGGGTGATATCGACCTGACTAACCTGCGCATCGAAGCCGGGCGTCAGTTCCATTTTCGCCACTGGATGTTCAATGTTATCCCGGCAAACTGGACGGTGGTGATCCGTGAAGTCGGCGACCGGCATTTCATCGATGAAATGCTCAAAGGGCCAATGGCTGCCTTTCGTCATGAACATCGGGTGGCGGAGGGAGAGGGCGGTACGCTGTACACCGACCGTGTGACGTATTCGGCAATTGGCGGTGCGCTGTCGGAGGCGCTGCTGGTCAATGCCTATATGCGTCGAATTTTTGAGGTGCGGCATCGTAATATGCTGCGGTTGCTGAGCTAACGCCGATTCTGTAGGAGCGAAGCTTGCTCGCGAACGGAGCGCTGCGGTGTGCCTGTCTGACCGCGTAATCGTTCTTCGCGGGCAAGCCATGCTCCTGCAGGATTCGGGTTGTATCCGAATTGTGCGGCGACACTTCACAATTTGTATCCGCCCATAGGTCGTCGGCCCGTTTCGTGGTTAACTTCGGCCTCTTCAAAATTCTCCACATCAACGTTCAGAAGGACTCCGCTCATGGCTCAAGTCACCCTTAAAGGCAACCCGGTTCAAGTCAACGGCCAACTGCCACAAGCCGGTTCCAAGGCGCCAGCCTTTTCCCTGGTTGCCGGCAATCTGTCCGACGTGACCCTGGCGAATTTCGCCGGCAAGCGCAAAGTACTGAACATCTTCCCAAGCGTCGACACCCCGACCTGCGCGACGTCGGTTCGCAAGTTCAACGCCCAGGCCAACGAAGTCGCCAACACCGTGGTGCTGTGCATCTCCGCTGACCTGCCGTTCGCTCAAGCCCGTTTCTGTGGCGCCGAAGGCCTGGAAAACGTGCAGAACCTGTCGACCCTGCGCGGTGCCGAGTTCATCGAGAACTACGGTGTGGCCATTGCCGACGGCCCGCTCAAAGGCCTGACTGCCCGTGCCGTCGTAGTCCTGGACGAAAATGACAACGTGCTGCACAGCGAGCTGGTCAAGGAAATCGCTGAAGAACCGAACTACGAAGCGGCACTCGCTGTTCTGAAATAGGCATACCTTTACAATTGTTAACGGCCTGGCCCTGTCCAGGCCGTTTTCATTTGTGCTTCAGTGTCTTAGATAAATCTCCTGTTACGTAAGCCGAAGGTAAATTGCCGGTAAAGGCGCTTTGCTTAATGCCCGCCAGTGCTTATCGTTCAGCCTCCCGTAGAAGAAGCCCACGCGCCCAATGGTTGATCATTCAATGCAATCCTCCGCTTCCCGTAGTCCTCGTCGCTGGCTGTTCGGCCTGCTTGTCCTGTTGGTCATCGCTGGCCTGTGCTGGAAATTCTGGCCCGGCAGTGCTGCGCCAAAAGAAGGCAACGGACAAAAAGCCGTGGCGGGGCACACTGGCCGTTCGGGCGGCATGCGTCCGGGTTTCGGTGGGGCGACCGGGCCGGTTCCGGTGCGTGTGGCGCCGGCGGTCAAGGGTGACTTCCCGCTGTATTACAAGGCGCTGGGCACCGTGACGGCGTTGAACACCATCAATGTGCGCAGCCGGGTGGGCGGCGAGTTGATCAAGGTGTCGTTCGAAGAAGGGCAGATGGTCAAGGCCGGTGACTTGCTGGCGGAAATCGATCCGCGTCCTTACCAGAACGCCTTGCTGCAGGCCGAAGGCACCTTGCTGCAGAATCAGGCGCAACTGAAGAACGCCCAGGTCGATGTCGAGCGTTATCGTGGTCTGTACCGCGAAGACAGTATCGCCAAGCAGACCCTGGACACCGCCGAAGCGCTGGTGGGCCAGTATCAGGGCACGGTCAAGACCAATCAGGCGGCGGTCAATGACGCCAAACTCAACCTCGAATTCACCAAAATCCGCGCGCCGATTGCCGGTCGTGTAGGCCTGCGTCAGCTCGACGTCGGTAACCTCGTTGCCGCCAATGACACCACGGCGCTGGCGATCATCACCCAGACCCAACCGATCAGCGTTGCCTTTACCTTGCCGGAGAACAGCCTCGACGTGGTACTGGCCCGCTATCGCAGTGGCGCCAAACTGCCCGCCGAAGCCTGGGACCGTGGCGACACCAAACTGCAGGCCACCGGCGTGTTGCAGAGCCTCGATAACCAGATCGACGTCACCACCGGCACCCTGAAATTCAAGGCGCGCTACGAAAACCGCGATCAGGCGCTGTTCCCCAATCAGTTCGTCAATGTCCATCTGCTGGCCGACACCCTCAAAGACGTGGTGCTCGCACCGTCGGCAGCTATCCAGTTCGGCACCAATGGCACCTTCGTCTATGCAATGGATGGCGACAAGAAAGTCACGATCCGTCAGTTGAAAGTCGGTGCCAGCGATGGTGAAAACACCGTGATCACCGAAGGCCTGGCGGCGGGCGATCGCGTCGTCCTCGAAGGCACCGACCGCCTGAAGGAGGGCAGCGAAGTAGAAGTGGTCAACGACACCAAGGACGTACCGACCACGCCGACCGGGCACCTGCAAGGCAAATCGGCGGCCAACGCGCCTGAGCCGGCCACCACCGACAAGGCGAAAAAGGGCGGCGCATGAACATCTCGCGGCTGTTCATCCTTCGCCCGGTCGCCACGACCCTGAGCATGCTGGCCATTATTCTGGCCGGTGTGATTGCCTATCGGCTATTGCCGGTGTCGGCCCTGCCTCAGGTCGATTACCCGACCATTCGCGTGATGACCCTCTATCCCGGCGCCAGCCCGGACGTCATGACCAGCGCCGTGACCGCGCCGCTCGAGCGTCAGTTCGGGCAAATGCCCGGCCTGACCCAGATGGCCTCGACCAGTTCCGGCGGCGCTTCGGTGCTGACCCTGCGGTTCAGCCTCGACATCAACATGGATGTCGCCGAGCAGCAGGTGCAAGCCGCGATCAACGCCGCCACCAATCTGCTGCCAAAGGACTTGCCCGCGCCGCCGGTGTACAACAAGGTCAACCCGGCGGACACCCCGGTGCTGACCCTGGCGATCACGTCCAAGACCATGTTGCTGCCCAAGCTCAATGACCTGGTCGATACGCGCATGGCGCAGAAAATTGCCCAGATCAGCGGCGTCGGCATGGTCAGCATTGCCGGCGGCCAGCGACAGGCAGTACGGATCAAGGTCAACCCCGAAGCCCTCGCGGCCAACGGTTTGAACCTGTCGGACGTGCGCACCCTGATCGGCGCGTCGAACGTCAACCAGCCCAAGGGCAACTTCGACGGCCCGACCCGGGTCTCGATGCTCGATGCAAACGATCAACTGACCTCGCCCAAGGATTACGCCAACCTGATCCTGGCCTACGCAAACGGCGCGCCATTGCGGCTCAAGGACGTGGCGGAAATCGTCGATGGGGCGGAGAACGAACGTCTGGCGGCGTGGGCCAATGAAAACCAGGCCGTGTTGCTGAACATCCAGCGCCAGCCCGGCGCCAACGTCATCGAAGTGGTCGACCGGATCAAGGCCTTGCTGCCGAGCATCACGGATAACCTGCCGGCCGGCCTTGACGTCACCGTGCTGACCGACCGCACCCAGACCATCCGCGCGTCCGTCACCGACGTGCAACACGAATTGCTGATTGCCATTGCGCTGGTCGTGATGGTGACGTTCCTGTTCCTGCGGCGCGCCAGTGCCACGATCATTCCATCGGTAGCCGTGCCGCTGTCGTTGATCGGCACCTTCGGCGTGATGTACCTCGCCGGTTTTTCGGTCAATAACCTGACCCTGATGGCCCTGACTATCGCCACCGGTTTTGTGGTGGACGATGCGATCGTCATGCTGGAAAACATTTCCCGGTTTATTGAAGAGGGCGACAGTCCGCTGAATGCGGCGCTCAAGGGCGCCAAGCAGATCGGCTTCACCCTGATTTCCCTGACCTTGTCGCTGATCGCAGTACTGATCCCGTTGCTGTTCATGGCCGATGTAGTGGGGCGCCTGTTTCGTGAGTTTGCGATCACGTTGGCGGTGGCGATCCTGATTTCCCTGGTCGTGTCGTTGACGCTGACGCCGATGATGTGCGCGCGGCTGCTCAAGCGCGAACCCAAGGAAGAAGAACAAGGCCGTTTCTACCGGGCCAGCGGCGCCACAATTGATTGGATGATCGCGGCTTACGGGCGCAAGTTAAAGTGGGTTCTCAAGCACCAGCCACTGACGTTGCTGGTGGCGATCGGCACTTTGGCGCTGACCGTGTTCCTTTACATGGTCGTGCCGAAGGGCTTTTTCCCGGTGCAAGACACTGGCGTTATCCAGGGCATTTCCGAGGCACCGCAGTCGATTTCCTTTGCAGCGATGAGTGAGCGGCAGCAGGAACTGGCCAAGGTGATTCTGGCGGACCCCGCCGTCGAGAGCCTGTCGTCCTACATTGGCGTCGATGGCGACAACTCGACACTCAACAGCGGTCGCCTGCTGATCAACCTCAAATCCCACAGCAACCGCGACTTGAGCGCCACCGAGGTGATCGCCCGCCTGCAACCGGAACTGGACAAGCTGGTCGGCATTCGCCTGTTCATGCAACCGGTGCAGGACCTGACCATCGAAGACCGGGTCAGCCGTACCCAGTACCAGTTCAGCATGTCTTCGCCGGACTCCGAGTTGCTCAACCTGTGGAGCGCTCGCTTGGTCGAAGCGCTGGCCCAACGGCCGGAGCTGACCGACGTCGCCAGCGATCTGCAGGACAAAGGCTTGCAGGTGTATCTGGTGATCGACCGCGATGCAGCGTCGCGGGTCGGGGTGTCGGTGTCGAACATTACCGACGCGCTGTATGACGCCTTCGGTCAGCGACAGATTTCCACCATTTACACCCAGGCCAGCCAGTACCGCGTGGTGTTGCAATCGCAGTCCGGCGAGAAAATCGGCCCGGATGCGCTGAACCAGATTCACGTCAAGACCACCGATGGCGGGCAAGTGCGCCTGTCCAGCCTGGCGCATATCGAAGAGCGTCAGGCGCAACTGGCGATCACCCATATCGGCCAGTTCCCGGCGGTGATGATGTCCTTCAACCTCGCGCCCGGCGTGGCGTTGGGGCACGCGGTGGAAATCATCGAGCAGGTGCAGAAAGACATCGGCATGCCGATTGGCGTGCAGACCCAGTTCCAGGGCGCGGCCGAAGCGTTCCAGGCGTCGCTGTCGAGCACGTTGCTGCTGATTCTGGCGGCGGTGGTGACCATGTACATCGTGCTCGGCGTGCTCTACGAGAGCTACATCCACCCGATTACCATTCTCTCGACCTTGCCGTCCGCGGCGGTCGGCGCCTTGCTGGCGTTGCTGTTGAGTGGCAATGACCTGGGGATGATCGCGATCATCGGCATCATCCTGCTGATCGGTATCGTGAAGAAGAACGCGATCATGATGATCGACTTCGCCCTCGACGCCGAGCGCAATCAGGGCATGGACCCGGAGACGGCGATCTATCAGGCGGCGCTGTTGCGTTTCCGGCCGATCCTGATGACCACGCTGGCGGCGTTGTTCGGTGCAGTGCCGTTGATGCTGGCCACCGGTTCCGGCGCTGAGCTGCGTCAACCGTTGGGTCTGGTGATGGTCGGTGGTTTGTTGGTCAGCCAGGTGCTGACCTTGTTCACCACGCCGGTGATTTACCTGTACTTCGACCGCCTCGGTCGGCGCTGGGGCCGTCCGTCCGAGCCCGTGGAAGTGGTCGAACAGCCATGAACCTCTCCGGACCTTTCATCAAACGCCCGGTCGCCACGATGTTGCTGAGCCTGGCGATCATGCTGCTGGGCGGGGTGAGCTTCGGTTTATTGCCAGTGTCACCGCTGCCGCAAATGGACTTCCCGGTGATCGTGGTCCAGGCCAGTCTGCCGGGCGCGAGCCCCGAAGTGATGGCCTCGACCGTGGCGACACCGCTCGAACGTTCCTTCGGCGCCATCGCCGGGGTCAACACCATGAGCAGCCGTTCCAGCCAAGGCTCGACCCGGGTGATTCTGCAATTCGACCTCGACCGCGACATCAACGGCGCGGCGCGGGAAGTGCAAGCGGCGATCAATGCCTCGCGCAACCTGCTGCCGAGCGGGATGCGCAGCATGCCGACCTACAAGAAGGTCAACCCGTCACAGGCGCCGATCATGGTGCTGTCGCTGACCTCGGACGTGCTGGAAAAGGGTCAGCTTTACGATTTGGCCTCGACGATCCTGTCCCAGAGCCTGTCCCAGGTTCAGGGCGTGGGTGAGGTGCAGATCGGCGGCAGCTCTCTGCCGGCGGTGCGCATCGAACTCGAACCCCAGGCGCTCAACCAGTACGGCGTGGCGCTGGACGATGTGCGCAACACCATCGCCAATGCCAACGTGCGTCGGCCCAAAGGCTCGGTCGAAGACGGCCAGCGGTTGTGGCAGGTTCAGGCCAACGATCAGCTGGAAAAAGCCAAGGATTACGAGTCGCTGATCATTCACTACAACGGCGGTGCAGCACTGCGGTTGAAGGATGTGGCCAAGGTCAGCGACGGCGTCGAGGACCGTTACAACAGCGGTTTCTTCAACGATGACGCGGCGGTGCTGCTGGTGATCAACCGCCAGGCCGGTGCGAACATCATCGAGACGGTCAACGAGATCAAGGCCCAACTCCCGGCACTGCAAGCCGTGCTGCCGGCCAGCGTCAAGCTGAACCTGGCCATGGACCGCTCGCCGGTGATCAAGGCAACCTTGCACGAAGCGGAAATGACCCTGCTGATCGCCGTTGCGCTGGTGATTCTGGTGGTGTTCCTGTTTCTCGGTAACTTCCGCGCCTCGCTGATTCCGACCCTCGCGGTGCCGGTTTCGCTGGTGGGCACCTTTGCGGTGATGTACCTGTACGGGTTTTCCCTGAACAACCTGTCGCTGATGGCGCTGATTCTGGCCACCGGTCTGGTGGTGGACGATGCCATCGTGGTGCTGGAGAACATCACCCGGCACATCGACGAAGGCGTGCCACCGATGAAGGCCGCTTACCTCGGGGCCCAGGAAGTCGGTTTTACGCTGCTGTCGATGAACGTCTCGCTGGTCGCGGTATTCCTGTCGATCCTGTTCATGGGCGGGATTATCGAAAGCCTGTTCCGTGAGTTTTCCATCACCCTGGCGGCGTCCATCGTGGTGTCGCTGGTGGTCTCGCTGACCCTGACACCGATGCTGTGTGCCCGCTGGCTCAAGCCACATACGCCGGGTGAGGAAAACCGCCTGCAACGCTGGAGCCAGCGCGCCAACGAGTGGATGGTCGGCAAATACGCCACCAGCCTGGACTGGGTGTTGCGTCACCGACGACTGACCTTGCTCAGTCTGATCGTGACAGTTGGCGTTAACATTGCGCTGTATGTGGTTGTTCCTAAAACATTTATGCCTCAGCAAGACACCGGCCAACTGATCGGCTTTGTGCGCGGCGACGACGGTCTGTCGTTCAGCGTGATGCAACCGAAAATGGAAACCTTTCGCCGCGCCGTACTCAAGGATGAAGCGGTGGAAAGCGTCGCAGGCTTCATCGGCGGTACCAACGGCACCAACAACGCCTTCATGCTGGTGCGCCTGAAACCGATCAAGGAACGGAGCGTTTCCGCGCAAAAAGTCATTGAGCGCCTGCGCAAGGAAATGCCCAAGGTTGCCGGTGCACAGTTGATGCTGATGGCGGATCAGGACCTGCAATTTGGCGGCGGTCGCGAGCAGACCACTTCGCAGTATTCCTACATCCTGCAAAGCGCCGACCTTGGCGAATTGCGCCAGTGGTATCCGAAAGTGGTGACTGCGCTCAAGGCGTTGCCGGAGCTGACCGCCATTGACGCCCGTGAAGGGCGGGGCGCGCAGCAGGTGACCTTGATCGTCGATCGCGATCAGGCAAAACGGCTGGGGGTCGACATGGACATGGTCACCGCCGTCCTGAACAACGCTTACAGCCAGCGACAGATTTCGACCATCTACGACAGCCTCAACCAATATCAGGTCGTCATGGAGGTCAATCCGAAGTACGCCCAGGACCCGATCACCCTCAAGCAGGTTCAGGTGATCACCGCCGATGGTGCGCGAATTCCACTGTCGACCATCGCCCATTACGAAAACAGCCTGGAAGATGACCGTGTCAGCCACGAAGGCCAGTTCGCCTCCGAGAGCATTTCCTTCGACATGGCCGAAGGCGTGACGGTGGAGCAGGGCACGGCTGCCATCGAGCGGGCGATTGCCAGACTCGGCATGCCGGAAGATGTGATCGTGAAGATGGCTGGCACCGCTGACGCTTTTGCCGCGACACAGAAGAGCCAGCCATGGATGATTCTTGGTGCGCTGGTGGCGGTGTATCTGGTGTTGGGCGTGTTGTATGAAAGCTACATCCATCCGCTGACCATTCTCTCGACCTTGCCGTCGGCCGGAGTCGGTGCGCTGCTGTCGATCTATGCGTTGGGCGGTGAATTCAGCCTGATCTCGTTGCTCGGGCTGTTTTTGCTGATCGGCGTGGTGAAGAAAAACGCCATTCTGATGATCGACCTCGCGTTGCAACTCGAACGGCATCAGGGCCTGGAACCGCTGGAGTCGATTCGCAGCGCGTGCCTGCAACGTCTGCGTCCGATTCTGATGACCACGCTGGCCGCGATCCTCGGTGCCTTGCCGCTGCTGCTAAGCCGTGCCGAGGGTGCGGAAATGCGTCAACCACTGGGCCTGACCATCATCGGCGGGCTGATTTTCAGTCAGGTGCTGACCCTTTACACCACCCCGGTGGTTTACCTCTATCTCGACAAACTGCGCCATCGCTTCAACCACTGGCGTGGGGTGCGTACCGATGCTGCTCTGGAAACTCCGCTATGACTGACCGTTCGCTTATCAACCTGTCTGCACCGCTGATCACGGCCCGAGGCTCGCGCTTGTTGAGCCTGTCGCTGTGCGTGGCGCTGCTCAGTGCCTGCGCCATCGGCCCGGATTACCAGCGCCCGCAAGCTGCCGCGCCGGTGCAATACAAGGAAGCGGCCGGTTGGCGTCAGGCCAACCCAAGCGATTCCCTGGCCCGCGGTGCCTGGTGGGAATTGTATGGCGATCAACAACTGAACGGCCTGATCGAGAAGCTCAACAGCGCCAACCAGACGGTTGCCCAGTCCGAAGCCCAATACCGTCAGGCCCAGGCGTTGGTGCGCAGTGCCCGCGGGGCGTTTTTTCCGACCGTGGACCTGACCGTCGGGAAAAACCGTTCCAGCCAGGGCACCGGCAGCAGCAGTTCGAGCCTGACCAGTTCGTCCAGTGGTATCCGCGACACCTATACCGCTCAGGCCGGGGTCAGTTGGGAGGCCGACGTCTGGGGCAAGCTGCGCCGCGGGCTGGAAGCCGACACCGCCAACGCCGAGGCGAGTTTTGCCGATCTGGCGGCGATGCGCCTGAGTCAACAGTCGGAACTGGTGCAGAACTACCTGCAATTGCGCGTGATCGATGAGCAGAAACGTCTGCTGCAAGCGACGGTCGAGGCCTATCAGCGCTCGCTGAAAATGACCGAAAACCAGTACCGCGCCGGTGTTTCCGGCAAGGACGCAGTGGCTCAGGCCACTACTCAGCTCAAGAGCACCGAGGCCGACCTGGTCGATCTGATCTGGCAGCGTGCCCAATTCGAGAACGCCATCGCCGTGCTGATCGGGCTGCCGCCGGCCGAGTTCAGCCTCGCGCAAACCCAGAACATCCCGGTCTTGCCTGAGGTGCCACTGAGCCTGCCTTCGCAATTACTGGAGCGCCGTCCGGACATCGCTTCCGCCGAACGTTCGGTGATGGCGGCCAACGCCAACATCGGCGTGGCCAAGGCGGCTTATTACCCGGACCTGACGCTGAGCCTGAACGGCGGTTACAGCAGCAGCACGTCATCCAACTGGATCAGCGTGCCGAACCGCTTCTGGTCGGTCGGCCCGCAACTGGCGATGACCCTGTTTGACGGCGGACAACGGTCCGCCGAAGTCGATCGCAGCGAAGCGGCCTATGACGAGACCGTCGCCAAGTACCGCCAGACCGTGCTCGACGGCTTCCGCGAGGTGGAAAATTATCTGGTTCAGCTCAAGGTCCTGGAAAACGAATCTGCCGTGCGCCAGCAAGCGCTGGACGCGGCGCGTGAGTCCTTGCGCCTGACCCGGAATCAGTACAAGGCCGGGTTGATTGCTTATCTGGATGTGGTGGTGGTGCAAGCCACGGCGCTGAACAACGAACGCAACATGCTGGACTTGTTGCAGAGCCGGCTGATTGCCAGCGTGCAGTTGATTGCGGCGCTGGGTGGTGGTTGGGACGGACAGCTAGAGCTCAACAACTGACACCTGTATTTCTGTCGGAGCTGGTAGGCGCTGTGTAGGAGCTCCTACACAGCTCCTGCAAGGGGAGCGGAGGCAAGGTTCCAGAGGAGTCGCCAGCAATCAAACAAGCGTTTCATCGGGTTGATGGCCCTTTGCTAATTTTGTCAGTGCGTTCTTTCATGCAATCAGTACAATCGCCGGATTTTCCCCCCGAGAATGGAAGCAGTACGGCGGGTCGTCACGAGAAGTCACATGCTCATCGGTAGCTATTCCCCCACGCTGGTTATCATCTCGCTCTTTGTGGCGATTCTCGCGTCCTATACCGCGCTCGACATGACCGGGCGCATTGCCACGGCCAAAGGCCGTGCGGTGCATTTGTGGACGGCCGGCGGCGCTTTGGCGATGGGCATTGGCGTGTGGTCAATGCACTTCATCGGCATGCTCGCGTTTGAACTGCCGATTGACCTCGGCTACGACATCACCCTGACGGCCCTGTCGCTGCTGACTGCAATCCTGTCCTGTGGTTTTGCCCTGTGGCTGGTCAGCCAGCCACAACTGCCGGGCTGGCAACTGGCGTTCGGTGCGTTGGCGATGGGCGCGGGCATCAGCGCCATGCACTACACCGGCATGGCCGCCATGCGCATGCAGCCGGGTATCGATTACGACCCGGCACTGTTCGGCGCTTCTCTGCTTATCGCCGTCGGCGCGTCGGGCGCTGCGTTATGGATCGCCTTCCGCCTGCGCCGGCACACGCCTTATGTCAGCGTGCTTCGAGGCGGCGCGGCGGTGATCATGGGCATTGCCATTGTCGGCATGCACTACACCGCCATGGCCGCTGCACGTTTTCCCGACGGCAGTTTTTGTGGCGCGGCAATCAGTGGATTGAACGGCAAGGGGCTGGACAGCCTGGTGCTGATCACCACGATGGCGGTGCTGAGCATTGCCTTGCTCACCTCTATTCTCGATGCTCGCCTGGAGGCTCGCACCGCCGAGCTGGCCCACTCGCTGACAGAGGCTAATCGCGAACTCACCCAACTGGCGCTGCACGACACCCTGACCGGCCTGCCCAATCGGGTGTTGCTGGCTGACCGTATCGACCAAGCCATGTCGAGGGTGCAGGAGCAAGGCGGCTGCTTTGCCTTGATGTTCATCGATCTGGACGGTTTCAAACCGGTCAATGATGCATTCGGCCATCACATGGGCGACCAATTGTTGCGTGAAGTCGCGCTGCGCCTGCGTGAGGACTTGCGAAGCCAGGACACGCTGGCGCGGATTGGCGGCGACGAGTTTGTGCTGCTGGTGCAACTGGCCGATGAGCATGACGCACTGAATCTGGCGGCGCGGCAAGTCGGGCTGATCGCGCGCTCGTTCCGCGTCGCCGAACATGATTTGCAGATATCCGCCAGTGTCGGCATCGCCCTTTATCCGGGAAACGGCCAGACCTGCGAAGAACTGCTGATGAACGCCGACGCAGCGATGTATCACGCCAAGGGCGCGGGCAAAAACGGCTACAGCTTCTTCGACGCCTCGATGAACAGCAACGCGCGCAAACAGCTGCAATTGCTGCAAGACCTGCGCAATGCCTTGGACCAGCAACAATTCAGTCTCTATTACCAGCCAAAATTCGACGCCAGCAACGGCCGGCCAGTCGGCGCCGAGGCGTTATTGCGCTGGGAGCACCCGACGCAGGGCATGCTGATGCCGGACAGGTTCATCGAACTCGCGGAGAAGACCGGGCTGATCATTCCGATCGGCGATTGGGTGCTCAACGAAGCCTGCCGGCAGATGCGCGAATGGTACGAGCTCGGTTACACCGACTGGCGCATTGCCGTGAACCTCTCGGCTTTGCAGTTCTGCCACGCTGGCCTGGTCCAGAGCGTCGCCAAAGCATTGGCCACGCACCATTTGCCGGCCAACAGCCTGACCCTGGAAATCACCGAAACCACCGCCATGAGCGACGCCGATGCGAGCATGATGGTGCTTAACGAACTCTCGGAGATGGGTGTCGACCTGTCGATTGACGACTTTGGAACCGGCTATTCGAGCCTGATGTACCTCAAGCGCCTGCCGGCCAACGAACTGAAAATCGACCGGGGATTTGTCCGTGACCTGGAACGTGACAGCGATGACGCGGCCATCGTTTCCGCCATCGTCGCCCTTGGCCAGGCGCTGGGTTTGCGCATCGTCGCCGAAGGCGTGGAAACCGATGTGCAGCAGGATTTCCTGACTCAACTCGGTTGCGACTCGTTGCAGGGCTATCTGCTGGGGCATCCGCTGCCGGCGGAGCGCTTCATGGTGGATATTCTTCGCGGGGAGCGGTTGGCAACGGCGTGAAAAATGTTGGACCGCGTTATCGCTCTTCGTGGCGGTGCGGCGGTCTGACTTGTTCGCGATGGCGTCGGCCTTGACACCACAGACCCCATGCAAAACCCTCCAATGGCGGTTATTCTTGGCCCCGACTGCATACGCTTGAACGGGGAAACGCTCGCATGGACAAAGTCATCGTCATCACCGGCGGCAGCCGCGGCATCGGCGCCGCCACAGCCTTGTTGGCCGCCGCACAGGGCTATCGGATCTGCATCAACTATCAATCCGACGAAGAAGCGGCGCACCGTGTGCTCGAGCAAGTACGCGCCCTCGGTGCCCAGGCCATCGCGGTACGAGCCGACGTCAGCATCGAAGACGAAGTGATCGGGCTGTTCAACCGCGTTGACGCCGAACTGGGCCGGGTGACCGCACTGGTCAATAACGCCGGCACCGTCGGGCACAAATCCCGCGTCGACGAAATGTCCGAGTTCCGCATTCTCAAAACCCTCAAGACCAACGTCCTGGCGCCGATCCTCTGCGCCAAGCACGCCGTGCTGCGCATGTCGCCGAAACACGGCGGGCAGGGCGGCAGCATCGTCAACGTCTCTTCGGTCGCCTCGCGCCTGGGAGCGCCAAATGAGTACGTGGATTACGCGTCGTCCAAAGGCGCGCTCGACACGTTCACCATCGGCCTGTCCAAGGAAGTGGCGGGCGAAGGCATTCGGGTCAATGCCGTGCGCCCCGGTTACATCTACACCGATTTCCATGCGCTGAGCGGCGATCCGGACCGGGTCAGCAAACTGGAATCGGCGATCCCGATGGCGCGCGGGGGCCGGCCGGATGAAGTGGCTGAGGCGATTGTGTGGTTGTTGTCGGATAAGGCGTCGTATGCGACGGGGACGTTCGTTGATCTCGGAGGTGGGCGCTGAATGGCTGTCTACTGTCATTGTTGACAGTAGACGTTGATCTCCGGCACGCCTAGATTGCGAGTGGCCTCTCCATCGTTGAGTGCCACGATTTGCACAGTTACACACCGTCAATAAGTGCCATTGAGCCACGCGGGTTGCCCGTTCGTGCGGTGGCTTATTATCGACGCGATGTGGGTGATCCTGTTGAAACGCGGGTCACGCACCAGCTTCACGATGCAGCGGGCCGGCTCTCTGAACAGCGGGATCCCCGGTTGTTTGCGTTGATGCCGTCGGGTGCTGCGGTGCCCCCCAATCTGTCTACTTTCTACAGCCTGTCAGGCCAGAGCCTGTGCAGTCACAGCGTCGATGCGGGCTGGCAGCTGAGTTTGTCCGGCGCCGCGGGGCAGGCGCTTGAGGCGTGGGATCAGCGGGGCTGGCATCGTCAGACCGAGCATGACTCGTTGCTGCGACCGGTGGCGATCTTCGAGCACTTTCCCGACGAGCCCGCGCGCTGTGCCGAGCGGATCACCTGGGGCAGTTCTTCGCCAGACGATGCGCCGCACAATCGCTGCGGCCAACCGGTGCGACACGATGATCCGGCGGGGAGCCGATTGCTGCCCGAGTATGGATTGTCGGGTGTGGTCCTCGCCGAAGTCCGTCGTTTCCTCGACAGCCTGGATCCGCCGGACTGGCCCCTCGCCGAGACTGAGCGCAACAGCTTGCTGGAGCCGGGTGACGGTGCGCGTGCTGCCTGGCACTTCGCGGCCACCTGTGAGGCGCTGAGCCAGACCGATGCCAAAGGCCATGTCCGACACTTCGCCCATGATCGGGCGGGGCAACTGCGCGAAGTCGGTCTGCAACGGGCCGGACAACCTGCCGCCGAAACGCTGGTCAGTGCCATCGAGTACAGCGCGCTCGGACAGATTCAGCACGAGCTCGCCGGCAACGGCATGCGCACCGTTTCGAGTTATGACCCGGCCGATGGACATCTGCTGTCGCTGGCCAATCAAGGTCCGGACGGTGTGTTTTTGCAAAACCTGAGCTACCGCTACGACCCGGCGGGCAACATCACCGAAATTACCGACGCCGCGTTACCGATCCAGTATTTCGACAACCAGCGCATCGAACCGGTCCGCCGGTTCACCTACGACACGCTGTATCAATTGATCAAAGCCACCGGCTGGGAAACCGCCAAGCCCTCATTCGGCCCCGCATTGTCCGAGTGGCAAGCCTTCGGCCCGCCCGATGCCAGCCGTTGGAGCAACTACAGCGAAACCTATCATTACGATGAGGCCGGTAATCTGCTGGAGCGCACTCATCTCGGTGCCGAGAACGACACCTTGACCATGCAGGTGGCGGCGCACAGCAATCGCAGCGTCAAAGATCGACCGGGTGCGGATCTGGAGGCGCTGTTCGATGCTCGCGGCAATCTGCTGGAGCTGCAACCGGGTCAGGCGTTGCAATGGAATGGTCGCAATGAATTGGCCCAGGTCACCCAAGTCACCCGGATCGTTGCCGCGAATGATTGGGAGCGCTACGTTTACGATGCTGAGGGCATGCGTCTGCGCAAATGGCGCAGCGCTGCAGCTAAATCCGTCATCCACACAGCCGAAGTGCGCTACCTGCCGGGTATCGAAGTGCACGTCAACACGGCATCTGGGGAGCAGCTGCAGGTCATTAGCGTTAAGGCAGGTCGCTGTTCGGTGCGCCTACTGTATTGGGACGGTCCCCCTCCTGATGGAGTGGTAAATGATCAGTTACGTTACTGCTTCGATGATCACCTGGGGTCGAGTGCCTTTGAGGTGGATGCCCAGGCGAAACCGATCAGCCATGAAGTGTATTACCCCTTTGGCGGTACGGCGTGGCTGGCCGGGCGGCACGTGGTGGAAACCAGTTACAAGACCATTCGTTATTCAGGCAAGGAGCGAGATGCGACGGGGCTTTATTACTACGGCGCGCGTTACTACGCGCCGTGGCTGCAGCGCTGGTTGAATTCGGATCCGGCAGGGGCTCTGGACGGCTTGAATTTCTATCGCTTTGTCAGGAACAACCCAATGAATTTTGTGGATAAGGAGGGATATCTTCCCGTTCTTAGATATTATTTTGATTTTGCATTTGAAAGCAGTAGTGGCATTCGTGATTTGATTCAGCAGCGCGGGGTTGAAAACATTAGAAAAGTTTCCCCTGATTTGGCCGAGAGATTGACAGACGCGATACAGGTGGGAAAAAACGATGTGGAACGCACTATAAGCGATTTCGGTAACCGAGTATTTGACAGCGAGAGGTTTGAACAGTATTTCGGTAGCAATGTTGATAATGAAATTGGCGAAGTAAAAAACCGCTTTCTGAAAATCTTGAAGCGTTTTGAAAAAATAGAAAACAAACCTGACAAGATTGTTTTGTTCGCAGATCAAAACGGCAAGTACAAACATACTATGGCAATGATTGGGGGGGCTGATCGGCGAAACAAGGTTTATGTGAACTTCGTGCACCGTGATATTCGGAATTTGTCAGATGTGGTTTTTACTTTAAAACATGAGTTGAGTCATCAGGATGATTCAGAAACCAGGACGATGGATTATTGGTATCTGGAACCAAGCGACGATGATTTTGCCAAAGCTACATTTCAGCACGGAGTACAAGACCCTGAAGAATCGAAACATTTCGCAAGGCTGATACAATCAGAAAGAATCGTGAAGGGCGGGGTGCTAGAACGCGACATCCCGATAGAAATTCAGGAGGGGTTTATTAAAGCAGCAGGCGGTGAAAATCTGAGTGAAGCGTTGAAAGTATTTAATCGCACGCCTGAGCTTAGATACAAAATGGCACGCAGAAATGCCGACACTATCGCAGCGTATGGTTCATTCCATAATTAATGGCAGTTTAGAAGTAGTGGTTGCCGATAATAATTGCACTCCTGCTATTACGTAGACGAATATTCGAAGGTGTTCAGAATGACCGCACAATCCGCCCCAACGTCTCCATCGCCTTCTCCGAAGCCTCATCCCAAGGGCTTCCATAATTCAACCGAATACAATTCCTGAACCGCTGCGCCGGCGAAAATATCGGCCCCGGCGCAATGCTGATCCCTTGCGCCAACGCCATCTGAAACAACTTCAACGAATCCATCTGCGCCGGAAGTTCCAGCCACAAAAAGTACCCGCCTGCTGGTTGGCTCACGCGAGTCTGCGCCGGAAAATACCGGGCAATCGCCGCCAGCATCGCACTCTGCTGCTCCTCCAACGCATAACGCAACTTGCGCAAATGCCGGTCATAGCCACCATGTTGCAGGTAATCGGCAATCGCCGCCTGAGCCGGCATTGACGCACACAGCGAGGTCATCAGTTTCAACCGCTCAATCTTCTGCGCATAACGCCCGGCAGCCACCCAGCCAATGCGATAACCCGGCGCGAGGCTTTTGGCGAATGAGCCGCAATGCATCACCAACCCTTCGGTATCGAACGCCTTGGCCGGTTTCGGTGCTTGCTGGCCGTAATAGAGCTCGGCGTAGACATCGTCTTCGATCAGCGGCACCTGGTGGGTGCGCAACAGCTCCACCAGTTCCTGTTTCTTCGCCTCGGGCATGGTCGCGCCCATGGGGTTCTGGAAACTGGTCATGCACCAGCAGGCCTTGATCGGGTGGCGTTCCAGGGTTTGCGCGAGCACGCCGAGGTCGATGCCGTCGCGCGGGTGCACGGGAATTTCCACGGCCTTGAGTTTCAACCGTTCGAGGATTTGCAGGCAGGCGTAGAACGCCGGGGCTTCGATGGCTACCAGGTCGCCGGGTTCGGTGACGGCTTGCAGGCACAGGTTCAGCGCTTCCAGTGCGCCGTTGGTGATCAGCAGTTCTTCCATGGGCAGCATCAGGCCGCCGACCATGTAGCGCAGGGCGATTTGTCGGCGCAGTTGCGGGTTCCCCGGCGACATGTCGGTGACGACCATGCGCGGGTCCATGTCCCGGGCGGCGCTGGCCAGGGAACGGGACAATCGTTGCAGGGGAAACAGGGTAGGGCTGGGGAACGCGGAACCGAACGGTACGGTGTTGGGGTCCTTGATCGAGTCGAGCACCGAGAACACCAGTTCGCTGACATCGACTTCGGTGGATTCGTTGACCTGGCTGCTGATCACCGGCTCCGAAAACGGGCTCGGTGCATGGGTGTTGACGAAATAACCGGAGCGCGGGCGGGCGCGGATCAGGCCACGACGTTCGAGCAGGTAGTAGGCCTGGAACACCGTGGACGGGCTGACGCCGTAGGTCTGGCTGGCGTAGCGCACCGACGGCACGCGCTGGCCGGGGCCGAGGACGCCGGAGCGGATCAGTTCAGCGATGTCATCGGCGAATTTTTCGTAGCGTTTCATCGAGTGCCCTGGGAGTACGGTATTCAGTGAAATTGGGGGGCTTCTTCGCCAGCAAGCTGGCTCCTACAGGCCTGCGTGATTCCTGTAGGAGCCGGCTTGCTGGCGATGCAGTCTAAGGGATCAACGGTTCATCGGCGCAACAAACCGGCTGTTCGCAACGCTATAAATCTCAGGCTCATCGCTGTCGACGATCTTGAAGCCGATGCTCTGCGAACTGCTGCTCGGCCGTTCGGTGGTCATCGCCACGGACACCGGCACGTCAACAATTTCGCCGGGGGCCAGGCTCAGTTCGGTCTTGCCTTGCAGCTGGAAGCCGTCGCCGTCGACCAGGGTCAAACGGTAGTCCTGCCGTTGCTGGGTCTTGTTGATGACCTTCAGGCTGTAGATGTTTTCGATCTGCCCCTGACTGTTCTCGCGGAACAGGCCACGGTCCTTGCTGACGTCCAGCGAGACCATCGGCCGCTCGACAAGGGCCAGGGCGAGGGCGCCGATCATCACCAGCAGCACCGCGGTGTAGCCGATCAGTCGTGGTCGCAGCAGACGGGTTTTGCCACCTTGCAACTCGTGCTCCGAGGTGTAGCTGATCAGGCCACGGGCGTAGCCCATTTTGTCCATGATCGAATCACAGGCATCGATACACGCGGCGCACCCGATGCACTCCATTTGCAGGCCATCGCGAATGTCGATGCCGGTCGGGCACACCTGCACGCAGAGCTGGCAATCGATGCAATCGCCGAGGCCGACTTCGGCAGGTTGCACGTCACGTTTGCGCGGGCCACGGTTTTCGCCACGGGCGACGTCGTAGGAGATGGTCAGGGTGTCTTTGTCGAACATCACGCTCTGGAACCGCGCATACGGGCACATGTGCATGCACACCGCCTCACGAAGCCAACCGGCGTTGATGTACGTGGCGCTGGTGAAGAACAGCACCCAGAACAGACTGACGCCGCCGATCTGCAAGGTCAGCAGTTCTTCGGCCAGCGGGCGGATCGGTGTGAAGTAGCCGACGAAGGTCAGGCCGGTCAGCAAACTGATCGCCAGCCACAAGGTGTGCTTGGCCGCGCGGCGCATCAATTTGTTCGGGCCCCAGGGCGCGGCTTGCAGTTTGATCCGCTGGTTGCGTTCACCTTCGGTGATCTTCTCGCACCACATGAAGATCCACGTCCAGGAGCTCTGTGGGCAGGTGTAGCCGCACCAGACACGTCCGGCAAACACGGTGATCGCAAACAGGCCGAACGCCGCAATGATCAACAGCGCCGACAGCAGGATGAAATCCTGGGGCCAGAAGGTCGCGCCGAAGATGTGGAATTTACTTTCGGAAAGGTCCCAGAGCACCGCCTGGCGGCCGCCCCAGTTCAGCCAGACCGTGCCGAAGAACAGCAGGAACAGAAAACCCGCGCCGCTCATGCGCAAGGTGCGGAACAGACCGGTGAAGCTGCGAGTGTGGATCAGATTGTCGCTGGACTTGGCCTTCATCTTTGGACGCGAAGGCTCATAGCTGTGTACTAACGGGGCACTTTCTACGGTTCGGACGGGGATTCTTTCGCTCATGGTCTTTCGCTCATCAGCCTCCATCAGGCCGGGTCACTATGAGCGTCGATCTGTTTGCATAACAGACTCAGGTATCGCAATAAAAAGCGGATCAGATGAGCGCTGGTCCACTGCCTGCGACAACTTGATGCACCTGCCGCAACGGGACGCGAGCGCCTATAACAGGCGCCCGCAGGGGGTGTTGATCCGGGTCAGTCAAATCACCGAATCACTGTCCGTGGCCTTCAAATGCCGGCGACCGTCCACCGCACCTGCTACGGTCAATGCATCGGCTTCTGCTTCGGTGATGTAGATGCGCTGACCTTCGAGATCCACCGCCGACATGGCTTTTTCGCCGTCAGTGACGATGGTGACGTCGGGACACAGGCGGATTTCCTCGCCGTTCTCGGTGATGAAGAAGCAGGTCTGGTTTTCGATGCGCACAGTCATGGAGAGGTCCTTTTTTCTGCGGGTTCTACAGAGTTAGGGCACAACCGGCGGCCATCGTTCTGTGCAACCGATTAATGGTCGGCGCGGTCCATCCTCTATCGATCATTTACAGGGAATGCGCCATGAACGCCTGGTGGCATGAAGTTTGGGTGACGCTGCAAGCGGAGTTCGCCGACATCGGCGACGCCTCACAACTGACACGCATAACCGTGAGACTGTTGATGGCCGCCGTGCTGGGCGGGATTCTCGGTTTCGAGCGCGAGCACAAGGGGAAGGCCGCCGGTGTGCGTACGCACATGTTGGTGGCGCTCGGTGCTGCGCTGTTTGTGCTGGTGCCGCAGATGTCCGGCTCACAGGCCGATGCCATGAGTCGGGTGGTGCAAGGGGTGATTGCGGGGATCGGCTTCCTCGGCGCCGGGACCATTCTGAAAAACCAGGAAGGCGATGAAGGTCATGTGAAAGGCCTGACCACCGCCGCCGGTTTGTGGATGACCGCGGCCATTGGTGTTTCGGCCGGATTGGGGCGTGAAGCGACGGCAGTGTTCAGTACGTTGCTGGCGCTGGCGATTTTCAGCGTGATGCCGAGGATCGTGAAGCTGCTCGATAAAGACAAAGACCCACTGCCGGATAAAGACAAAGATCACCTGTAGGAGCCGGCTTGCTGGCGATTGCGGTGGATCAGCCACCATCAATATCGCTGTTACACCGCAATCGCCAGCAAGCCGGTTCCTACAGATTCGGTTGTGTCATCAAACTCGATCGAATCTCCGGATTGGCTTGCGTCATTCAGGCACAACGATCACCGGCGGCATGGTTTCCGGCGGATCTTCCCGCGGTGGCGGGGTAGTACCCGGCGGCTCCTGCTCGGGCACTGGCGCAGGCTCGGTGGGTGGAATCGTCGGGCTGTCGATGTTCGGGTCGGGTGTTTCGGCCGGGATTGGAATACTCATCGTTGAAGCCTCCAGTGGCAGATGGCGCAAGTCGTGCTTAAGTGGATTGACCACTGCACACAGGAATTGATTCCACCGCAGATATGGGCAAATCCACGTGAACTTTACCGGGGCCTGTCGCTCGGAACTTAAGTGAGTTCATTCCGGGGCCGATGGCCTTGCGTGAATGACGACCCCGCACAAGAGCGTCCTTGGGGCGTAAAGGAGAGATGCTCGATGACTGCCGAAAAACCGACAGAGCTGAACTACAACCCTCATCTGCCGCTGTCGCAGGCTCTACTGCTACCGCGTATCGCCATTGAAAACACCATGCCTACCCTCGATAACGGGCAGTTTGCCGTTAAAGCGGTGGTGGGCCAGGATGTGGTGGTCACGAGCAAGGTTTTCGCCGACGGGCACGACAAGCTGGCTGTTCGGGTTCGCTGGCGTGGTGCTGACGATGACACTTGGCAAAGCGAAGTCATGGGCGAGCTGGGCAATAACGGTTATCAAGGCCAGTTCCGCGTCGAGCGTCAGGGCCGTTATGTATTCTGCATCGAGGCCTGGATCGATCAGTTCGCCAGCTTCTGCTATGAGCTGGAGAAGAAACACGCGGCCAGAGTGCCTGTCAGCCTGGAACTGCAGGAAGGACGCAATCAGGTCCAGCAGGCTGCCGAGCGTAGCGAAGGGCAACTCAGCGAAGAGTTGTCGGCGTTGCACCACGAATTGTCCGGACTGCTCGAAACCGAGCAGGTGGCGCTGTTTCTGCACCAGCGTAGCGCCGATCTGATGGCTCAGGCCGATCACCGCGCCTATTTGAGCCTCAGCCCCGAGTATCCGCTGGACGTCGAACGTGAGATTGCGCAGTTCGCCAGTTGGTATGAGTTGTTCCCGCGCTCGATCACCGACGATCCGGCCCGCCATGGCACCTTTAACGACGTGCATTCGCGGCTGCCGATGATCCAGGACATGGGCTTCGACGTGCTGTACTTCCCGCCGATCCACCCGATCGGTCGCAGCTACCGCAAAGGCCCGAACAATTCCCTCACCGCCGGCCCTGACGATCCGGGCAGCCCGTATGCCATCGGCAGCGAAGAGGGTGGGCACGAGGCGATTCATCCGGAACTGGGCACCCGCGAAGACTTCCGTCGGCTGGTGGCCGCCGCCGCCGACCACGGCCTGGAAATCGCCCTCGACTTCGCCATCCAGTGTTCACAGGATCACCCGTGGCTCAAGCAGCACCCGGGCTGGTTCAACTGGCGGCCGGACGGCACGATCAGATATGCCGAGAACCCGCCGAAGAAATACCAGGACATCGTCAACGTCGATTTCTATGCCGTCGAAGCGATTCCCAGCCTCTGGATCGAACTGCGCGACATTGTGGTGGGTTGGGTCGAAGAGGGCGTGAAGATCTTTCGCGTCGATAACCCGCACACCAAGCCGTTGCCGTTCTGGCAGTGGCTGATCGCCGATGTGCGAGCGTTGTACCCGGAAGTGATCTTCCTCGCCGAAGCGTTCACCACGCCGGCGATGATGGCTCGCCTGGGCAAGGTCGGTTATTCGCAGAGCTACACCTACTTCACCTGGCGCAACACAAAGTACGAACTCTCGACCTATTTCACCGAGCTCAACGAGTCGCCGTGGCGCGAATGCTATCGGCCGAACTTCTTCGTCAATACACCGGACATCAACCCGGCGTTTCTGCATGAGTCCGGGCGTGCCGGCTTTCTGATCCGTGCGGCCCTGGCAACCATGGGCTCCGGGTTGTGGGGCATGTATTCAGGTTTCGAACTCTGTGAAGCCGCACCGGTGCCAGGGAAGGAGGAATACCTCAACTCCGAGAAATACGAAATCCGCCCGAGGGACTTCAATGCACCCGGCAACATCATCGCCGAGATCGCCCAGCTCAACCGTATTCGCCGGCAGAACCCGGCCTTGCACACGCATCTGGGCCTGAAGGTCTACAACGCCTGGAACGACAACATCCTGTATTTCGGCAAGCGCAGCGAGGATGGCAGCAACTTCATTCTGGTCGCCGTCAACCTCGATCCGCATAACGTTCAGGAAGCGAATTTCGAGTTGCCGCTGTGGGAAATGGGTTTGCCTGACGACGCCAGTACCCAGGGCGAAGACTTGATGAGCGGTCATCGCTGGACGTGGCACGGCAAGTACCAGTTCATGCGGATCGACCCGGCGCATCAGCCGTTCGGGATCTGGCGCATAACTGCCTAGACGCAAAACCTGTGGGAGCGGGCTTGCTCGCGAAGAGGCCATCACATTCAACATCAATGTTGGCAGATCGATCGCATTCGCGAGCAAGCCCGCTCCCACAGGTTTTTTCATCGCGCTTTAGGCAAGTGGCTATTTCGAATTCAACAGGAGTTTCAAATGGCGAAGAAACCCAAGGCTGCCACCTTTATCAAGGACCCGCTCTGGTACAAGGATGCAGTGATCTATCAGGTTCACGTTAAGTCTTTTTTCGACTCCAACAACGACGGAATCGGCGACTTTCCCGGTCTTATCGCCAAACTCGATTACATCGCCGATCTCGGTGTCAATACCATCTGGCTCCTGCCGTTCTACCCGTCGCCACGACGCGATGACGGCTACGACATTGCCGAATACCGTGGCGTGCATTCCGATTACGGCACCATGGCCGATGCCAGGCGCTTTATCTCTGAAGCCCACAAGCGTGGCTTGCGGGTCATCACCGAACTGGTCATCAACCACACCTCGGACCAGCACGCCTGGTTCCAACGGGCACGCAAAGCCAAACCCGGTTCGGCGGCGCGGGACTTTTACGTCTGGTCCGATGACGATCAAAAATACGATGGCACCCGCATCATCTTTCTCGACACCGAGAAATCCAACTGGACCTGGGACCCGGTCGCCGGCCAGTACTTCTGGCACCGATTCTATTCGCACCAGCCGGACCTGAATTTCGATAACCCGCAAGTGATGAAGGCCGTGCTGTCGGTGATGCGCTACTGGCTCGACATGGGCATCGACGGTTTGCGGCTGGATGCGATTCCGTACCTCATCGAGCGGGACGGCACCAACAACGAAAACCTGCCCGAGACCCACGACGTTCTCAAGCAGATCCGCGCTGAAATCGACGCCAATTACCCCGATCGCATGCTGCTCGCCGAGGCCAACCAATGGCCGGAAGATACGCAGCTGTATTTTGGTAAATCAGAGAGCGGGGACACCGACGCCAAAGGCCTCAACGGCGACGAATGCCACATGGCCTTCCACTTCCCGTTGATGCCGCGCATGTACATGGCGCTGGCCCAGGAAGACCGCTTCCCGATCACCGACATTCTGCGCCAGACCCCGGAGATCCCGGCCAACTGCCAGTGGGCGATTTTCCTGCGCAACCACGATGAGCTGACGCTGGAGATGGTCACCGACAAGGAGCGTGACTACCTGTGGAATTACTACGCGGCCGACCGTCGGGCGCGGATCAACCTGGGGATTCGCCGTCGTCTCGCACCATTGATGGAACGCGACCGTCGCCGTGTGGAATTGCTCAACAGCCTGCTGCTGTCGATGCCCGGCACACCGACCCTGTATTACGGCGATGAAATCGGCATGGGCGACAACATCTACCTCGGTGACCGCGATGGCGTGCGCACGCCGATGCAATGGTCGATTGACCGTAACGGCGGCTTCTCCCGCGCCGATCCGGCGAGCCTGGTGCTGCCGCCGATCATGGACCCGCAATACGGTTACCTGTCGGTCAACGTCGAAACCCAGGCCGGTGACCCGCATTCGCTGCTCAACTGGACCCGCCGCATGCTCGCCGTGCGCAAGCAATCCAAGGCGTTCGGACGCGGCACACTGAAAATGCTGTCGCCGAGCAACCGGCGGATTCTGGCCTATACCCGAGAATTCACCGGTGCGGACGGCAAGCACGAAATCATCCTGTGCGTGGCCAACGTGTCGCGCAGCGCCCAAGCGGCAGAATTGGACCTGTCGGCCTACGTCGGCATGGTGCCGGTGGAGATGTTGGGCGGTAACGCGTTCCCGCCGATTGGCCAGTTGAATTTCCTCTTGACCCTGGCGCCTTACGGTTTTTACTGGTTCGGACTCGCAGCGGAGAATCAAATGCCTAGCTGGCACGTAGAACCGGCGCAAAGCCTGCCGGACTTCACCACTCTGGTGCTGAAAAAACGCATGGAAGAGCTGCTCGAAGCGCCGTCACGCGGCACGCTGGAACAGGACATCCTGCCAAACTGGTTGCAAAACCGACGCTGGTTCGCCGGCAAGGACGCGACCATCGACAAGGTCAACCTGGCCTACGGCGTGCGCTTCGGTGATGCGCTGCACCCGGTGTTGCTGAGTGAAATCGAAGTCACCAGCGGCGGCCAGACCAGCCGCTATCAGCTGCCGTTCGGCTTCATTGCGGATGATCAGGTGGGTCCCGCGTTGCCACAGCAACTGGCGCTGTCTCGGGTGCGACGCGGTCCGCAGGTGGGTTTGATCACCGATGCTTTCAGTCTTGAACACTTCATCCGCGCAGTCTTGCAAGGCATGCAGGACAACGCCGTGCTGCCTTCCGATGGCGGCGAGATTCGTTTCCAGCCGACTGCCGAGCTGGCCAGACTGGGCCTGACGGCTGAATCGGAAGTGCGTTACCTGTCGGCCGAACAGTCCAACAGCTCGGTGGTGATCGGCAGCAGCCTGGTGCTCAAACTGATCCGCAAGGTCGCCTCGGGCGTGCACCCGGAACTGGAAATGAGCGCGTACCTGACCGGTGCAGGCTTCGCCAATATTTCGCCGTTACTGGGGTCGGTGGTCCGCCGCGATGCCAAGGGCGAAGACAACCTGCTGATGATCGCCCAAGGCTATCTGAGCAATCAGGGCGATGCGTGGGAGTGGACGCAGAACAACCTCGAACGGGCACTGCGCGACGAACTCGCCGATGCCATGTCCGAGCAGGAGCAGCACTACAACGCCCTCGGCGAACTGCGAGACTTCGCTGGCATGCTCGGTCAGCGTCTGGGGGAAATGCATCAGGTGCTGGCCGCGCCGACGGACAATCCGGACTTCGCACCGCAAGTCACCTCGCAAAAAGATGCCCTGGCCTCGGCCAAGGATGTCGCCGCGCAACTGGAGCACGCGCTGAAGTTACTCAAGCAACATCAAAACGAACTGAACCCCGCGGACAAAACCCTGGTCACTCGTTTACTGGACAACAAAAAAGCCATCCTCAGTCACGTCCATGAATTGGGCAAAAAGGCGATCGGTGGTTTGCGTATCCGCGTCCATGGCGACTTGCACCTGGGACAAGTGCTGGTGATCAAGGGCGACGCTTACCTGATCGACTTTGAAGGTGAACCGGCGCGTCCACTGTCTGAACGGCGCGGCAAGCACAGCCCGTACAAGGACGTGAGCGGCGTCTTGCGCTCGTTCGACTACGCGGCGGCCATGGCGATCAACGTGAACAACGTTGATAACACCGCCGATGCCCGGGCCGCACGGCTGCGGGTCTCGGATCGCTATTTAAATGAAGCGAAACAGGCATTTGTCGACGCTTATCGGCTGGCGGCAGCTAGTCTTGCTCATGCGTGGCAAGATCCGGAAGGCGAGGACGCCGCGCTGGCGTTGTTCGGTCTGGAAAAAGCGGCGTATGAGGTGGCCTATGAAGCAGAAAATCGGCCTACCTGGCTGCCCGTGCCGTTGCACGGTTTATATGGATTATTGAGTGGGCTTAAACCCTTTTCCGATCTTGGTGGAGAGTAGTCATGAGTTTCTCGAACAAGGAACAGGGTCACGCTAAAGAGGCGTTACTGCCCAGATCGCGGGACATCGACGCGCTGGTACGCGCCCAGCATCAAGACCCCTTTGCAATTCTCGGTCCCCATGGCGACGATGCCGGTGGCCAATTCATTCGTGCCTATCTGCCTGACGCGCTGAGCGTGCAGGTGTTGGCCAAGGACTCCGGGGAAGAACTCGGCAGCCTCGAGGCCACCGAAACGCCGGGGCTGTTCGTCGGGCATTTCGATCGGGCGCAGCCGTATGTGCTGCGCACACGTTGGGCGGGCGGCGAACAGGTTTCCGAAGACCCTTACAGCTTCGGCCCGCTGCTCGGTGAAATGGATTTGTACCTGTTTGCCGAAGGCAATCACCGTGACTTGAGCAGTTGCCTGGGTGCGCAACTGAAAAACGTCGACGGTGTTGACGGCGTACGTTTCGCCGTGTGGGCACCGAACGCCAAACGGGTGTCGGTGGTGGGTGACTTCAATAACTGGGACGGCCGTCGGCACCCGATGCGCCTGCGTCACCCGACCGGCGTCTGGGAGTTGTTTATCCCGCGCCTGCAAGCGGGGGAAGCCTATAAGTACGAGATCCTTGGCGCCCACGGCATTCTGCCGCTCAAGGCCGATCCGATGGCGCTGGCCACGACACTGCCGCCGGACACTGCGTCGAAGGTCGCTTCACCGCTGAATATCGACTGGCAGGACCACGAGTGGATGCAGGCTCGCGTCGAGCGTTCAAAACCGAGCGCGCCGCTGTCGATCTACGAATTGCACGCCGGTTCGTGGCAATGCGAGCTGGACGATCTGGGCGAAGTGGCCCGCCAGTACACCTGGCATGAGCTGGGCGAACGGTTGATTCCGTACGTCAAGGAACTGGGGTTCACCCACATTGAACTGATGCCGATCATGGAACACCCGTTTGGCGGCTCGTGGGGCTATCAACTGCTTTCACAGTTTGCCCCGAGCGCCCGTTACGGTTCGCCGGATGATTTCGCGGCGTTCGTCAACGCCTGCCACTTGGCCGACATCGGCGTTATCCTCGATTGGGTCCCGGCGCATTTTCCGACCGATACCCACGGCCTGGCGCAATTCGACGGCACCGCGCTGTACGAATACGGCAACCCGCAGGAAGGCTTCCACCAGGATTGGGACACGCTGATCTACAACCTCGGCCGCACCGAAGTGCACGGCTACATGCTGGCCTCGGGTCTGCATTGGCTCAAGCATTTCCATGTCGACGGCCTGCGCGTCGATGCGGTGGCATCGATGCTGTACCGCGATTACTCGCGCAAGGCCGGCGAGTGGGTGCCGAACCGTCACGGCGGTCGGGAAAACCTTGAAGCGATCGACTTCCTGCGCCACCTCAACGACGTGGTCAACCTGGAAGCACCCGGCGCGCTGGTGATCGCCGAAGAGTCCACGGCATGGCCCGGCGTCAGCCAGAGCACGCAACAAGGTGGCCTGGGTTTCGACTACAAATGGAACATGGGCTGGATGCACGATTCGCTGCATTACATCCAGCAAGACCCGGTGTACCGCGCCCATCACCATAACGAACTGAGTTTCGGCCTGGTGTATGCCTGGTCCGAGCGCTTTATCCTGCCGATCTCCCACGACGAAGTGGTCCATGGCAAACACTCGCTGATCGACAAGATGCCCGGTGATCGCTGGCAGAAATTCGCCAACCTGCGGGCGTACCTGAGCTTCATGTGGGCACATCCGGGCAAGAAGCTGTTGTTCATGGGGTGCGAATTTGGTCAGTGGCGCGAGTGGAACCACGATCAGCAGCTGGATTGGTACTTGCTGCAGTATTCGGAACACAAAGGCGTGCAGAAACTCGTCGGCGACCTGAACCGGTTGTACCGCGAAGAACCCGCCTTGCATGACCAGGACGACGCGCCGCAAGGGTTCCAGTGGTTGATCGGCGATGACGCGATCAACAGCGTTTACGCGTTTATGCGCTGGAGCAAGGATGGGCGGCCGGTATTGATTGTCGCCAACTTTACGCCGGTGCCACGTGAGGGCTATCGCATTGGCGTGCCGATTGCCGGGCGGTGGACGGAGGTGATCAACAGCGATGCGGCGATGTATGCCGGGTCGAATTACGGGAACAGCGGCGGGGCATTTACCGAGGAGGAGGCGAGCCATGGGCAGGCGTTGTCGCTGGTGCTGAATTTGCCGCCGTTGGCGGTGTTGATGTTGCGGCCGGAGGGGTGATCAGGGGACATTGATTATCGGTAGCCCCTTTCCTACCGATACGGGTCTGTAAAAAAGGGGCTCACCTTGATGGCATCTGGATTATCGACGACTTGTTGTTGCTCCGGGATATCCGTTCGCTTTCCAGACTGTAATTATTTTAGTGGCTTCTTCGGCTCTTTTTTCGACGTCAGGCACTTGCTCTAGTTTGAGTTCGTCTGGGTGTATAAGTAATGCAAGTTGCTTGTATCGCAGATTTCTACTGTTGTCGTCTTCGTCAGGAAAAATAGCGCGAATGTTATTCTTGTTATTGATAATCTCGATGGCGATATTGTATCCCTTGGAGATTTTTTCATCCGTTTGCGATGGCAGCATTTCAGGCATTATAAATGGAGTTTCGGGTTTATGACTGTTGCGCGAATGGGACGCCTCAGGTCGACGGTTTGGTTCAAATTGCGGCCGACCTGATTGTGCTCGTTGAGAACTACTCGGCCGACTCCCCCCAGAAGGTTGGGGGGCACTCCAACCTGGTCCTTCAAATAAGTTGAATGGAGGTGCCTCCCAGGCTACATAAGATCCATTAGTTGTAGAATTAAAGAGTAGTGCAGAACCGAAGAATTCGTAAGTCATTCTATAAATATCTGGGCCAAGCCGTTCTTTTTCATTTTCTAGTTCTTTGCGCACTAAAAGAATTCTTGTTGCAAACTTTCCAAAGTGCTCGGGTTTTGATATCGATTTCGTCTTGTTTATTTTTCCGAGAATTTTCTGTATTTCTTTATTGTCTTTGATGGCGTTTGTTATTGATGTGGACTCCTTAAGTTCTTTTTTGAAGTTGTTTAGATCTTCATCGTTGTACCTTTCGCCTTTCTTGCCCAGTACATCCAGAAAGGTGGTGGGATTGTTGCTGACCATGCAGTAATAGTTGAGCCCGTCGATAGGTCCCGCGGGATCAGGATTGATCCAGCGTTGCAACCACGGTGCGTAATAACGGAGGCCGTAGCAATAAAGCCCCGTGGCATCCCGTTCCTTGCCCGAGTAACGGATGGTTTTGTATTTGGCTTCGGTTTCGTCGCGACCTGCCCACAGAGCAGTCCCGCCGAACGGGTAATACCATTCCTGGCTGATCAGGTCGGCGTTTTGATCCAGTTCCAGCATGCTGGATTTCAAGTGATCGTTGAGGGCGTAACGCACCTGATCCTGCGTCATTTCACCGGGTGG
Organism: Pseudomonas sp. SJZ080; assembly: GCF_007828295.1. Classification (NCBI taxonomy): domain Bacteria; kingdom Pseudomonadati; phylum Pseudomonadota; class Gammaproteobacteria; order Pseudomonadales; family Pseudomonadaceae; genus Pseudomonas; species Pseudomonas sp. SJZ080. The sequence continues at coordinate 78,339 of NZ_VIUK01000009.1, forward strand.
CTTCGGCACCCAATGCAATACCTGCACACTGTTGCTGCCAGCACTGGCGGTGATGACGTGGAGGATTTCCCCGGTGCCGCTGTGGCTGCGGATTTCCAGGCCGCGCAGGTAACGCACTTCACGAATGATCGTACGCGCGCTGGTTTGGCTAGAGTGCACCTTGCGTACGCGTTGACCGCCACCGTCGTAGATATAGCATTCGCAATCATCTTGTTTATCTTCACGCACGACGGGACAGACTTTCGTGAGTTGGTTGCGCAGGTCCCAACTTAGCCGCTGGCCGGGTTGCAATTCACACAGGTTGCCGTTGGCATCAAAACCATTGGACAGTTCTTCCTCGGTCGGTGGCCGGTTGTCGCGCTCGGGCAAGCAGCGGTTGCTGTAGCGGGAGCGGGTCAAGGTGCGGCTGTGGGCTTGCGCGCCTACATGCTCCAGATTCAGCAGATTGCCGCCGGCGTCGTAGCGGTAGGTTTGCGTGTAGTTGGCGATCTGGCCGGGATCGGGCGGCAAGGATTGAAAGTCGGGCAGGGCCGGGCCACCGCGACCGGATTGGGCCTCGCAACCGGTGGCGTGGATCAACTGGTAAAGCGTGTCGTAGCGGTAGGTTTTGATCGGCTCGATGCGCTGGTTGCTGAAGTAGCGGATCGGTTGCGCGGCATCCTCGATGCTCAGGACATTGCCCACGGCGTCGTAGAGATATTTGAGGATCTGCAGCGGCGTGCCATCGGCTTTGTGGGCGCTCAGTTGCGTCAATCGGCCGTTGGCCTCGTCGTAATGGTGGCGGGTGATGACGCCGTTGCCGGCGGTTTCCGCTTCGATCTGGCCGCTGGCGTTGTAGTGGATAGCGCTGACCAGGACCTTCTCGGTTTGCCCATCACCGGCCAGGGTCAGACGGGTGTTTTTCAGTTGCCCGGCGAGGGTGTAGGCGAACGACTGGACATTGCCGAACGCGTCCGTTTGGCGCAGGGGCTCGGCGGTGGCGGAGTAGGCGTAAGAGGTGGTCGCGCCGTCGCCCGGTTCGTGCAGCGCGTCTCGCCCGGCAACTTCAACGGGCCAATCCGGCGGATCAGTGCTGATCAGGAACTGCCGCGTCTGTTTCAGCACGCTGCCGAGAAGGCTCAAGTCGCGAACACGCACGGTGCCGGCCGGGTCATCGTGGCGAATCAACTGGCCACACAGATTGTGCGCGGCGTACTCCGCGCCAACCCCGGCGTAGGTAAATCGTTCGATCGTGTGCTCGGCCACTTCCCGCCCGTATTCACGCACGGCCACCGGGCGCAGCAGTTCATCATACTCAGTCAGCGAATGGCTGCCGCGACCGTCCCAGTTTTCAACGAGTTGACCGGCTTCACCGTTCAACACAACACGCCATCCGGCATCGACGCTGCGGGTCGAAAGCGGAGCACCAGACAGGCTCACCACTTGGCTCAGGTTAAAAGGTGCCAATACATCGGTATGAGCCAGATCAAACAGATATGGATCACGACTGCCCACCAACCGGCCCGCCGCGTCGAACCGTTGATGGGTCACTCGCGTATCAACAGGATCGCCAGCCTCCCGCCGATGAAATTGCACCATCCTGACCAGCAACCCTCGCGCATCCGACACCCGAAGGGTCGGTGTGTCGGCATGCGCGTGTGTCGAGGTGGCTGTTGGCATCCCTGCGAGTCCTGATCAAAGTGAACTGTTCCTCACAATGCACGACCGCCACAAGTCTGCCTACTGTAAGAAGTGACAGGTCTGACAGGTGTTTTCACCACCGCATCCGCACACCCAGACTGCCAATCAACCCATTCAAATCATTGTCATCCACATCACTGCTGTAATCGGCGCTGAAGTACAGACTCACGGCGGGCGTGACCCTGGCCACCAGACCCAACCCCACTTCGACGGTGGATGAGTAGCGGCTGCTGCTGATCTTGTCGACCTGATCGAGGGTCACGGTATTGCCGGTGTACACCGTGTGCCACAAGTTGGTCCGCACATACGGTTCAACCGCGAGGCCGTTGATGTCGTAACTACCTTTCAATCGCGCACCGACCCGGCCGCTCCAGGAGGACAGGTCGCTGGACGACGCATTGCCCGAACCTGCGTACGGCGTGTCCAGTGTGATTCGCTGGTTGATCAACTGCGCCTGGGGCTCGACGACCCAGTTGTCGCTCAGACCAATCGGAAAGCCGCCTTCCACCGAGAAGGTGACTGCGCTGCCTTCGGTGACTTGCCGGGCGCCTTGTTCGGTGCGGCTGATGCCGTTGACCCGACCTCCGCTGGCCGTCAAATCCACGTGCCAGCCTTGGGGGCCGGTCAGGCTGTAGTAGGCGCCGAGGCTCTGGCCTTGCAGGTTAAGCGTGTCAGTGTTGGGGGCGGCGAGGGCGCGACTGGTCAGCAGGCCGTTGCCGTTACTCTGGAACTGACTGGTGCCGCCGATCAGACCGAACTGCTGGGTATGGCCGCTGCCACTTTGCAGGGTCAGGATCGCCGGGCCTTTGAGTTGATTGGCGCCAGGCAGCGTGAAGCCATGGGACTGGTAATCGGTTAGAGCTTGACGCGACGCCTGTCCATAAAGCTGATCCCAGGCCGACGGCGCAGCGTCTTCGATGGTCAGGTGTGAACTTCGCAAATCCGGATTGGCGCTAAAGCGGCCGGGGTAGGTTGCTGCGAGCGCGGGCAAGGTAAGCGCCGGAATCTCCTGGTCATACCAGGGGGGTGTTTCTTCCTCGGCAGGTGAGGCCTGCACTTCCATGGATGAGCACAGCAGGAGTGAACTCGAGACAGTGCAAAAAGTGACTTTGATCTCTTGTGGGGTGAATGAAGTTTTCATGGAGGTCTACCTTGCAGTCGCATGCGGCATCTCGCTCTGGCGTCTCTCCTACCCCGAATGAGGGGCGACCGAATGGAGTGGGGCAAGCCTTGGCCCGCCCGTTTTCACGGGTGTCTGATGGTTTGCCTCAGGTGTTACTTCCGGGGGTAGTACGGTGAAGCTAAGAAGACTCAAAGCTCCGCGTCAAGAAAATGAACGATGAGCGGTATGGCTAATTTAGCCGATGCAACTAATTGTTTTTTAGTACTTATCTAAGTTCTTGTTTGTACGAAAAATCATCATGGGAACCGTGATCCAGAGGCTTTTTGGCAACCGACAATCGGTAAGTGAACCTGATTGGCCGACAGGACAGCCAATCAAATCCCCACCCGGATTACTGTCAATAATGCTTGAGAAAATGAGGGCGCTAGAAGGTGGCGCTATAAATGCACTTCAACCGCCAACGGCAAATGATCCGACAAATGCGTCCATGGCCTGCTTCCCAATATCCGCGGGTCGTGGCTGCTGGCATTGCGCAGATAAACCCGGTCCAGGCGCAGCAACGGAAACCGCGCCGGATAGGTTTTGGCAGGACGACCATGGTGGCGTTCGAAGACTTCGTGCAGGTAATCGCGACGGGCGAGGGCGGTGTTGCCTTGTAGCTGCCAGTCGTTGAAGTCGCCGGCGATGATCACCGGGGCATGGTCGGGCAATGACTCCAGCAGCTGGCAGAGCAATTCGAGCTGCAATTGGCGATGGCTTTCCAGCAAGCTCAGGTGCACGCAGATGGCATGGACTTCGGCGTGTCCCGGCACGTCCAGCACGCAATGCAACAGTCCGCGACGCTCGGGCCCGGTGATCGAGACGTCGAGGTTGCGGTATTCGCGGATCGGATATTTTGACAGCAGTGCATTGCCGTGGTGGCCATCAGGGTAGACCGCGTTGCGCCCGTAGGCGAAATCGCTCCACATGCTGTCGGCCAGAAACTCGTATTGCGAGGTCTGCGGCCAATTATTGAAACGGGAAGAATGCCGCTCGTGTTCGCCGACGACTTCCTGCAGGAACACCAGATCTGCCGAGGTACTGCGTACCGCCTCACGCAGCTCCGGGAGTATGAAGCGTCGGTTGAGTGCGGTGAAGCCCTTGTGGGTGTTGACGGTCAGCACCCGAAGTCGATGAATCGCCGGGGGCGTGTTCAATGGCACCGAGTCGACGGATTGCCGTTTGGAGTCATCGCTCACTTTCACTCCTCTGAATCAGGGTTGCTTATGTATGCGACTGATGTGGCGGCAGGCAGTTCAGTACGAATGTACGCCCCATTCCCTGTGAGAGCGGGCTTGCTCGCGAATGCGATAGTTCAGTCGGCATCAATGTTGGATGACAGACCGCTTTCGCGAGCAAGCCCGCTCCCATATTGGATAGGTGTAGTTCAGACGAATACGATTTCATACGGCAACCGCATACGCTCAAGCAGCACCGGTGGCAGCAGCGGGGCGATACCGATGGCCGGCTCACCATCGAGCTGACTGGCATAAGCGTGGGTGGCGTGGCTTTTGCGCGCGACGGACCACGTATCGAGACGAACCTTGCGGGCGCGATGCCAAGGGATCAATCCACTGTCACGCAACGGCCAGTGCCAGGCCCAGACGGGCATTTCGTTGAACGCGGCGCCGACCGAGGCCGCAGCTTTAGCGCTGGCACGACCGACGGCTTCATGGTCGATATTGCCGTCCTCGCACCAGGTGGTGAACACCACATCGCCAGGCCGCAGATAGCGGGCGATGAACTGGGTCAATTGAAGCTCGCGCTCGGCCAGGGCGTTGTCGGTAAAACCGCCGCGAATCCACTTCAGGCTGTGCATCGGCAACCCGAGCCGGCGCAAGGCTTCGACGCTTTCCTGGGGGCGAAACACACTGAGGCGCTTCTCTGACCATTGCTGCGACCCCGGATGACTGGCGCTGCCGTCGGTGATCGAGATCAATTGGAGGGGATGGCCAAGGGCACTGAGTAATTGCAGCAGACCGCCGCAGGTCACCACTTCGTCACCGGGATGCGGCGCGATCACCACGGCGCGCCCGCCAGCGGGGACCAGGGTCTGCGTATTGATGACCGGAACATTGTCCAGCTGAAGAGCGCTATTCCAGATCTGCGCTGAAGGGCTGCTGTCGCTGATGGAAACGGATTTCATCGGGCTACGCCCTTGTTCTGGTTGATAGCAGAGTGCCGCGCTCCGAACCCTGGATTGCAGCGAGCAGAGTATTGCTCAAGTACGGCTATTCGTCGCGTCGATGTTCGATCTGATTTTTATCCGGCCTGTACGAGTTCGCGCAAGTAATCACCGAAGCCGCCCCGGGCCCGACTGTCCAGGCGCGCACTGGTGAGCACCTGAGGACGCTGGCTCCAGGCAATCGTCGCGCCGCAGCGTTCGAGTTGCCGCACCAGTTGCACGTCTTCATCGCTCGCCAGGGGTTCGAAACCGCCTGCGCGCCGGTAAGCGTCGGCGCTGATCCCGAGATTGGCGCCGTGAATATGTCGATGTCCCTCACGGTTCTGATAGTGCTGGTGATACTGAATCTGTGCCGACTCACTGAACGATTCGTCCCAGGTTTCCACGGTGACCGTGCCACACACCGCATCCACCTCCAGCGACAGTTGCGCCACCAGCCAGTCGTGAGCCACGCGACTGTCGGCGTCGGAGCAGGAAATCCAGCGCACCCCGCGCTCCAGCAGAAACCGCGCACCTGCAGCGCGGGCCTGGCCAACATTGCGTGCGTTGATTTCTAGGCAGTGCACCGGGTAACTGCCGACGATGTCGGACGATCGATCCGTGCAACTGTCGAGCACCACCAGAACGACGACTGTCTCACCGCCCAACAGCTCATGTTGCGCGGCTCGCAGCGCAGCTTGCAGACAGTCTTCGAGCAGGTCTTCCTCGTTATGCGCCGGGATCAGGATGCCGATCATCGCAAGCCCTCCAGCTTCGCCACCGAGCGCGGTTCGCGGCTCCAGAGTTCCAACAGGAAATCGGCTTCCTGATGCAGGACCAGGCGCGGCAGGTGAAGATGCTCGTGCAACAGGTCATGAACCTGTCGGGCGTTAAGCGGGCAGCCATCGATCGGCGGACGCCAGTGGCAGGCCAGCAATTGGCCGTCGGCGGTCAGTGACTGTGCCGCGTGCTCGATGAGTTGTTCGAGATCACCGGCGTCCAGGTAGTAACCGACTTCACTGAGCACGATCAGGTCGAACTGTTCGTTCGGCCAGTCGCCGGGCAAGCGGCTTTGGCGGACTTCGGCGTGGTCGAACAGACTCAGGCGCGTTCTGGCCAGCGTCACGGCAGCGGCTGCGGTGTCGCAGCACAACAGGCGATCGCAGCGAGCGGCGAGCTCGGCACTCAACTCCCCGTTGGCGCAACCGGGTTCGAAGATGAAGCGGTAGCGGGGGCGGGGCAACGTAGCGAGGGTGATCGCGCGTTTGCGCTGTTCGTACCAGCGCTGACGAAACGCCCAGGGGTCGTCGCTGCCGGCAAACAACCCGTCGAAGTAGCGATCCTCGACACTCATAGAAACACCACCTCAAACGGTTGCAGTAATCGATCAAGCACATACGGCGCCAGCACCGGCGGCAAGCCAATGTTCGGGTCGCCCTCCAATTGACTGGCAAAGGCATGAATGGCATGACGCTTGCGCGCGACCAGCGGCGAGGCCAGCAGGATTTTCCGTGCTCGCTGCCAGGGCACCAGGCTGTCTTCAGGGGTTGCCCAATGCCACGTCCAGACGGGCAGTTCATGCACCGTTGCGCCGACACGTTTCGCCGCCGCGGCACTGGCGCGCCCAACCGCTTCATGGTCGCAATGGCCGTCCTCGCGCCACGTGGTGAAAACCACGTCGGTAGGGCGCAGGTGACGTTCGATGAATTCCACCAATTGCGTTTCCCGCGCCGCGACCTGACTGTCGGCGAACCCGCCGCGCAACCATTTGAGGCTGTGCAACGGCAGGCCGAGTCGACGCAACGCTTCAACGGATTCTTGCGGACGGACCGCACACAAGCGCTCGACCGGCCAGCGCCGGGAGCCGGGATGGCTCGCACTGCCGTCGGTGACCGAAATCAATTGCAACGGCCGTTTCGCGGCGGCGAGCAACTGCAGGAAACCGCCGCAGCCAAGCACTTCGTCGTCAGGGTGCGGGGCGATGACCACGGCCCGGGAACCTTCGGGCACCAGGTCGAGGATGTCGATCACTGGCATTTGCGCCAGGTGGCTGGAGGTTTGCCACAGGTGCAAGGGCGTGCCCTGACCGACGATGGGATTGGTTTTCATAACGTCCATGTTCCATTGATGACGTGCTGGCCGAGCGCGGCGAGGTCGCGTTCGGCGTGGCTTTGACGCAGGAACACTGGCAGGTCGGCAATCAGTCGGGCGAACTGCCGATCCTTGCAGTAAGGACCGGCGCCGACGGCGTGGCCGACGTGCAGGATCACCTGTTCGACGGCATTTTCCACCACCGCCCGGGCGCGACGAGCGAGGCGTTCGGCGTCTTCCTGTGGCGCGGCATCGAGGCTCAATGCGCTGAATCGCAACACTGTTGCCGCGGCATGCAGCGCGCTGTCGACTGCACCAAGGTGGGCGAGGGCGTGGGGTTCTTCGCGATGGCCGCAGTGCCTGCGCAGACGTTCGGCCAGACTCTGCGCCGCGCCGTACCAACACGCCGCAATGCCGATTCCGCCTTGCCAGAAGCCAGGGCGTTGCAGGTAGTCGCCGGGGTTGCCGATGGCCTGGGCTTCGGCACCGTCGAACAGCACTTCAACGCTGCCGGTGGCGCCCATGCCCACCGCTTGCCAGCCTTGATCGGTGAGGGTCACGCCGGGTTGATCCAGCGCCACCGCCACCAATTGCTGGCGGTCCTGTTGATCCCACGTCGTCAGCAACGCGTGGCTCAATACCGTCGCGCCTGAACACCAGGCCTTACGCCCGTTCAGTGCAACCATCTGGCCTTGAGGGGTGACCCGCACCCGCGCATCCGGCGGCTCGGCGGCCCACATTCCCCAGGTGCTGCAAGGTGTGGGCGAACCGCCGAGTTGCTGAATGATCGCAAGAGCATCGGTATGACCCTCGTACAACTTGCACAACCCCAGATCATGCCCGCCGACCTCGGCCAGACGCTGAAAGCGTTCCAGCGTCCGGCCGCTGCCGGGCAGCGGAAGCTGATCAAGACCGGCCTCGACCAGCTCCCGCAAGCACCGGCCTAACGCCCGTGTATCGGCGTAGTCCGCTGACTGTCGATGGAGAAAAGCCTGTAGGTCCATTTCACTCTTCTTCCTCGTGCTGCAATTCGAACAGCAGCAGCGAACGGCCGGTGACGGAATATTCACGACCGAACTCGAAGCGTTCCTGACCACGAATCGACGGTTGGTTGGTGTCGATCATGCAAGTCCAGAATCCGCCGTCCGGTACTTCCGGCAAAGTGAAGTTGACGATGTCGTGGTGCGCGTTGACCACCAGCAGCAAGGTCGCGTCACCGCCCTTGCGGCGAATTCCGGTTTCCTGGGCGCGGCCGTCCATCAACATGCCCAGGCATTTGCCGTGCGCATCTTCCCATTGCTCGATGCTCATCTCGCTACCATCCGGTGCGAGCCAAGTGACGTCCTTGACGCCGATGTCCTCGTTGTAATTGCCCACCAGGAAGCGTCCGCGACGCAATATCGGGTAAGTCAGGCGCAACTTGATCAGGCGTTTGACGAATTTCAGCAATGCCTTGCCGTCCTCGCTCAGGTCCCAATTGACCCAACCGATCTCGCTGTCCTGGCAATAGGCGTTGTTGTTGCCTTCCTGAGTGCGGGCAAACTCGTCACCGGCCACCAGCATCGGCGTGCCTTGGGACAGCAACAGCGTGGCGAAGAAGTTGCGCATCTGCCGCTGACGCAGCTCGTTGATCTCGGGATCGTCGGTCGGACCTTCAACGCCGTGGTTCCAGGACAGGTTGTTGTTGCTGCCGTCCTGGTTGTTCTCATCGTTGGCTTCGTTGTGTTTGTCGTTGTACGACACGAGGTCATTGAGGGTGAACCCGTCATGCGCCGTAATGAAATTCAACGAGGCGTATGGCCGCCGGCCGCGCTGGTTGAACATTTCACCGGACGCGGTCATGCGGCTGGCGAAGTCCGCCAGTTGGCCGTCGTCGCCTTTCCAGAACGCGCGCACGGTGTCGCGGAATTTGTCGTTCCACTCGACCCAGCCTGGCGGAAAACCACCGACCTGATAACCACCGGGGCCACAATCCCAGGGTTCGGAAATCATCTTCACCTGACGCAGCACCGGGTCCTGGCGGCAGGCGACGAGGAAGCTGTGACGTTCGTCGAAGCCGTGGTGGTAACGCCCGAGAATGGTCGCCAGGTCGAAGCGGAAGCCGTCCACGTGCATTTCCGTGGCCCAGTAGCGCAAGGAGTCGGTGACCATCTGCAGCACGCACGGGTGACTCAGGTCCAGCGTATTGCCGGTGCCGGAATCGTTGATGTAATAGCGCTTGTCGTCAGGCATCAAGCGGTAGTAAGAGGCGTTGTCGATGCCGCGCATCGACAGGGTCGGGCCTTGTTCGTTGCCCTCGGCGGTGTGGTTGTAGACCACGTCGAGAATCACTTCGAGGTTGGCTTCGTGCAGGTGCGCGACCATCTCCTTGAACTCGGCGATCTTGCCGCTGGCCAGGTAGCGCGGGTCGGGGGCGAAAAACGCGATGCTGTTGTAGCCCCAGTAATTGGTCATGCCTTTGTGCAGCAGATGCTGGTCGTTGACGAAGGCATGGATCGGCAACAACTCTACCGACGACACCCCGAGCTTGCGGATGTGTTCCAGCACGTCATCGACCATCAACCCGGCGAAGGTGCCGCGCAGGTTCTCGGGGACGGAAGGGTGACGCATGCTGATGCCGCGCACGTGAGTCTCATAAATGATCGTCTTGTCCCACGGCACGCTGACGCGATGGTCATGGCCCCAGGTGTGTGCCGGATCGATGACTTTGCATTTGGGCACGAACGGCGCGCTGTCGCGCTCGTCGAAACTGAGGTCGGCGTCAGGGTGGCCGATGGTGTAGCCGAACAGCGCTTCGGACCATTTCAACTGGCCGACCAGTTGTTTGGCGTAGGGGTCGATCAGCAGTTTGTTGTGGTTGAAGCGATGACCGTTGGCCGGGTCATAGGCACCGTAGACACGGTAGCCGTAGATCAGCCCCGGGTGGGCGTCGGGCAGGTAACCGTGGTAGATCTCATCGGTGTATTCCGGCAGTTCGATGCGTTCCAGTTCGACTTCACCGGCGTCATCGAAAATGCACAGTTCGACCTTGGTTGCGTTGGCGGAAAACAACGCAAAGTTGACCCCCAGACCATCCCAGGTGGCGCCCAGCGGGAAGGGCAAGCCTTCACGGATTCGCGAGGCCTCTGCTTGAGGTTCTGGCGCGGAATTTTTCGGACTGGTCATAGGTGCTCCTGCAAAATGGGGAATGCTTTTTGTAGGAGCGAGCTTGCTCGCGATGGACAAAAGAGCGACGCGTTTAGTCAGAAAGTACGCGTTATCGTTAACGTCCATCGCGAGCAAGCTCGCTACTACAGGTTTTTCGGGGCGAGCGCGCCCACGGTGGCGAGCAGGCTCGCCACGGGTTCAATCAAGCGGCAATGAAGTGAAGCGTCAAACCGCGGGTGGTTTTTTCGTGGTGCGCGGTTTTTTCTGGGCGGCTTTTTCACCCGGCGGGGTGACTTTCGCAGCCGCCGCGGCCGGTTTGGCCTTGGCTTTCGATGCCGCAGCCTTGCCATCGGCCTGACCGTTGAGCTTGCCATCCGCTTTGGCCGCCGGTTTGGCGGTGATGGCTTTGCTTGCGGCAGCCTTCGGGGACTTCTTCGGTGCGAGGGCTTCGGCTTCAGCCAGCTTGCGAGCCATCTCCCAATGACGAGCTTCCTCGCCCTCGGGTTTCCCTTCCGATTCCCAGATCTGATAGGCAAATTCGCGGATGCGTTTTTCGTCGGTACTCATCGCAATGCTCCTGAACTGAACTCAAAGTTTTGGATAAAGAGATTGACCGGGAAATCCCCCAGCGCAGCGCCAATCATCAGCTCCTTGTGTTCTGTGACTGCGACGCTGGAAAAAAGTCCCTTCAGATTCTCGTCAGGGGTGGTGAACGGTAATTTGACCCGCGTATCGCCCCACTGCTGCGCGCCGACCTGGGGCTCGGCACTGTTTTCCAGCAGGCCTGCACAGCGTATCGGTACGATCACGATGGCCTGTTTCTGGTTGTACGAGCGCGCAAATGCCAGCACCCGATGTGCCTCGCTGCCGACCACTTCCAGCGCTTGATACGAGCCACGCTGAAACAGCTCGGCCTGTTCGGCGCGCAGGTTCAACGTGCGCGCGATCAGGGTTTGTTTGATACGCCCGTCCCGCCAGTTCGCCAGCAGGTCAGGCAGGTCCAGCGGACGCTGCATGGCTTGTTGACGACTGGCGTAATCCACCGGGCGACGGTTGTCCGGGTCGACCAGCGAGAAGTCCCAGTATTCGTTGCCTTGGTAAAGGTCCGGAACGCCCGGCACGGTCATGCGCAGCAAGGTTTGCGCCAAGCCGTTGAGTGCACCGGGTGCAGCAATCGACATCGCCGCTTTAGCCAGAGCTGCGCGCAGCCGTTCACCTTCGGGGCTGAGTAGCAGGCGTTCGAGGAATTGGTGAGCCGCGTGTTCGTAAGCATCGTTGGGTGCGCTCCAACTGCTTTGTAATTTAGCTTCGCGCAAAGCTTTCTGTTGCCACTGCCAAACACGTTGAGTGTAGTTCTCGTACGCCGCTTTATCGTCGTTGCGCAGATCCAGCGGCCAGCTGCCGAGGAGCGCTTGATAGAGGATCAGTTCATCGCCCGCGGACGGCATTTGGTCGTCGTCGCGCAGCGGCCGGGCCAGCGTCTGCCAGAGCGGTACCTGCCAGGCGAACCACGCGCTGCGTTCGCTCAACACCGCCAGCCTGGCGCGGGTGTCTTCGCCGCGTTTGTGGTCGTGGGTCGCAGTGGCCAGCAGGTTGTCGGGGAATTCTTCAAGGCGATTGAGGCACGCCGCATGAAAGTCGGCCACCGGCGCACTGAATTGCTCGGTGCTGAAACCCACGTCGTTGCGCGACAACAGCACCGCCGAGCGATAGAACGCGGTGTCTTCCACGGCCTTCGCCGCCGCTGGCGACGTCAGCTGCTGAAAGCGTACGCAAGCATGTTTGAGCATCTTGCGCGACCGGCCCACCGGACGTTTGCGCCACGGTTCACCGCCCAGCCATCGGGCAAGGCAATCAAGCACGGGCCAATCGGCCTCGCCGAGGGTTTGCCGCGCACCGTCCATGGCTTGCTGGAAAAACACATCGTCCTCAGTGGAGCGCCCACGGGGACTGATGTAGGTGCGATACACCGGAAAATGCACGATTAGTTCCTGCAACGCCCGGCGAATCGCGCCGAGGGTCAGGTCGCGGGTCATCAGGTCATCCCGGGCCACTTGCAACAGGGCTTGGGCGACGCTTTCAAAATCACCGGCGAGGGAACCGTTGAGAATCTGCTGACGCGCCAGTTGCGCTTCCTGACGGAAATCGGCGGGCCGCTCGCTGCAGCGACTCCACAGTTCGCCCAGGGTTTGTGCGCCGTCCGGGTCATGTTGCAGCAACGACAACTGGTTCATGAATTCGTAACCCGTGGTGCCATCCACCGACCAGTCACGGTGCAGGGTTTCCCCCTCGCCAAGGATCTTCTCGACGTAGATCGGCAAGTGCCGGTCCGGCGCCAGGCTGTCGACCCGGCGCCGCAGTTTGCGGCAATAACCGCGCGGATCGGCGAGGCCGTCGATGTGGTCGATACGCAGACCATCGATCAGGCCTTCAGCCACCAGTTCGAAGATTTTCGCGTGGGTCGCTTCGAACACCGCCGGACGCTCCACGCGCAGTCCGCCCAGTTCGTTGACATCGAAAAAGCGCCGCCAGTTGATGTCGTCCGCTGCCGTGCGCCAACTGGCGAGGCGATAGCTCTGGCGCTCCAGCAACTGATGCAGACGCTGGAAGCCGTCCGGCGTCAGCGAGTCGTAGGCTTCAAGGTTCTGTTCGATGGTTTGAAGCACGGCCGGGTCGCTGGCGAGTTCGCGCAGCTCTTCTTTAAGCGGCATCGCCAGACGGTGGGCGTCGGTCTGATAACTCAAGGTGCTGAAGCGGTCGGCCAGAGACTTGAGTTGCTCGTCATCCGCTTTCAACAGTTCGCCAAAATTCATCGGGCAAATCGGGAAGTGGTGATCGTAGTGCTCGACATAAAACGCGCCACGCTGCGCATCGAAGCGCAAGGGCAGGGTGCCGTCCTGCAACGCAACGCCATAGTCGCTGCCGAGGAAGGGCAACAGCAGCTGGCCTTCCATCAACGGATCGGGCGAATGCCACTGGATGTCGAAGAACTCGCCATAAGGGCTCAGGCGCCCCCATTCCAGCAAGTCCTGCCACCAGGGGTTATCACCGCCGCCGACGGCCATGTGGTTGGAGACGATGTCGAGGATCAGCCCCATGTTCTGCGCACGCAACGCGCTGACCAGCCGACGCAATGCCGCTTCGCCGCCCAGATCAGGGTTGACCGTGGTCGGGTCGACCACGTCATAGCCATGCATGGAACCGGCGCGGGCGCTCAGCAGCGGCGAGGCGTAGACATGGCTGATGCCGAGGCTGGCGAAATACGGCACCAGCGGCACCGCATCGTCGAGCGTGAAACCTTTATGAAACTGCAGTCGCAACGTTGCGCGCAGCGGTTGAATACGTGGCGGATTCATCGGTCACGCTCGGCGGCCTGAAGTCGCGCGCAAGCGAGCAGTTCCAGGCGCCGGGCGGCGTCCGGGTCATCAAGCAGCGCTTCGCTGTAGCCGGGCAAACGTCGCGACCAATTGGGATGCGTATCGATGGTGCCGGGCAGGTTGGCCTGCTGCTCGATGCCCAGGGCATCTTCCAGCGGCAGCAACACCAGCGGCGCGCGGGTATGCCCGAGGAAACGAATGGCCGCGTCGAGCACCTGGTCGGTTTCGTGGGACTCCTCACGAAAGTTCTGCGGGTCCTCGCTCAATACGCGGCGCAAGCCTTCGCGCTCCCGTTCACGATGATGGCGCCACTCGATTTCACTCTGGGCATCGACCAGCCCCAACCTGGCGTTCCAGTCGATATCGCGGCCATGCCACCAGCCGTTGAGCGTCGGCAGGTCGTGGGTGCTGGTGGTCGCCAGTGCGTTGTCCGGCCAGTCGAGGATCGGTTTGAAGCGTGTGTTGTCCTGTTCGAACAGCATCACGCGCATGCCGAGGATCGCGCGGGCGATGAGTTTTTCTCGCAGGCTGTCTTCCACCGTGCCGAGATCTTCGCCAAGGACGATGGCCTGATGCCGATGGGATTCAAGGGCCAGAAGGCGCAGCAAATCGTCAACCGGGTAATAGAGATAAGCGCCGTCAGCGGGTATTGCGCCGTTAGGGATTACCCACAACCGTTGCAGGCCCATGACGTGATCGATGCGCAGGCCGCCAGCGTGGGCGAAGTTGGCCCGGAGCATTTCGATGAAAGCGCGAAAGCCGTTGCGCACCAGACCCTCTGGCGAGAACGCGGAAATCCCCCAGCCCTGGCCGGTGCGGTTGAGAATGTCCGGCGGCGCGCCCACGGTCAGGGACGCGAGCAGTTCATCCTGGCGACTCCAGGCCTGGCTGCCACCGCCGTCGGCACCGACGGCCAGGTCGGCGATCAAGCCAATGCTCATGCCGCTGCTGCGGGCGGCGGCTTGAGCGCGTTCCAGGCATCGGGTGATCAGCCATTGGCAGAAGGCAAAGAAGCCAATGCGCCCGGCATTCTCTTCGGCGAATTCAGCCAGTGCCGCGCTGCGCGGATCGCGCCATTGCTCGGGCCATTCGCGCCAGTCGAGGTTTTCACCCTTGGCGGCGCGGGCTTCCTGAATGGCTTCGAAGCGGCAGTGGTTTTCCAGGGCTTCGCCGGCCGCGTGGCGGTAGCTGCTGAAGTCGGCATGTAACGGGTGTTCGCCCTGGACAAAGCCTTCGTACAACGCCTGCAACAGGCGATGCTTGGCTTCGGCGGCGACGGGCCAGTCGATCAATGGCAGTGCTTCAAGGTGCTTGAGTTCAGCGGCGAGCCCGGTGGCATCAATCGCCGTGCGCATCGCTCGCTCACCAAGGATTGCGCCGGGCGCGGCGTACAGGCTGTTGAGAAACAAACGGCTGGACGGCGAATAGGGGCTGTAGCGCTGGGTGTCGCTGCTGAACATGGCGTGCAGCGGGCTGATCGCCAACGCTTCGGCGCCACGCTCACCGGCCACCCGGGCGAGATCCTCCAGTGCCTGGGTATCGCCGCAACCGCCATCGCCGGGACGGCGCAGCGAATACAGCTGTACGCTCAGGCCCCAGGCGCGGGGGATCGGACTGTCGACGGCATCGCCGACGCTGTAGCAGCGCGCCGGTGCCACGGCCAGCGTAAAGCTCTGCCCGTCAATGCTGACATGCTGGTAACCGACCGGGATCAGGCCGGGCAACATCGCCTCGGCATCCAGTTTCAAGCTGAGTCGCGAGCCGTCTTCAAGGTGGATCTCGCAGGCGGTTTCCGGCTCGAAGTAATGCGCGAGGTTAAGGCTTACGCCAAAGTCTGCGGTCAGCAGCGGCGGCAGGTGCCGGGTCTGTTGCACCTGCTGCAATTCGAGCAGGCTGGCATCGATTTCCTGGGCACTGCCGGCCGGGTGGCCGAGTCCGCTCAGGACGTTGCGTAACACTGATGGGGCGACTTTCTGTGGGCGGCCGTTGGCGTCGATCCAGTCGACGGCCAGGCCAGCTCGGCCGGCCAGTATTTCCAGTTGCGCATCGCTCATTGGCGCTCTCCATCCGGGGGTAGCAAAGGGGCTGCGGCCGTGAGGCTGACTAGCGCGCAATACGGGGCAAGCGTGCCCTGATCCAACAGGTCGGCGGACTTCGGCGGGTGTTCGAACAGCAACGAAGTGCCGGCCTGTGGGGAGTGGACCACCGGCGTGTCGCTGAGGTTCAGGTCAATGCGCAGCAGGCTGCCATCGCCCAGTTGCCAGCGCGCCGTCACCGCGCCTTGCGCCAGTACGTCGGCCCCCAACGGGTGGGCGCCAGACAAGTGCGGGATGATCTGCTCATGACGGATCTGCAACAGTTGGCGGTACAGCGCGTAAATGGCGGACTGCCGGCTCGCCGCAAGGTTCGGACGGGAGTCTTCGAACGTCTGTTGCGCGTTCGGGTCGGGGATCTGTTCGCGCTTTTCCGGATCGGCAAACGCGCTGAACGCGGAAAACTCGCTACGTCGTCCTTCGCGAACCAGTTCCGCAAGTTCCCCGTGATGGCTGGTGAAGAACAGAAACGGCTCTTGCGCGGCGAATTCGTCGCCCATGAACATCAATGGGATCATCGGCGACAACAGCAACAATGCTGTTGCGGCTTTCAATGCGTCGGGGTGGGCCAGTTGGTGCAGCCGTTCGCCGAACGCGCGATTGCCGATCTGGTCATGGTTCTGCAAAAACAGCACGAACGCGGTGGGCGGCAAGTGACCACTGGGCTCACCGCGGGCTTCGCCATGGCGGTTGGTGTGGCCCTGAAACACGAAGCCCTGGCTCAGGCAGCGAGCCAATTGTTCAGTGGGGTTGTCGGCATAGTCGGCGTAATAGGCATCGGTTTCACCGGTCAGCAGCACGTGCAACGCGTTGTGGCCATCGTCGTTCCACTGCGCATCGAACCCTTCTTGCAGCAGGCTGGCCTGGTTGTGCTCGTTCTCGACCGTCAACCAGACATGCCTTGCCGGATCGATCTGTTGTCGAATGCGATGCGCCAGTTCCTGAAGAAAGTCCGGGCTTTCGATGGCGTGCACCGCATCAAAGCGCAAACCGTCAAAGCGGTATTCCAGCAACCACATCAACGCATTGTCGATGAAGAAGTCACGCACCTCGCGCCGCCGGAAATCGATGGCCGCGCCCCAGGGAGTGTGCTTGTCTTCATTGAAGAAGCCCTTGGCGTAGCGATGCAGGTAATTGCCATCCGGGCCGAAGTGGTTGTAGACCACGTCGAGGATCACCGCCAAGCCATGGCCATGGGCGGTGTCGATCAGGTGCTTGAGCTGTTCGGGGGTGCCATAGGACGCCTGGGGCGCGTAGGGCAGCACCCCGTCGTAGCCCCAGTTCCGTTCACCGGGAAATTGCGCGATGGGCATCAGCTCGATGGCCGTGATGCCCAACGCCGCGAGGCGCTCCAGGTGCTGTTCGACTTCGCTGAAGCCGCCCAGCGCACCGACATGCAATTCGTAGATCACTGCCTCGTTCCATGGCCGCCCCAGCCACGTGCTGTGTTGCCAGGTGTAGGCAAGGGGATCGACCACCACGCTGTGCCGATCAATATCACCGGCCTGCGCGCGGGAGGCCGGGTCGGGTACTTCAATCTCACCGTCGATGTTGTAGCGATAACGCGTGCCTGCGGGGCAACGCGTTTTGATCACGAACCAGCCATCGGCCTGAGGCAGTAGCGGCAAGGATTGTCCATCTTCCAGTTCGACACTGACAAAAAACGCATCTGGCGCCCACAAGGCAAAACGCGTGTGTTCTGCGTCCAGCATGATTGCGCCGTGGGGCCAGGTCTCAAGGGTCCGTAACGGCATTGTTCAAAAACCTCTTACTGTCTGTTCGATTTCCCCAGTGCTTTAGCAACAAGCTGTTCATAGAGTTCGGCGTAGGGTTCGACTGCTTTGCACCAGTTGAACGGCGCGGCCATGGCGCGGCACCGCATGGCGTTGAGCAGGTCGGGGAAGGCAAACACCTTGAAGGCGCGGCTCAGGGCTTCCTGATAACTCTCAACGGTGGATTCGTCGAACAGGAAACCGGTCACGCCGTTTTCGATGGTGTCGGCCAGGCCTCCGGTGTTGCGCGCAACCGGCAACGAGCCGAAGCGCTGGGCGTACATCTGGCTCAGGCCGCACGGTTCATAACGCGATGGCATCAGCAGGAAATCGCTGCCGGCGAACATGCGGCGGGCGTCTGTTTCGTTGAAGCCGATGCGTACACCGATTTGCCCGGGGAAACGCAGGGCCAGTTCGCGCATGGCTTGTTCTTCTTCCGGCTCGCCACGGCCGATGATCGCGATCTGGCCACCCGACTGGACGATGTACTCGGACACGGCTTCGGTCAGGTCCAGGCCTTTCTGGTAGACCAGACGCGAGACCACGGCAAACAGCGGGCCTTCTGAGTCGTCCAGACCAAACAGGTCGCGCACGTGCGCCGCGTTGACCGCTTTGCCTTCCCAGTCACCGATGCTGAACGGGCAGAACAGGTGCGGGTCGGTGGCCGCATCCCAGCTTTCATCGATGCCATTGGGAATGCCGCTGAGCAGACCTTGCTGGGTCTTGGCGGCAAGAAAGCCGTCGAGGCCGCAGCCGAAGGCCGGCGTGGTGATTTCCTGGGCGTAGGTGGCGCTGACCGTGGTGATGTGGCTCGAGTAAGCCATGCCGGCCTTGAGGAACGACATCTTGCCGTAGAACTCCATGCCTTCCTGTTGCAAGGCATGCGCGGGAATGCCCAGCTCCGGGCAAGAGCCCAGACTGGTCACGCCTTGATAAGCGAGGTTGTGAATGGTGAACAGCGTCGGGGTGCGCTGCCCACGCCAGTGCATGTAGGCAGGCGCCAGGCCGGCGGGCCAGTCATGAGCGTGCACCAGGTCCGGGCACCAGTGGATCTGCGCGAGGTTGGCGGCGATATCGGCAGCGGCCAGGCCCAGGCGGGCGAAGCGGATATGGTTGTCCGGCCAGTCGCGACCGTTGTTGGCGCCGTAGGGCGAGCCTTCGCGCTCGTAGAGTTCAGGGCAGATCAACACGTAAATGACCAGACCGTCAGGCATGTCCATGCGCCCGATCTTGCAGGGTGGCAGTGCGGCATGACCACCGAGCTCACCAATAATATGAATCGGGTTTTCGCTGTGCAGCACTTGCGGGTAACCGGGGATCAGCACCCGCACATCGTGCAATTGCGCCATGGCCCGGGGCAATGCTGCCGAGACGTCACCCAGACCGCCGGTCTTCACCAGGTCGGCGATTTCCGAGGTCACGAACAACACTTTCTTTCGATTTGGATTCTGTTTGGCCACCGGTGTCAGCGTCTTGGTGCTCGGGACGTTGATCGATTGGGCGCTTGGGGCGCTTGGGGCGCTCACGGCGCTCGTTTCGCCGACCTGCTGATGAGCACGTTCTCCCTGGATGTCTAAAGCCGCACTGATCATATGAATCTCCCGTGTTGTTGATCTAATTCTCAGGTCTGGCAAACGGTGTTTCGTGGCCATTTCCTGTGGCCGGGCGCAAACGCGCGACGCATTGGTCAGCAAACGCTGCCCACGCGTTGAAGCAGATTGGCTGGAGTGGACGCTGCAAGGATTGCACCAGTCGCAA
Source organism: Pseudomonas sp. SJZ080 (assembly GCF_007828295.1). Lineage (NCBI taxonomy): Bacteria > Pseudomonadati > Pseudomonadota > Gammaproteobacteria > Pseudomonadales > Pseudomonadaceae > Pseudomonas > Pseudomonas sp. SJZ080. Next base: position 97,583 of record NZ_VIUK01000009.1, read on the forward strand.
CGCACCTACCTGTCAGAGGACCGACCATGAAGAGCAAAAGTTTCGATTTTTTTTGCACTTTGTGACCGACCGGTTTTGCCACGCGAAAATGAGTCTAGGCCAGAACTTAGAGCGGTGAAGGGCATATGGCAAAATTGTTCGACAATCGGTTCAAAGAGGTACGAACGTGCATGAATAGGGCTCAAACGCTCCGACGAAGTGCACGTTTTTCTGCGATCGAGCCCCAAAAAGTAACCTGGCGGTCACACGAATATGCGAGGGCTGCAACGCCTGCGCACTATTGTGGTGCGTCGCGCAGTCCCGCTTTTGGCTGAACAGCTGCCTTACTGCCCAACGGGATGCCTTGTTATAGTTCGGGCCTCTTTTTTGCCTGGTAAAGGATCACTGCCATGTCTCAGTACACTGCGTTCACCGTCGAACTGGCCGATAAAATTGCCCATGTGCAAATCAATCGCCCGGAAAAGATCAATTCGATGAACGCTGCGTTCTGGAAAGAGATCATCGAGATCTTCCAGTGGATCGACGACACCGACGAAGTGCGGGTGGTGGTGCTCAGTGGCGCCGGCAAACACTTCTCGTCCGGTATCGACCTGATGATGCTGGCCGGCGTAGCCAATGAACTGGGCAAGGACGTGGGGCGCAACGCGCGCCTGCTGCGCCGCACGGTCCTCAGGCTGCAAGCGTCCTTCAACGCGGTCGACAACTGCCGCAAGCCCGTACTTGCCGCGATTCAAGGTTATTGCCTGGGGGGCGCCATCGACCTGATTTCGGCTTGCGACATGCGCTACGCCACCGAAGACGCGCAATTTTCGATCAAGGAAATCGACCTCGGCATGGCCGCCGACGTCGGCACATTGCAACGCTTGCCGCGGATCATCGGTGACGGCATGCTGCGTGAACTGGCTTACACTGGTCGCTCATTCGGCGCCGAGGAAGCGCGCAATATCGGTCTGGTCAATCGTGTCTACAGCGACACCGCCAGCCTGCTCGACGGCGTCATGGGCATTGCCCGCGACATCGCCAGCAAGTCGCCGATTGCGGTCACCGGCACCAAGGAGATGATCAGCTACATGCGTGACCATCGCATTGACGACGGCCTCGAATACGTCGCCACCTGGAACGCCGCCATGCTGCAATCCAATGATATGCGCGTGGCCATGGCCGCCCATTTGAGCAAACAGAAACCCGAATTTCTGGATTGATTGAAAAATGACTTCACGCTGGACCACCGCAGTACTGGACACCGATCAACCGGGCGGCTGGGCCGTGGCGCGCAGCCCCGAAGGCTTTCTGTTCGATGACAATGGCGCGCTGTTCCCGCGCGAATGGCTCAAGCGTCAGGACCTGCCGATTCTTGCCGAGCATGGCATAGGCCACCTGGATGGCGAGCCGGTGTACCTGCTGGAACTGCGCAGTCACAGCGAAGTGCCGGGCTGCGGCTGGAAAGGCCTGCGGGCATTCATGCTCGACGGTGATCATGCCGTTTACAAGGTGCTGGGTTATGCCGCGCAAATCGGTACCTGGGCCCGCGAGCACCGCTTTTGCGGCAATTGCGGGCAGGCCACCAAGCAAGTCTTCCGGGAACGGGCGATGTACTGCGAACCGTGCGACCTGCGTTATTACCCGCGCATTTCGCCGAGCATGATCGTGCTGATCACCCGTGGCGATGAAGTCCTGCTGGCGCGTTCACCGCGTTTTGTCACCGGGGTCTACAGCACGCTGGCGGGGTTCGCCGAGCCGGGCGAATCGGCCGAAGACTGCCTGATTCGCGAGGTACGCGAGGAAGTGCAGATCGAGGTCAAGAACATCCAGTACATGGGCAGCCAGTGCTGGCCGTTCCCGCACTCGATGATGCTCGGGTTTCATGCCGAGTACGCCGGTGGCGAGATTGTCTGTCAGGAAGACGAGATCGAGGACGCCCAGTGGTTCAACGTGCACGAGCTGCCGCCGTTGCCGGCGTCACGCTCGATTGCCCGTTACCTGATCGACGTTTATGTGGCGCGGCGTTTAGGCCACGCTGAACCAGTGTTGCCAGGCTAGCCGCACGGTCAGGCCCAGGACCACGGTGATGAACACCGGACGAATGAACTTGGCGCCACCGCTGATGGCGGAGCGGGCGCCGAAGAATGCACCGACCATCACCGACAGACCCATGCACAGGCCGATGATCCAGTCCACTTGCCCGGAAAATATGAACACCGACAGCGCCGCAATGTTGCTGACGAAGTTCATGCTGCGGGCCACGCCGCTGGCCTTCACCAGATCGATGGGGTACATCAGCAGGCTGCTGACGGTCCAGAAAGCGCCGGTGCCGGGGCCGGCCACGCCGTCGTAGAAACCCAGGCTGAAGCCTTGGGTCGACTGCCACTTTTTCTTGATCGGCGCGTCGCTGTCCAGCGGCGCTTTCGGCGTGCCGCCAAACAACAGATAAACACCGCAGGCGAACACAATCACCGGCAGCATCTTGTTCAGCCACTCGGCGGGCAGGTAATGCGCCACCACCGCACCGGTCAACGCGCCGACCAGCGTGCCGACAATGGCGTGCACCCACTGCCGGGGATGGAACAGCTTGCGCCGGTAGAAGGTGAAACTCGCGGTAGCCGAGCCGAAGGTCGAGCTGAGTTTGTTGGTGCCCAGTACCAGATGCGGCGGCAGGCCGGCGGTCAGCAGCGCCGGGGTGGTCAACAGACCGCCGCCGCCGGCAATGGCGTCGATGAAACCGGCAATGAAGGCGACAACGGCCAGAATGGCCAGGGTGGTGAGGTCAACGCTGAGTTCGAAAGGCATGGAATCGGCTTATTCGGCGGGGTGCAGCAAGGGGCTGCGGGGAAGGGCCGATATCTTACCTATATCCAACTTCGGCGGCGACCGCACTGACCCAATCCCTTGTAGGAGCTGCCGCAGGCTGCGATCTTTCGATCTTGTTTTTGAGGGGCAAGATCAAAAGATCGCAGCCTGCGGCAGCTCCTACAGGGCTCGGGCTCAGATTTTACGGGCAGGCCCATTGCCGATCTGCCACACAAACGGCGGCTCAGTTCCGTTGATCGCCCAATCCCCGACAATCCGCGCCTTATAGATCACCGGATTGTGCGACGACACCGTCCGCGCATTGCGCCAATGCCGATCCAGGGATTTACCCTCGCGAATATCCGACGCCCCCAGCGCATTGAACAGCTCGGTGGTCGCCCGCTGAATCAACGCCGAAACCACCACCTGCGCTTTCGCCGACTCGATTTCGGCGGCGACATTCGCTGCCCGTTCCAGCGCCTCATCCCCCGAAAACCGTGCCAGATAAGCCCTTTGCGCCGGCTGCGCGGCCTTCAGTGCACTGGCTTCAGCGGCATACACCAACGCCGCCACTTCGCCGACCACCTGCTGAACCTGCGCATCCTCACTGGCGCGCGGTGCGTTGCCATGACTGTAAATGCGTTTGCGCTCCCGCACCTGATGCGCCACATCACGCAACGCGGCGCGCCCGATCCCGGCAAGCGTGGCAAGCAAGACGAGTTGATAAAACGCCGTCTGGTATTTGAAGCGGGTGGCGAAGTCGATCACGTTTTCGGCGTCCACCTCGGCATCGATGAACCGCGACGTGCCGCTGCCAGTGGTGCGCTGACCGAAACCGTCCCAGTCATCGCTTTGCACGGTCCCCGGTTGCCGTGTGCGCACCGCTGCAATCACGTCACCACCGGTGTCGCTGCGCTGGGCGTAGACATCGATCCAGTCGGAAAACAGGCTGCCGGTGCTGTAGAACCTCTCGCCGGTGAGCCGCCAGCGATCGCCATGGGGCGTGAGTTTGGTGATCACATCGCCGATGGCCACGCTGCCGATTTCTGTCCAGGCGCAACCGACAATATCTCCCTCGACGAAGCGTTTGAACCAGAGATCCCGGGCCGATCCCGGCGTGGCGTTCAAGCGATCCTCGGCAAACGCGAAATGCCCGCGCAGCGCTTGAGGTACGTTCGAATCCGCTTCGGCCAGTTCAATCAGCAGCTCGAACAACTGTGGCAGGGATGCGCCGCCACCCCCGTATTCGACCGGCACGCGCACCGCGCCGAACCCGGCTTCCTTGAGCCATTGAATCGGTTCGAAAGGCAGGCTGCGCGAGTGTTCGCGCTCAACGGCCCCGGCGGCAATGCGCTGGAAGACCGGACGGAATCTCGCGGCCAGCGCTTCATAGTCGGTGCCAATGGACAGTGGGTTGATTACCTGGTGTTCGGTCATGGGGGCAGCTCCTTGGATCGGCAGTTAGTGCCGAGGGGGATTGCACGGTCCGTGCCGGGTAGAGGCCGTCGGGTTTTGCTGGGGGTTTGGATTCAGAAGTCGCTTGAACTGTTGCCGTACCAACAGCACAACAACAAATTGCCCAGACACACCCAAATCTTTGTGGAAGCGGGCTTGCTCGCGAATGCGGTTTCATATTCAACATTGATGTCGGCTGACCCACCGCTTTCGCGAGCAAGCCTGCTCCCACAGGGTTTTCGCCAGGAACAAGATAGTCGTCTCACCACGCTGGCACGGTTGCTGCTCTCACCCAAGAACTTCCCAACGTCCCGAGGACACGCCAATGAGTCAGCAAGCCGTCAAATTTGCCTACTGGGTGCCGAACGTCAGCGGCGGGCTGGTGGTCAGCAAGATCGAGCAACGGACCCACTGGGGCATTGACTACAACCGCAAACTGGCGCAGCTGGCCGAGGAAGCGGGGTTCGAATATGCCCTGACGCAAATCCGCTTCACCGCCGGGTACGGTGCCGAGTACCAGCATGAATCGGTTGCCTTCAGCCACGCGCTACTGGCCGCCACGACGAAGTTGAAAGTCATCGCCGCGATCCTGCCCGGTCCCTGGCAACCGGCGCTGGCCGCCAAGCAACTGGCGACGATCGATCAACTGACTAACGGCCGGGTGGCAGTGAATATCGTCAGCGGCTGGTTCAAAGGTGAATTCCAGGCGATCGGCGAACACTGGCTGGAACACGATGAGCGTTATCGCCGCTCCGAAGAATTCATTCGTTCACTCAAAGGCATCTGGAGTCAGGACAATTTCACCTTTCGTGGCGACTTCTACCGCTTCGACAACTACAGCCTCAAACCGAAACCACTGGGGCAACCGGAAATTTTCCAGGGCGGCAGCTCCCGCGCGGCGCGAGACATGGCGGCGCGGGTGTCGGACTGGTACTTCACCAACGGCAACACCCCCGAAGGCATCAAGGCGCAAGTCGACGATATCCGGGTCAAGGCCGCTGCGAACAATCATGCGGTGAAGATTGGGGTGAACGCGTTTGTGATCGCCCGTGACACCGAAGAAGAGGCGCGGGCCGTGCTGGCGCAGATCATCGATCAGGCCGATCCGAACGCGGTGAACGCCTTTGGCGATGCGGCGAAGCAGGCGGGCAGGGCGTCACCGGAAGGCGAGGGCAACTGGGCCAAATCGACTTTCGAAGATTTGGTGCAATACAACGACGGCTTCAAGACCAACCTGATCGGCACGCCGCTGCAGATTGCCGAACGGATTGTGGCGTTGAAAGCGGTGGGTGTGGATCTGGTGCTGGCGGGGTTCCTGCACTTTCAGGAAGAGGTGGAGTATTTCGGCAAGCGGGTGTTGCCGTTGGTGCGGGAGCTGGAGGCGAAGGCGGGCGTGAAACACGCCGCCGTCGCCTGAACATCACAAAACCCCTGTAGGAGCCAGCTTGCTGGCGAAGCGGTTTGTCAGTAAACGATGATGTCGACTGGATGACCGCTATCGCCAGCAAGCCGGCTCCTACAGGGGGAGATGTGTTTACAGGCCTAAGTCGGACAGCCCTGGATGATCATCAGGCCGACGACCCAGCGGCCAGTGGAACTTGCGGTCGCTTTCCTTGATCGGCATATCGTTGATGCAGGCGAACCGGTTGGCCATCAAGCCGTTCTCGTCAAACTCCCAGTTTTCGTTGCCATAGGAACGGAACCAGTTGCCCGGGTCGTCGTGCCATTCGTAGGCGTAACGCACGGCGATGCGGTTGCCGGTGAAGGCCCAGAGTTCCTTGATCAGCCGATAATCCAGTTCCTTGGCCCATTTGCGGGTCAGGAAACCTTTGGCTTCTTCACGGTTATAGGCGAATTCGGCGCGGTTACGCCATTTGGTGTCGAGGGTATAGGCCAGAGACACACGTTCCGGGTCACGAGAGTTCCAGCCGTCTTCGGCCAGGCGAACTTTTTCGATGGCGGACTCTCGGGTAAAAGGCGGCAATGGAGGACGAACTTCGGCGTTAGACATTTAAAGTCTCCCTATCAAATTAACGTTCAAGCAAGTTGTCGGGCTTGGTTAAAGTGTTACAGGTCCAATAACTTTCGCGCCATGCATTGCGCATTATCGGCGGCACTGTGATCACCCATGACAAGCGCCACGGTAATGGCACCGTCGATCAGGATCAGCAGCTGTCTGGCCAGCGTCTCCGGGTCTTTGGCGCCATGTTCGGTGCAGAGCTCGCGCACGTAGTCGAGCAGCTTCTGTTTGTGTTCTTTGGCGACCAGGCGAACCGGGTCTTGCGGGTCGCCGGTTTCACCGCTGGTGTTAATGAAGGCGCAGCCGCGGAAGCCTTCCGAGTCAAACCAGGTCCTGAGCACGGTAAACAGGTTGAGCAGGCGATCGGCCGGGGTTTCGGCCTGGTCGACGGCGCTCCTGTACCAGTGCATCCAGCGCACATCGCGCCGTTGCAGGGCGGCGACGGTCAGCTCCTCCTTGTTGGCGAAGTAGCGGTAAATGCTTTTTCTGGAGACGCCGGCGGTTTTCACCAGAAGATCCATGCCGGTGGCAGCGATGCCACTTTTGTAGATCAACTTTTCGGTGACATCCAGAATGATGTCGCGTGTGTCGTTGCTTGTGATCTCGTTCATGTGGCAAACAGTAGAACGATCGTTCTCCTTGGTCAAGAAAGATTTTCTTCGCTAATGAAATTACCTTCGCGAGCAAGCCCGCTCCCATAGGGGGATAGTCTTTCAAATGTGGGAGCGGGCTTGCTCGCGAAGGGGCCAACACAGACACCGACAAGACCCGAACCAACCGATGGTGTAAGCTCTCAAACTCTCCGGATTCGACCCATTTGCGAGCCCTATGCCGTCGCTTTTCAAACGCTCTCTGCTGCCCAAACTGCGCAGTTTTCCGCTGACCGCCGATGCCGTCACCATCCTCTCAGGCGCTGCCGAGTTCCGTCGTTGCCTGCTGGAAAAAATCGCTGCAGCGACCCAGCGCATCTACATCGTCGCGCTGTACCTGCAACAGGATGAAGCCGGCCAGGAAATTCTCGATGCCTTGCACGCCGCCAAACGGGCGCGTCCGGAACTGGACGTGGTGGTGGTCGTCGACTGGTTGCGCGCCCAGCGTGGCTTGATCGGTGCCGGCAAGCAGCCGGGTAACTCGGCGTGGTATCAGGAAATCACGCGCACCCACGAAAGCGTTGTGCCGGTGTACGGCGTGCCGGTGCAGACCCGCGAGCTGTTCGGCGTACTGCATCTGAAAGGCTTCGTGATTGATGACTGTGTGATCTACAGCGGCGCCAGTCTCAATAACGTCTACCTGCACAAGTTCGACAAATACCGCTACGACCGTTATCACCTGCTGCAGAACAGCGCGCTGGCCGATTCGATGCAGCATCTGGTCCAGCACGGTCTGATCGCCTCGAAAGCGGTACACCGCCTCGACCTGCCGAACCTGCCGACCACCCGCAGCCTGCGCCATGACATCGGCGACTTGCGCAGCCGCCTGAAACACGCGGCGTACGACACCACCACGGGCAGCACGGCCAAGGACGGTTTGTCGGTCAGCCCCTTGCTCGGGGTAGGCAAGAACAACCCGCTGAGCCGGGTGATTTGCGAATTGATCGCCAGCGCCCAGCATCAACTGACGATCTGCACGCCGTACTTCAATCTGCCGCTGGCAGTGACCCGGGAAATCAACCGGGCATTGGCACGTGGCGTGAAGATCGACATCGTGGTCGGCGACAAGACCGCCAACGATTTCTACATCCCGCCGAGCGAGCCGTTCAAGGTGATCGCGGCATTGCCGTACCTCTACGAGATCAGCCTGCGCCGCTTCGCCAAGCGTCATCATCGCAGCGTCGACAGCGGTCAGTTGAACCTGCACCTGTGGAAGGACGGCGACAACACCTATCACCTCAAAGGCATGTGGATCGATCAGCGTTACACCTTGCTGACCGGCAACAACCTCAACCCGCGAGCATTCCGCCTCGATCTGGAAAACGCGTTGCTGATTGATGATCCGAAAGGGGAATTGCTGGCGTCGCGTCGCAGCGAGCTGGCGGAGATCTTCCAGCACACCACGCGCATCGAGCGGTATCAGGATCTGGAAACCCTGCCGGATTACCCGGCGGCGGTGGCCAAGTTTCTCAAGCGGGTGAGCCGGGTGCGGATCGAGCGGTTGCTGTACCGGATTTTGTAAGTCTCCACGGGTATGAGCAGGGTGTTGCGGCTTGGGCGTAATTTGATAGTGAGGGAGCAGGACAGGTTTTAACGTGCATTCGATACATCCTTGGAACAAGGACTTCCAATGCACGCTCCGGTCGGTACTTCCAACGCAACGCAATGCGCAACTTCAGCCCGTTCAGTCAATGGCACTCCTGCTTCAACCCCGGTCGCCAGGCAACTGCTTCAAGCGCAAAACATCCCGGCTGGAATGGCGTCGCCTGGAACCGTCAATCGGTTGTGCGAGACATCGACACCAATAAACACAGGCGAATTTGAGCCGCCGGTATACGCCTTAGGGCATACGTGCCCTGACGACCTTGTGTTCGATCAACATTCGCTGGATAAAACCTGGGCTGCTGTACAAGACCACTTGAGGACACAGCTGCTTTCGGAATCTGAAATGCTTGAGGTTTTGAAAAGCGGCCTGTTGCAGACAGATACGGGTCGCTCAATGGCGGACTTGTTCGTTGAGGCCATGATGCGTTCCATTCAGCCCAAAGGCGACCTGACCGTCGAGGGACTGCGTGCATGGGTCGAGGTCATCTGTCATTTGCCACCCTCAGGCTGGGAGGATGCGCTTGGCCAATGCCTCCTTTTTTCCGAAAATGCCAATACCGACAGTGTTATCGGGTTCATCCAGTTGCAAAGGAATTCATCGCGTTATCAAAGAGACGAGATGATCGCCCAGGGTGAGTTGCTGACAGATGAGCAGTGGCAGTCCTTCTGCACCACTATCAAGAACCTTCGGTCGTCAGTCAGGCCGTGTCCGGAAGACCCAGTCAACAGTGCGCTGGCCCAGTTAGAGGAGTTCTTGGAAGTAAGACCCTCAACCAAAGAGGCCGCATCTCGATTGGGTGAATTGCTGGGATACCTGGACGAGACCAAAACCACTCGTGAAGAGTCTTTCCCGGACCAGCACAAACACGCAGTCGGAAAGCTCTGGCAAGGCATCAAGCCAGAGCCGGCTCCGTCATTGCTCACCGAGTTTGTCAACCGAACGAATTCAGCGCTGAATGCACTGGGCGTCATTACTGCTAAAGAGATGGGGGAAGTAGTCTTCGACAGCGTGAAGTCCGTAGGCAACGCTGCGGTGACGGCGTTGTCGACGACCGTAACAATGACGGTCTCGATGGCGAATATCGTGTATCGAGCCACCACTCAACAAAAAAGTGTTTTTGCAAGTGGCGCAACCTCAAGCGAGCTTGCCGATGCCAAGCAAAGTGCCGGATTTTCACTGGTGTCGGCGCTTGAAGAAATTGATCGGAAAGCCGAGTTCTACAGTCGAGTTGACATCCATGGCATGCCTGTACCGCAAGGAAGGTGGGCCAAAGTATTGTATGTGCTGAATGCCGTGGATACGGGCAAAAAACTGTGGGGCTCAGGGATCGAGATCCCACCCCGCGCCCCTGTTCAGACCCCGCATCACACATCACCGGCAATGCCCAACGAAAGCGCACATTCTTCATCACTTTCACCCCACATGAAGGTGACTGTCGCGAACGCCACCTTCGCGAGTAACCCCTTCATTACCACTTTTTCAACAGGCTTCGAAGGGCCAGCGTTGCGCCCACACTCCCAGGAAAACGTTTCACATCTCAATGTGGGTGCATTTGAAAAGGTTGAACAGTTTGCCCGGCAGATTGATCAATTACTCACGCAATCCATGCATATGTTTACCGGTTGGCACCCCGTCGAGGCAGTGGAAGAGCAACACCCATTGATGCCGCTGCGCAATCTGGCTGAAAGACTTGGCGACTTGCTGGACGGCGTCCGCCGTCATGAACAGGAATCCTTAACCAACCCGGACAGCCCTTACGCACTGACTGTTGAGCCGCTGGAGCAAGAGCAACCGTTTATTGAAACCTTGTACGCCGATCTCGGCGCATGGCTTCAGACTGCCGCCAATTGCCTGGCAGCGATGGGAGTGGCGACATTGAGCGCTGTCACAAGCGTTGTTCAGCAGCACCCACGCGCCGCCGCAACGGTTGCGATGGCAACGATTTATGCCGTTGTTAACGAGTTCTTCAACCTGCGGGCCGGGGCCGCGATCGGTGGCTCGCACTTTGTCCAGGAAGAAGACTCCGGGCTGCGAGGCGAAATCCTTAATGAAGTGGCAAACCTCTTGAAGGCAATGCCATCGGTTGATGAGGCGGTCAGGGCGCGGATATCCAATTCGACTTTTGAGTCTCCTCATGAGGATTCCCAATTGGTGAACGATGTTGCCGGTTTGTTGGAGCAGCCTGTGCCATGGAACCGGAAAATCACCAGCGGAGAATTGATCGTCAAGGTTGCTGAAAACACTCGAATTGACTATTTCCACCAGCACGACCTTGCTCCAGGCACTGTCGATGAGGGCACGACAGAGCCACCAAGGTTAAAACGATCAATACGGGTTGCCGAGTTGGTGTTGGAGATGCTGACTGACTCGGGCGCGCTCTCAACCGCGGACAAACAGCTGCAAAGTGATGTTCTGACAGAGCTTGAGTCCAGTAGAGGCATCCCCGTGGCGGTCCCGACTGGAACGCTGCTTCATTCATCTGTCGAATTGTACAAGCAAGCCCTGGCCGACCCGGCCCTGCTGGAGTTCTTCACCGCCAAAGGCCTTTCTTTGCCAACGCTGCGCATCTATCACAACCGGGTGGTCGGTGATGTCACCGAAAACGGTCAGACCAGCCCGCGTTCGTTTGATCTGTGGGATGGCTCGGGGTGGTGGCCGGCGGCAAAAGCACTGCTGCCGGTCCTGAAATTGCTCGACCCTGACGACTTGGGGTTGTGTCATGTGGGGGCTGACTCGACCGCCATTCCTCACGAGGTGGTGCTGAGATTTTACGGGGTGCCTCCCCATGGAGCGAGCGCACAACAATTGGCCAGCCAATTGAAAACATCTGGTTGGCCCGAGTTCTCTAGCGCTAAAAAAGCGCGGCTGGAAAAAGCGGTCGAAGGGGTCGCACAGGCTGCTGAAGAGATTCGGGAACGTGCGAAGTTGATCACTGCCCTCGAACTGAGTGTCAAGGACAAGGCCGATAATGCGGCCGTTACCTTGTCGAATACCATAATGGATTTTGTCAGCGCTCCACTCGCACAGGCAAGTCGGGAAATACGCCATCATCTGAATGATCTGCTGGCATTGCCGGCCATGATTGAGCTTTGCGAGGCTCGCAAAATTGATTGCAGCGCATTCCCTGTCAGGGTTAATGAGCGAAAAATACAAGTGTTCTTCGGGAACCAGTGGGTTGACCTGACTGATGATGTGAACGCGCAGCCTGCGTTGAGGGCAGCGTTCGACACGTTGTCTGAACAGGCCAAAAAATCCGGCTGCGCGCTTTACACCAGTACCTCGTCTGACCTGATGCAACTCATCCGTTTCAGGGGGTTTGATGCACCCAAAAATGCCGGTGATGTACGCAACATCATTCGCTGGCTGAACACGGTAATCCCGCCAGCTATGCCCTTAGGGAACTATGGGGCCGATTTACTAAGGGGCACGCCTGCGTCCGTCACACTTTCAAGCGATGAAAAGACCCAGATCATTGATCTGCTCGAAGTCCTTCTGGGCGAGTCGCCATCAGTTATTCAAGCGTTGGGTGGTCATCTGCTCGATGGCACCTCAGTTGAATACAGGCGAACCAATGCACAGTATTTGCTCATGGCGATACTCGACACAGGTGAGGCCGAGTCATGGGGGGAGCAGTTTATCGAAACGCTCAACTGGTATGGCGGCACTGAAGGGCAAACAGCTTCCGTAGCGCACTACCAGCAGCTCCTGTGCGCAGCGATAAAACTGAGCGTAGATCCCGATGTGCCTGGCCGACTCGGAAACATTGCCGGTTACGATGTGTACCAGCCAAAAAACAGAGGGCGTGATCTCGGTGAGATACGTGGCGATATCGAAGATCATCTGATTAAAAACAAGGGTGTCTGCGCTCTGACTGCCCCACTGGTGGCCCATCTGTTCCTGGCCGACGCTGCACCGGAATTTCTCGTACATGGCGGTAGCGATAAGGTGCGCATGGGAACGTTCAATTGGATGACGTTGCGTCTGGGAGCTGTCCTCGCAGAGGCAACAGATTCGGGTTGCTCCCGTGCAATGACTGCAGAACAGCTAAAGGCGCTTGCACTGCTTGATCCCGTCACCGAGGAAAACCGCCTGTTGTTTCAGAGTCTGGGTGTCGACATCATGGTGGCGTGGGGAGTCATGAACGGCGTTGTTCAAAAGAAACCGAATTCAGACTATTCACCCGCGGATTATGAGCGCGCTGCCAACCTGTTCGCCAGACAGAGAGCTGATATTGCCAAGACACTCTCGATATTTTCCCGGCCGTTACAAACGCGCAAGGAGCTGGCCATCATTGAGCTGCGCAAGGCTTTTCCAAAGGCAAGTCTTCGCCAAATACTGGCGACGAAGCTCTGGTCAATCCATTTGGGGGCTGACTGGAACATCGAGGCAGGCAAAGGGACCACCCACGATCTGGTCGAGGTGTACATGGCAGATGACTTGAACACTGAAGATTGGTACATCCCTGGCCAATCTGTGCAGACGAAAAAAATATGGAAACGAAAAATCGAGGCGATACCCAACCTGAACAGGCTTTTAACGGCTTCCGTAGACAGTTATTTCTCCGATTTTTCAGAAGGTTTTATCGCTCCAACCAAGCTTATGTTCTGCGAATTACCTTTGGAAGACCGCCAGGCTCTTCAGTTGGGGACCGTTGAGCTGTTCACCTTGCGAGAAGAAACCGGGCAGATAAAGGAGGATGAAACTCCTGAGCTTCAAGCGGACTTTCGTGGGGGGTATGGAACACTTATGCGTTGTGAGCACCTGGGCAATGTCAGCTATCTTGAAGTGTTCCCGTCACAGATGAAAATCATCAAGCGTTTGGACTTACCCGGTCACCTGCCGCTGAACGGCGAGATGGTAGTTGAAAAAGTCAAAATGAGCAGAGGCTCTCCAGTCAATGCCAAGGTTCAGCGAGGTACTGAGTTGCCCTTCGATTTTGAGGCTTACACTACCGGGTCCGTGGCGAGGGCAAATGTGAAGTCGCGTAAATTGATCATCGAAAAACTGGCCGGCAGCTTTGCCGCTGAGTCCTTGGTGGGTACTGCGGACGCCAGGACATACGTCCCCGATATCTATTTCTCGTCCAAGCTGGACAGGATCACCAGAGCCATCATCAACGATAATTTTCTGCAGGGGCAAAAGGCGGTGCTGTTGAATAGCGCCAAAGGAGTCACCCCCCGGGATAAGCAGAAGCAATTCTGGGAAAATTTGAAAGGTTTTGCACTTCAACTGCTTCCCTTCGTTGGCTGTGTCAACGACTTGAACACCGGGACGCGCAGGGGCTTTATCGATGGCGTGTTCGGATGTTTTGCCGATGCACTATCGATGCTTTTCGGATTGGTCGGTGGTGCAGTGAAAGGAGTGGGTGTAGTCAACTCACTGTCACCGTTTAAAGTGAAGGCTTTTGAGTTAATGAAAACTGGCATGGTTACCACCCATTCGGTAATCAATCCATTGAGCGGATTGCCTGACCTCATTTCGGGCACTGCAAGAGGAACGTGGCGCTTTGGTCAAATGCTGACCAGTGGTGTATTCGATATTACCCAAAGCGGCCTCGGACGCCTGCAAGCCGGTCTCGACAAAGCCAGGTGTTTTTTCGGTGGCGCCGTTGGAGACGTGGGGAAAAAACTGCCAGGGTGGTTGAATGCCGATTCTGCGCTCTTCAAAGGCGTACACCGGGGCGCTAACACCACGGCCATTTTTCAGAGCAACAAATGGTATGGCGTGGATAGCAGCGGAAATCCTTTCGGTCCGCCACTTACGGATTTCACTCCTTTGAATCCATGACGTCCCACCTGGACTGCTTCGCGAGCAAGCCTTGCCTGCGAAGCGTCCTCCCCGGGGCAGGAACTCAGTTCAGCCCCAATTTCCCACGCAGGGTCGACAAGTCTTCAGCCAGCGTATTCACCGGCCCGACCAGCGCCTTGCGGTCGCTCTCCTTCACGTTGTCATAGGTTTCAAAACCCCCATCCTTGGTCTTGTACTTGGCCAGTGTTTTGTTGACCGCGGCAAAGTTCTTGTCGACCTTGGCAATGAACGCCGCATCCTGCTTCTCGATTTGCGGACGGAACAGGTCGACGATTTTCTTCGCGCCGTCGATGTTGCCCTGGAAGTCGTAAAGATCGGTGTGGCTGTAGCGATCCTCCTCGCCGGAGATCTTGGTCGCCGCCACTTCTTCCAACAGCGCCGCAGCACCACCCACCACTTTCTCAGGCGGGAAGGTCAGGCCGGCCACGCGGGTTTGCAGGTCTTTGACGTCTTTGTTCAAACCATCGGCCAGTTCGCCCAGGCCCTTGGTGCTTTTCTCGGAGAACAGCGAATATTCGATGCGATGGAAACCGGTGAAGTCTTCAGCCTTCACACCTTTTTCGTGATCGTCGACACGGGAGTCGATGGACGCGTCGAGGTCACTGAACAGTTCGGCGATCGGCTCGATGGACTCGTAGTAAACCCGGGTCGGTGCGTAGAGTTTTTGCGCGGTGGCGAGGTCGCCATTCTTCACGGCGTCAGTGAATTTCTGAGTGTGGCTGGCCAGTTCGTCCAGTTGTTCCGTGACGTAGATCTTGTAGTCCGAAATCGGCCCCACCAGCTCCAGCGGCGCCGTCGCCGCGAAAGCCGAAAACGGGGTGTTGAGCAAACCAAGGGTCAGCAGTAACGCGAGTGGCGACTTCTTCATGGGACGGTTCCGTGTGGGAGGTGGTTAGGCGGTTGTTTTTGGGGATGCGGCGTCAAGCAGTGAGCGACCGATGAAATCCTGGTCGCCCGTCACACCCGGCAGGGTGAAGAAATAGCCGCCGCCGACCGGCTTGAGGTATTCCTCGAGCGGCTCGCCGTTGAGCCGGGTTTGCACGGTGATGAAGCCTTTTTCCAGGTCGGCCTGGTAGCAAATGAACAACAACCCCATGTCCAGCTGACCGTTCTTGTTCACGCCGTTGGAATAATTGAACGGCCGGCGCAGGATCAGGTTGGCCTGGGTCGCGGCGGTGCGCGGGTTGGCCAGGCGAATGTGGGCGTCGAGTTTGGTCAGCTTGCCTTGCGGGTCTTTGGCGTAGTCCGGGACCTCGGTTTCATGGGCACCGCCCATGGGCGCGCCAGTGCTTTTGATCCGGCCGAGAATGCTTTCCTGTTCCTGCAGCGGCGTGCGGTCCCAGCGTTCGACGAAATTGCGGATGATCCGCACCGCTTGATAGCTGCCATTCACCGCCCAGGCCGGTTCGTCGCTGCCGGGCTGGACCCAGACGATGCTGTCCATGGCCTTGGCGTCGTTGGAATCCGGGTTGGCCGATCCGTCGCGAAAGCCCAGAAAATTGCGTGCACTCTGCGCCTGCACACCGGGTTTCGCCGGCGCTTGCGGCGGCACGCTGCCCTCCTGTTTCCAGCGTACGAGCAGCAGGTCCGGCAGGTTTTTCACGATGTCACGCAGGGCGTGGATGTTGGTGTCGGTGGTGTTGGCGCAGAACTGCAAGCTCAGGTCGCCATGGCAGCAATCGGCTTCCAGCGCATCGTTGGGAAAACCGACCATGCGGCTCAGCCGTTTCGGTTTGGCGCCCGCCAGGCCGAAGCGCTCGTCGAACAACGATTCGCCGACCGACACGGTGATGGTCAGGTTGTCCGGGGTCACCACTGGGCCGAGAATGCCTGAATCCACCGGTGGCAGTTTCGGATCGACCTGCGCCACCGGACCGCCCTTCATCAGGAACGCGATGCGTTCATTGAGCGTGCGGAACAGCCGCTCCAGGTCTTCGCGGTCGTTGGCCAACACATCAAACGACACCAGCATGCCGGACGCAGGGCGCGGGGTGACGATGCCGCTCTGGTGCCGGCCGTGGAAGTCGTGGCGGTCCTCGGTCTTGTCGCTGCTCGGCGCTTCGGTGACTTGCGCGGGGCTGGCAGCCATGGCCGGGCAGCTCAAGGCCGAACCGGCGAGGGCCACGCCGGCGGCGCCCATGCCCATCAATACCCGACGCCGTTGAAGGTTGAATTGCTCTGAATCGTTCATCTGAAGTTCGTCTTCTGCTATAGGCCGGAAAGGCCAAGGGCGGGATCGATGCCGTCGAGTGCGTCGGCCAGCACCTTGGCCTTGTCGGCGATCTGTTTACGCTGTTCGGTGCTGACGCTGTCGTAGCTCGCGTAGCCGTTCTCGACCTTGAAGCCGTTGAGTTCGGCATCGAGGTTGGCGAGGGCGTTGTCGAGGGTTGGAAGCAGGTCGGCGGCGGACTTGGTCAGCAGCGGGCGCAACAGGTCGACGACTTTGCGGGCCGCGTCAAGGTTGCCGGCGAAACCGTTCAGGTCGATGTGGCTGTAGCGTTCTTCTTCACCGCTGCTGGCGCGCACGTCCCCCAGGTTGTTGAGGTTGCGCACCACAATGCTGACCAGTTGTTCCGGCGGCAGCGATTGGGCGAGCAGTTGTTGCTTGAGCGTGGTGACATCGGTCAGCAGCCGCTGGGCTAGCGGTGTCAGGCCGTCGAGGGAGCGTTGCTGGAACAACGCATATTCGAGGCGATGGAAACCGCTGAAGCCCGGATCCTGCTCACGTTTTTCAAAGTAATCGGCGCGGGCGTCGATCGTGTTGTCGAGTTCGGCGAGACGCTGTGCCGCCGGGGCGATGCGCTGATACGCGGTGCGGGCCGGGATGTACAACGCTTGCGCCAGACCCAGGTCGCCGGCCTCGATGGCTTGTTCGAGCGCGGTGACGGCTTTGATCAGCGCAGTGCTTTGGCTGCTCAGGTAAACGCGGAATTCCGACAATGGCCCGACGAAAGCGACCATCGACGGTTTGGCTTTGGCTTTGGCCGCGGCATCGGAAGCGGCGGTTGGCGTCACGTGCAGTGTGCCGCGCGGATTGCTCAGCAGGCCGCAGGTGATCGCGTAATCGCCGGGCAACAGGTTGGCGTTGATCACCTGGCTCAGGCCGGGCGCGATGTTTTCCCGTTCTTCGACCACCAGCACGCCGTCGAGGATTTCCCATTCAACGGCACGGTCCGAGCGGTTGACGATGCGGAAACTGGCGCGACCGGCCGGCACCGTCAACGCATTCGGTTCGCAGCTGTGCGGGTGAATGGTCACCAGCACTTCGTCATGGTTGCTCTGGCGTTTGGCCGCGGCCATTTTCGAGGCGTAGTAGAACAGGCCGCCGGCGGCGATCATCACGATCACCGAACCGGCCACCGCCCAGCGCAAGGCGCGGGGAGGGGAGGCCTGAGGAGGAGGAACTTGATTTGGCATGGGTGCCCTTACTGACTGGAAATCACAATCCTGTGGGCGCGAAGTCGCTCGCGAAAACACCACAGGCGCCGCTGTACATCTGGTTTTGCGCGTTATCGTTAACGACCATCGCGAGCAAGCTCGCTCCTGCAAGGGGGCGGGGCGGGCATGAAGAACATCGCCAGCGCCACCACCAGGTAAATCAGATAAGCGCCGAGGGTGCTGACAGTCGGGGCATCCTGATACCCGAACATGCCGGCCAGCACCGAACCCAGCGGGCTGTCCATCGGCAGCGTGGCGCTGAAATCGAACAGCACGGTTTGCAGGTGATTCCAGACCCCGGCTTCATGCAGCGCCTGCACCGAGTTGGCGAGAATGCCGGCGGCCACCACGAGGATGAACAGACCGGTCCAGCGAAAGAACGCGCCGAGGTTCAGGCGCATGCTGCCGGTGTAGATCAGGAAACCGACGATGATCGCCAGGATCAGGCCGAGCAGGGCACCGATCGGTGCGGCCGGACCTTCGCTTTGCTGGAATACCGCGAGCAGGAAGAACACCGTTTCCAGGCCTTCCCGGGCGACGGCGAAAAACACCATGGCAATCAGCGCTGTCACCTGATGCCTGGAACCGGTCAATGCGTGATCGAGGGAGACGTGCAACGAATGCTTGATCGAACGCGCCACCTTGCGCATCCAGAACACCATGGAACTGAGGATGCCGACCGCGACCAGGCCGACCACACCTTCAAACAGCTCCTGTTGTTTCTGCGGAAATTTGGCGCTGACCAGCTCCAGGCCCCCGCCCACCAACAGGGCCAGTGCAGCGGCGAGGAATACACCAATCCATACGGCGGGCATCCACTGGCCGCGGCCAGTTTGCTTGAGGTAGCTGGCGATAATGCCAACGATCAATGCAGCCTCAATGCCTTCGCGCAGCATGATCAGAAAAGGAACAAGCATTCAGCACCGTCTCGGAATTAGATAGGGTGCTAATTTGTAACATAATGACACTCATTCCCAAATGGCAATCATTGGCATTTACCTGAACCTAAGCTGAACAGATCAAAAGATCGCAGCCTTCGGCATCTCCTACATTTGAAATGCATACCCTGTAAGAGCTGCCGAAGGCTGCGATCTTTTGATCTTATCGGGCTAATATGCGCACCACTGATAACAACACGGCACTCTCTGCGTAATGTCGGAAAAAGACACCATCTCCATTCAACTGGTGCGTGAAGCGCTGTTGCAAAGTTGCGCCCCGGGTGCTGCCACCGACGAGGTGTTGAACAAGGTCGGCATCGATCCGGCGCTGCTCGAATCGTCCACGGCCCGAGTGCCGGCCACCGCGTACGCACGGCTTTGGCGCTTGCTGGCCCGGCGTCGGGACGATGAGTTTTTTGGCATGGACCCACGCAAGCTCAAATCCGGCAGTCTGGCGTTTCTGTGCCGCTGCTCCATGGTCCAGCCGAGCCTCGCTGCCGGCCTGACCTCAGGGCTGGGGTTTCTGTCGTTGATGCTCGAACACTTGCCCGCGCAGCTGGTTCGCCAGCAAAGTCTGGCGGAGATCGTGCTTTTGGAAGACGACCAGGACCCGCGTCGCGCCTTTACCTACTTCACCTACTGGATGATCGTTCACGGCGTGGCCTGCTGGCTGGCGGGGCGACGGATTCCGATTCTGGCCATCGAGTTGCGCTGCCCGCAGCCGGATTTCTGTGACGACTATCAGGTGATGTTCTCCGAAAACCTGCGTTTCGACCGGCCGCGCACCCGAATGATCTTCTCGGCCGAGTGCCTGGATTTGCCGATCAAGCGCAGCGCCGAAGAACTCAAGCGATTCCTGGCCCATGCGCCGGCCAACATTCTGGTCAAGTACCGCGACCCGGAGAGCCTGGCGAGCCGGATCAAGCACGATTTGCGGCAGTTGCCCGCCGAACAGTGGCCGGAGACTGAACCTCTGGCGCAACAACTGTGCATGTCGGCCTCGACCTTGCGTCGGCGGCTGGCGGAAGAGGGGCAGACGTATCAGGGGCTCAAGGATAGCGTGCGCAAGGAATTGGCCATCGTCTGGCTGGCTGAACCGAGTATCAGTTTTGCCGAAATCGCCACGCGGCTGGGGTTTGCCGATGCGAGTTCGTTCTACAAGGCGTTTCGTAAGTGGTCGGGGTCGAATCCGGGGCATTACCGGAGTTTGATTCTGAACGAAGCGAGCTGAGCCGGTTTTTTTTTGTGATTGGGCGGCCGTCATCGCCAGCAAGCCGGCTCCTACAGGGGAATGCGTTCCAAACTGTAGGAGCCGGCTTGCTGGCGATGGCATCTGTCCAGGCACCACACCTCTCAAACCTTGGCCAAACCAGTCAGACAACTTGATAGCTTTGACCATTGCCCCACCCCCCGCGCGGAGCGAGTATTTCCCTGTTGGTTACGGTTCCCCCAACCTAATAAAAATACACAGGGATTCTGGCAATGCGCGATTACTTGTCTGCCACGTCACAGTTCAATTATCAGCACACCGTCGACGCCGCACTCGCGGGCAACCTGACGGCCCTCAATGCCTGCGCCGAGTGTTGCGACCGGCATGCATTGCCAGGCCGCATCGCGCTGTTCTGGGAAGGCCGAGACGGCACCAGCGCGACGTATACCTTCAGCGACCTGCAGGACAAGGCTGCGCGTTTCGCCAACTTCCTGCTGGCCCAAGGCGTGAAGAAAGGCGACAAGGTCGCCGGCCTCTTGCCGCGCAATATCGAACTGTTGATCTCCGTGCTTGCCACCTGGCGCATCGGCGCGGTGTATCAGCCGCTGTTCACCGCGTTCGGCCCCAAAGCGATCGAGCATCGCCTGAGCAGTTCCGGCGCCAAATTGGTGGTGACCGATGCGGTCAACCGCTCCAAACTCGCTGAAGTCGCCGACTGCCCGACCATCGTCACCGTCGGCGGCGCGAAAGGCCAGGGCATTGTCCGTGGCGATTTCAGCTTCTGGGCCGAACTGGCCAACTATTCCCCCGAGTGCGAACCGGTGCTGCTGACCGGCGAAGACCCGTTCCTGCTGATGTTCACCTCGGGCACCACCGGTCCCTCGAAAGCATTGTCCGTGCCGCTCAAGGCCATCGTCGCCTTCCAGAGCTACACCCGTGACGCCGTGGACCTGCGCCCGGAAGACGCCTTCTGGAACGTCGCCGACCCGGGTTGGGCCTACGGCATCTATTTCGGGGTTACCGGGCCGATGGCGATGGGGCATCCGATCACTTTTTACGATGGTCCGTTCACCCTCGAAAGCACTTGCCGGGTGATCAACAAATACGGGATTACCAACCTCACCGGTTCACCGACGGCCTATCGCTTGCTGATTGCCGGTGGTGACGAGTTCGCGAAATCGATCAAGGGCAAGCTGCGCATCGTCAGCAGCGCCGGCGAGCCGTTGAATCCGGAAGTGATCCGCTGGTTCGCCGACAACCTCGGCGTGGTGATTCATGACCATTACGGCCAGACCGAATTGGGCATGGTCCTGTGCAATCACCATGGCCTTGAACATCCGATTCACATGGGCGCCGCCGGTTTTGCTTCGCCGGGCCACCGCATCGTGGTGCTCGACGACGAGAACAAGGAATTGGGCGTCGGCCAGCCAGGCATCCTGGCCATCGACCGCACTCAGTCGCCGATGTGCTGGTTCGCCGGTTACGAGGGTGCGCCCACCAAGGCCTTCGTCGGCAACTATTACCTGAGTGGCGACACCGTCGAGTGGAACCCGGACGGCAGCATCAGCTTCGTCGGCCGCAGTGATGACGTGATCACCACCTCCGGCTACCGCGTCGGCCCATTCGACGTCGAAAGCGCGTTGATCGAACACCCGGCCGTGGTCGAAGCGGCGGTGGTGGGCAAGCCCGACCCGGAGCGCACCGAGCTGGTCAAAGCGTTCGTCGTGCTCAGCGCGCAATACCGTGCCGCACCGGAGTTGGCCGAAGAACTGCGTCAGCATGTGCGCAAGCGTCTGGCCGCGCACTCGTACCCCCGTGAAATCGAATTTGTCAGCGAGTTGCCGAAAACCCCAAGCGGCAAATTGCAGCGCTTTATCTTGCGCAACCAGGAAATCGCCAAGGCTCAAGAGGCTGCGGCGAAGAACGTTTCAGCTTGAATCCAAGGAAACAACGATGCAGATCGAAAACAAGGTTTTTCTCGTCACCGGCGGTGCCTCCGGGCTCGGCGCGGCCACAGCTGAAATGCTGGTTGCGGGCGGCGCCAAAGTGATGCTGGTGGACATGAACGCCGACGCTGTTGCCGCTCAGGCCGAACGTCTGGGGGCGCAAAGCGTGGTGGCGGACATCAGCAACGAAGCGGCAGCTGAAGCGGCGGTGCAGGCGACAGTCAAAGCTTTCGGCGGCCTCAACGGTCTGGTCAACTGTGCCGGCATCGTCCGTGGCGAGAAGATCCTCGGCAAGACCGGTCCGCATGCGCTGGCCAGTTTCAGCCAGGTGATCAACGTCAACCTGATCGGCAGTTTCAACATGCTGCGTCTGGCGTCGGCGGCCATCGCCGAAACCGAACCGGATGCCGATGGCGAGCGCGGGGTGATCATTAACACCGCGTCGGCTGCGGCTTACGACGGACAGATCGGCCAGGCGGCTTATGCCGCGTCCAAAGGCGCGATCGTCAGCCTGACCTTGCCCGCCGCCCGTGAACTGGCGCGCTTCGGTATTCGTGTAATGACCATCGCACCGGGCATTTTCGAGACGCCGATGATGGCCGGCATGACCCAGGAAGTTCGCGATTCCCTAGCCGCTGGCGTGCCGTTTCCGCCACGTTTGGGCAAACCGGGCGAGTATGCCGCGCTGGTCAGGCATATCATTGAAAACAGCATGCTCAATGGCGAGGTGATCCGTCTCGACGGTGCCTTGCGCATGGCCGCCAAGTAAGGAGGATTTGTCATGACCCTTTCCAACGATCCCATTGTTATCGTCAGCGCCGTCCGCACCCCGATGGGTGGATTCCAGGGCGAACTGAAAAGCCTGACCGCGCCACAACTGGGCGCTGCCGCCATTCGTGCAGCTGTTGAACGCGCCGGTGTGGCGCCGGATGCCGTTGAAGAAGTGCTGTTCGGCTGCGTGCTGCCCGCCGGCCTCGGCCAGGCCCCGGCCCGTCAGGCTGCACTGGGCGCCGGGCTGGATAAATCGACCCGCTGCACCACCCTGAACAAGATGTGCGGTTCCGGCATGGAAGCGGCCATCCTGGCCCACGACATGCTGATCGCCGGCAGCGCCGATGTTGTCGTCGCCGGCGGCATGGAAAGCATGTCCAACGCGCCGTACCTGCTGGACCGCGCCCGCAGCGGTTACCGCATGGGTCACGGTCGTGTGCTCGATTCCATGTTCCTCGATGGCCTGGAAGACGCCTACGACAAGGGCCGCCTGATGGGCACCTTCGCCGAGGATTGTGCTGAAACCAACGGCTTCAGTCGCGAAGCCCAGGATGCGTTTGCCATCGCGTCGACCACCCGCGCGCAGCAAGCGATCAAGGACGGCAGCTTCAAGGACGAAATCGTGCCGCTGACCGTGACCGTCGGCAAAGAACAGGTGGTGATCAGCAATGACGAACAGCCACCGAAAGCCAAACTGGACAAGATCGCCTCGCTGAAACCGGCGTTCCGTGAAGGCGGCACCGTTACAGCGGCCAACTCCAGTTCGATTTCCGATGGTGCGGCGGCGCTGGTGCTGATGCGCCGTTCCGAAGCTGAAAAACGCGGTTTGAAACCGCTTGCGGTGATCCATGGTCACGCGGCATTCGCCGACACGCCTGGCCTGTTCCCGGTGGCACCGATCGGCGCGATCAAGCGGCTGATGAAGAAAACCGGCTGGTCGCTGAACGACGTCGATCTGGTCGAAGTCAACGAAGCGTTCGCCGTGGTTGGCATGGCGGCGATGACCCACCTGGAAATCCCCCACGAGAAACTCAACGTTCACGGTGGTGCCTGCGCCCTGGGCCACCCGATCGGTGCGTCCGGTGCGCGGATTCTGGTGACCTTGCTCTCGGCCTTGCGCCAGAAAGGCCTGAAACGCGGTGTTGCAGCGATCTGCATCGGTGGCGGTGAAGCGACGGCGATGGCCGTGGAATGCCTGTACTGATCTGACCTGCAGGAGCCGGCTTTCTGGCGATGGCGTCCTTGAAATCGCCATCGCCAGCAAGCCGGCTCCTACAAGGGCAATCACCTTTTTAAGGATTCACCATGATTCCCAATGACGACCAACAACAGATCCGCGACATGGCCCGGCAATTTGCCCAGGAACGGCTGAAACCGTTCGCTGCCGAATGGGACCGCGAGCACCGTTTCCCCAAGGAAGCCATCGGCGAGATGGCCGAACTGGGTTTCTTCGGCATGCTGGTGCCGGAGCAGTGGGGCGGTTGTGACACCGGTTACCTGGCCTACGCCATGGCCCTGGAAGAAATCGCCGCCGGCGATGGCGCCTGCTCGACCATCATGAGCGTGCACAACTCGGTGGGTTGCGTGCCGATCCTCAACTACGGCAACGACGATCAGAAAGAGCGCTTCCTCAAACCGCTGGCCAGCGGTGCGATGCTTGGCGCTTTCGCATTGACTGAACCGCAAGCCGGTTCCGATGCCAGCGGTTTGAAAACCCGTGCACGTCTCGAAGGCGATCATTACGTGTTGAACGGCTGCAAGCAGTTCATCACCTCCGGGCAGAACGCCGGGGTGGTGATCGTATTTGCGGTGACGGACCCGAGTGCCGGCAAACGCGGGATCACCGCGCTGATCGTGCCGACCGATTCGCCGGGCTATAAAGTCGCCCGCGTCGAAGACAAACTCGGCCAGCACGCTTCCGACACCTGCCAGATTCTGTTCGAAGACGTCAAAGTGCCGGTGGCCAACCGACTGGGCGAGGAGGGTGAAGGCTACCGGATTGCCCTGGCCAACCTCGAAGGCGGCCGCGTCGGCATCGCCTCGCAATCGGTGGGCATGGCCCGCGCCGCGTTTGAAGCGGCTCGGGATTACGCCCGTGAGCGCGAGAGTTTCAGCAAACCGATCATCGAACACCAGGCCGTCGCGTTCCGCCTGGCGGACATGGCGACCCAGATTGCCGTCGCCCGGCAGATGGTGCATTACGCCGCGGCGTTGCGTGACAGCGGTAAACCGGCGCTGGTCGAAGCCTCCATGGCCAAGCTGTTCGCCTCGGAAATGGCTGAAAAGGTCTGCTCTGCCGCGTTGCAAACCCTCGGTGGTTACGGTTACCTGAACGACTTCCCGCTGGAGCGGATTTACCGCGACGTGCGGGTGTGCCAGATCTACGAAGGCACGAGTGATATTCAGCGCATGGTCATTTCGCGCAGTCTCTAAAAAGAACCTCTGTAGGAGCTGCCGCAGGCTGCGATCTTTTGATCCTGAAAATCAAAGTCAAAAGATCGCAGCCTTCGGCAGCTCCTACGGGGGATCAAGCGTTATGCAAAACAGGAGTTGTTTATGAGTTACGAAACGATTTTGCTGGAAATCCACGGCCGTGTCGGCCTGATCACCCTGAACCGTCCGCAGGCGCTGAACGCGCTGAACGCGCAGATCGTCAGCGAACTGAACCACGCCCTCGATGGCCTGGAAGCCGATTCGGACATCGGTTGCATCGTACTGACCGGCTCGAAAAAAGCCTTTGCCGCCGGTGCCGACATCAAGGAAATGGCTGAGCTGACTTACCCGCAGATCTACCTCGATGATCTGTTCAGCGACAGTGATCGCGTGGCTAACCGCCGTAAGCCGATTATTGCCGCCGTTAACGGTTTTGCCTTGGGCGGCGGCTGCGAACTGGCGTTGATGTGCGATTTCATCCTGGCGGGTGACAACGCGAAGTTCGGTCAACCGGAAATCAACCTCGGCGTGCTGCCGGGCATGGGCGGCACCCAGCGCCTGACGCGCGCAGTCGGTAAAGCCAAGGCGATGGAAATGTGCCTGAGCGGGCGTTTGATCGATGCGGTGGAAGCGGAGCGTTGCGGGATTGTCGCGCGGATCGTGCCGGCGGATGAGTTGCTGGAGGAAGCACTGAAAGTCGCGGCGCTGATCGCCAAGAAGTCGTTGCCGATTGCGATGATGGTCAAGGAAAGCGTCAACCGCGCGTTTGAGGTGACCTTGTCGGAAGGCGTGCGCTTTGAGCGTCGGGTGTTCCATGCGGCGTTCGCGACGCAGGATCAGAAGGAAGGAATGGCGGCGTTTATTGCCAAGCGTGAGGCGGAGTTCGTCGGGAAGTAATGCGGCGTTCTTACTGACGCTATCGCGAGCAAGCCCGCTCCCACATTTGATCGCATTTCTCCTGAGGGAACGCGATTGAATGTGGGAGCGGGCTTGCTCGCGATGCTTTTAAGCTTTTAAAGCTTCACACCAGGTAATGCTTCAGCTCCCGGGCAATCACCATCCGCTGTATCTCGCTCGACCCTTCGTAAATCTGCGTAATCCGCGCATCCCGGTAATAACGCTCCACCGGGTAATCCTCCAGATACCCATACCCGCCATGGATCTGCATCGCCGACGAGCAGACCTTCTCCGCCATTTCCGACGCAAACAGCTTGGCCTGCGAAGCCTCTGACAAACACGGCTTGCCCGCACTGCGCAACCGCGCGGCATGCAGGATCAGCAACCGCGCCGCGTTCAGGCGTGTGTGCATGTCGGCCAGCATGTTGGCGATGCTTTGATGCTCGATGATCGGCTTGTCGAACTGCACGCGATCACGGGAGTAGGCCAGCGCCGCCTCGAACGCGGCACGCGCAATGCCCAACGCCTGCGCGGCGATGCCGATGCGTCCGCCTTCGAGGTTGGACAGCGCAATGGCCAGGCCTTTACCGCGTTCGCCGAGCAGATTGGCTTCGGCAATGGTGCAGTTGCTCAGGGTCACCGCACAGGTATCGGAAGCACGGATGCCCATCTTGTGTTCGGTGCGATCGACGATGAAACCGGCGGTATCGGTGGGCACCAGAAACGCTGAAATACCGCGCTTGCCCAGGTCTGGATCGGTCACGGCAAACACGATGGCCAGTTTCGCCCGCTTGCCGTTGCTGACAAATTGCTTGGCGCCGTTGATCACCCACTGGCCGTCGCGCAGTTCGGCACGGGTGCGCAGGTTGTGCGCTTCGGAGCCGGCTTGTGGTTCGGTCAGGCAGAAGCAGCCGATGGCGTTGCCGCTGGCCAGATCCGGCAGCCAGGTCTGTTTCTGTTCGTCGGTGCCGTAGTTCATGACCGGTCCGCAGCCCACGGAATTGTGGATGCTCATCAGTGCGCCCGTGGCACCGTCGCCAGCGGAAATTTCTTCCACCGCCAGCGCGTAGGCGACGTAATCAACATAGGTACCGCCCCATTCTTCGGGCACCACCATGCCCAGGAGCCCCAGTTCGCCCATCTTCGCCACCAGACCATCGTCGATCCAGCCGGCCTTTTCCCAGGCTTGCGCGTGGGGCGCGATTTCGCCGCGGGCAAAATCCCGGGCCATGTCGCGGATCATGACTTGTTCTTCGCTCAATTCGATATCGTGCATGGCTCAGCTCCCGCTCCGGTCAAACCCTGTGAAGAAACTCGCGACATGCCCGGCATCCAGCGCCTGCAAGGTCGGCGGGTTCCAGCGCGGGCTCTTGTCTTTGTCGATCAGCAAGGCGCGCACGCCTTCGATCAGGTCGCCGCGCTCGAACCACTGACGGTCCAGGTGCAGCTCAAGGGCGAAGCAGTCTTCCAGGCTCAAGTGCCGACCGCGGCGCAGCATTTCCAGGGTTACAGCCATGGCCAGCGGTGAACGGCTTTCCAGCAGATCTGCCGTGGTCGTGGCCCACTCATGGCTGTCGGCAACCGTGACTTCGCGCAGTTGCTCAACAATACTCGGCACGTCGGGCAGGGCGAAGAAGTGATCGATGGCCGGACGCAACTTGCTCAGTGGCGCATCGGGCAATTGCTGCACCGCGAGTTGCGCCAGCAGGCTTTGCAGGTCTTTTAGCGGCGTGTCGTGCCACGCCAGTTGATCGAGTAGCTCGTCCAGCTCCACCAGTTTGTCGCTGTCCAGATACCAGTTGGCCAGCCCGCAATAGAGCGCATCCGCCGCCCGAATCTGCACACCGCTGACCCCGAGGTAAATACCCAGCTCGCCAGGAATCCGCGGCAGGAAGTAACTGCCGCCTACATCCGGGAAATAACCGATGCCGACTTCAGGCATCGCCAGACGGCTTTTCTCGGTGACCACCCGCAAATCGGCGCCTTGCACCAGACCCATGCCGCCGCCGAGGACAAATCCGTCCATCAGGGCCAGCACCGGTTTGCAGTAGTGATGAATAGCGAGGTCGAGGGCGTATTCCTCGACGAAGAAATCTTCGTGCAGGGTGTCGCCGCTTTTGAAGCTGTCATACAGCGAGCGGATATCGCCACCGGCACAGAAGGCTTTCTCGCCGGCCCCGCGCAGGACCACCGCATGCACCTGCGCATCCTGAGCCCAGGCATCGAGCTGACGCTGCAGGTGGCGGACCATGTCCAGGGTAATGGCGTTGAGACCGGCGGGGCGATTGAGGGTCAGGTGACCGATGTGGTTGCGAACCTCGGCCAGCACTTCGTTTTGCGTGGCATCCACGGGCGAAATTCCCTTCGATGAAACCTGAGCAGTCATCACTAACTCCCTGCTTTTATTGTTCTTTATAAAGAAGCTCGCGCGCGAGCGATGCAGGATCGTAACAGTGCAAATTTGTGATGTACAACCGGGATACGTGCAGGTTCTTTCTGCAAATTTGCAAGGGCTGACACGAATACCGAATGTGGGAGTGGGCTTGCTCGCGAAGGGGGCGTGTCAGTCAACATTAATGCTGGATGAGCCGGCCTCTTCGCGAGCAAGCCCGCTCCCACAGGGTTCGGTGTTATGTCAGGTTCTACTGCTCAGCACTTCACCAATACTGCGGCGCTTGGCGTGCAATTCACTCGCATGGATCAGTTGCTCAAGGTCTTCCGGCGTGACGTCGAAGAAGGCTTCCATGTCCGCCAGGGCCAGCTTCAGGTCTTCGGCGTTGATGGCCCGCCGATCGATCGGCGGATGATCGGCAGGCACCACGGCCACCGGTTCGCTGGCGCGCTTGGGGTAACGGATGCGCGTCAGGTTGTTATAAACCAGGGCGCTGAACAGCATCGTCGAGGCGCCGAGCATTACCGGGGCAAGGGCTTTCCAGTCCAGGGCGATGGTCGCCGGATCGGCCAGCACCAGCGTCAGGGCCAATGCGCCGGCCGGCGGATGCAGGCAGCGCAGCCAGCACATCAGGATCAGCGCCATGCCCGCGGCGAGGCACGCGCTGCCAAGGGTTCGTCCGAGCACATGAGCGACCAGCAGCGCGATCACCCCGGCGCTCAAGTAGCCGCCGAGTATCGACCAGGGTTGTGCCAGCGCCCCGGAGGACACCGCGAACAACAGCACCGCCGAAGCACCCAACGGTCCGATCAGGTGCTGCGCGACTTCGATGCCGAATACCTGGGAGCAGAGCCAGACGCTGAACATCGTGCCCAAGGCCATGCCGATGGCGGCGCGGCTCCATTCGGAAGGGCGGGTGTTGACGGCGGCAGGTAACCAGCGAGCAAGCATTTGGCAGACGACCCATTGAAAAAATCGAGGCAAAAAAAAGGCTTACCTGGGATACCCAGAAAGCCCTTGAAGGTGTTCCAGCAATTGGGGGAGGAACGGGGCACAGTGTGCCGTTCATTCCGGATGCTGACAAATTCATATTAATGCAGTTTGAGTGCATTATTTATGCTGTAAGCCGACCCGGCGACCACTCATGAAACACAGGAACCCGCCCATGGCGGTCAGTGCACTCAGGGCATAAAACATCGTCGGTGCCGGCGTGTGCATCAGCAGGAAACCGCAAATCACCGGGCTCAGTGCGCCGCCGAGGGCCGCGAGGTTCTGCGCGCCATAGTAGCTGCCGCGCAAATCCTCTGGAGCCAGGGTGTCGACGAAGAGGAATTCGGCGGGATAAATGATCATTTCGCCGAGGGTGAAAATGAACATCGCCACGCACCATGACACCAGGCTATCGGCCAGGCTGAAGCCGATCAGGCCGAGAATGAACAGGCTGGTACCGCCGGCAATCCAATAGCGCAGTTGTTCGCGCTTGAGGAAACGCCCGATCTGGTATTGCAGCAGGATCACGCTGATGGCGTTGCAGGCGAGCAGGGCGGCCATGGTTTCCAGGGCGCGCTTGGAGTCTTGGGTCACCAGCAGGTATTGCGACAGGTACAGGGTGAAACGCCCGTGGACCACGGTGCTGAGCAGACAGCCGCAGGTAAACATGATCAGCGTACGGTCGTTTTTCAGGGTGATCAGGGTTTTCAGGAAACTCTGTGGCTGACCGATCGCGGGTGTCTGCGCCGAGTCCCTGGGGATTCCGCTCATTAAAAAGATGCTGAAAAACGCGATGGCGCCGGCAATCAGGAAAGGCGCGATCGGGTACACCCCGGCAATCACCACACCGAGCATCGGACCGGTGGCGTAGCCGATGTTGGTCAGGGTGTAGCGCAATGAAAAGGCCTTGGCGCGCTGGCCCACGGGCAGGTTTTCGCTGAGGATCGCCTTGGACCCGATCAGGAACAGCGCCGACGCCGTTTCGGTGATCACCAGGGTGAGGGTGGTCAAATACAGATTTTCGGCGAAGGTCAGCAGCACGAAACCAATGGCACTGGAAAGCATGGCGAGGATCAGCAGCCGGCGCTTTTCGAGCCGGTCGATGATGTAGCCGCCGTAGAGCGCGAGCAGGGTGGCGATAAACACCGCGATACCCAGCAGCAAGCCAACGTCCTGTTGGTTGAGCCCGAGTTTGTTGCTCAGGAACAACGTGAGCAACGGGCTGGTGATGGCGCGGCTGACGACGATGGTCAGCGAGACGATCATCAAACGGCGGATAACGAGCGAGTAAGTGGCCACGGCGGGGCAAATGTCCTTATTCAGATTCTGTAGTGTTCGTCGCGACACCGAGTCGCTGCCATTCGCGAGCAAGCCCGCTCCCACAGGGAACGCATTCCAAAATGTGGGAGCGGGCTTGCTCGCGAAGATGTCCGCACAGACAACGCAAGATTCAAGTCAGCCACCGATCCAGCGACCGAACCGATTCCAGCGCTTCCAACCGCCACAACTGCCCGATCAGTTCCTCAGCCTGAGACCTCGGCATCACCCGCGTCGCCAGACTGAAAAACTTCTCCTCCAGCGCCTCGTCACTCAACGGATTCCCCGGCGCTCCCAACGGTGGATCGACACAAAGACTCGCCCGCCGACCGTCCACGGTCAGCACGCTGACAACAGGCTCGCCATCCTCTGACAGTTGCAGGTCCACTTCAAGGCGAATGCGCGACATCCACTGGGCAATCCGCGGATCACCTCGCTGTTGATCGTCATAGGCTTCCAGTCGGCAGTGGCCATGCACCAGCCGGGCGGCGAGGGCGTACGGCAGGCTCATCTGCGCCGCTGCCAGCGCGCTCACGTCCTGAGCGCCGCACATGTCCTGCAGGAAACCGCACAGCGACACCTGGATGTCCTCGACCTGATCGACGCTGACCTGCAGTTGTTCCAGCAACAGCCCCAGCGCGTCGATTGCCGAATGCGTCCCTCGGCATGAGGCGTAAGGCTTGATCGAACAGCGGGCGAGTTTCCACACGATCCCGAGATCTGCATCCAGCGCCTCTGGTTGAGCCGTTTCAACGGCCAGGGTCTTGAGAAATCCGCCCCAGACGTCATCGAATAACTTCGTCGGCCCCGTGATGCCTTGCAGCGCAAACCGCGCTGCGAGCAGTCCACCCTCTGCCGCGCGACCGCTGTGCAGTTTTTTGCTTTGCGAGCCATCGTGGATGAAGGCCCACAATCCGCCGCTGAAACTGCCGGCGATGCCCAGTGCCGATACCATTTGTTCGGCGTTCAAACCCAGAATGAGCCCACTCGCGGCCGCTGCGCCGAAGACGCCGCAGGTCGCTGTGGAGTGCCAGCCGGCACCGTTGTGCGCCGAATATCCACCACAGGCTTCGAGCACGCGGCGGCCGACGTCGTAGCCGATGACCACGGCGGTGATCAACTCACGACCGCTGACAGGCCTTGCACACATCGACACCGCAGCCATCACCGCCGGCAGCACCACGGCACCGGAATGATCACAGCCACCGGTGTCATCCAGTTCCAGCGCATGGGCCGCGACGCCGTTGAGCATGGCAGCCTGAGCGGCGCCGACCCGCACCTCCGAGCCCCAGACCCGCGTGGTGCCGCTTTCGCCCTCGAACACCTGACGCGCCTGCTTTGCCACGTCGCTTCCAGCCCCGGCCAGCGTCGCGCCAAAGGTGTCGAGGATGTGCCGCGTGGCTTGCTCCACCAGTGCCGGTGGCAAGTCTTCAAATCGTGTGTCGACGCAAAACTGCGCCAGTCGTTGCAGGCGTTCGGTCATAGGAGGTAATCCCGGTAGTGCCGCTCGTACACCGACGCCGGGTGATCCTCGGCCACGGGCGGCGCGGATTCAGCCCACCATTGCGCGACGTCGGCGCCGGTGGCGATCCACACGTCGTCGTGCTGCTGAATGCTTTGCAGCAACTCGCGCAACACGCCAATCCGTCCCGGCGTGGCAATGATCTCGGGGTGCAGGCGCAGCACGTAACAGAGCCCGAAACGGTGAAACCCAACGAAGTCCATTTGCAGATTGCCCAGGGTGTGGCTATAGGAAGCGATCCGCGATTGCGCCGGCGGCACCGCCGGGCTCAGGTTGAAGGCGAAGTAAGGTTCGTCTTCCAGTTCGTAGTGCAAGGGCAGCTCGATCACGTCGTGCGCGGTGGGGTGAGCGAATGGCAAATCGTCGCCACGCCATGAAGACGACCAGCAAATGCCTTGATCCCGCAGTGCCTCGATGAACCCCGGCGCACCGTTGCCAGCGGGAATGCGAAACCCGGTCGGACGCTGGCCGGTCAGCGCTTTCAACGCTTCGCAGCCACGGGCGATTTCGGCGCTCTGCTGCTGCAGATCGAGGGTGTCGTAGTGCTGGTGACGATACCCGGCGCAGGCAATCTCATGCCCACCTGCCTGAATCGCCCGGATGTGTTCCGGGTTTTCCTCGGCAACGATGCCGGGGACAAACCAGCTGCTGCGCACACCCAGTTCTTCGAACAGGCCCAGCAAGCGGTCGACACCGCGTTGCGTGCCGTAACGCCAGACTGAGAGCGTCTTGTCGCGCCCGGCGACTTCCGGCGCCTGGGTGAGAATGCCGTGGATGTCGTTATAGTCGACGGTCAGCACCACGGCGCAGCGGTAGCCTTTGGGCCAGAGAGTGGAATCAGCCATGGTGATGCTCCTTCAGCCACCACTGGGCGACATCGCGGCAGGTGGCGAACCACACGTCGTCGCGCTGGCGCATGTGTTCGAAGAGTTTTTCCAGCAACAGGATGCGTCCCGGTTTGCCGGTGATCTTGGGGTGGAACAGGGTGGTCAGGCACAACCCTTCATTCATGGCGCCGTCGTATTCGCGGCACCAGTTGTCCAGGGTCAGCTCATAACTGGCGGTGCGGTCCAGCCCGGAAGGGAAGTTCGGCGCACGGGTGTAGGCGAGGGAGGCGTAGTCGTCCATTTCCCAGCGACCGGGGATTTCCACCAGCGGCGTTTCGAAGCCGGGGACATTGTCCAGATAAGGACGGTCATCGCCGCGCATGCTGCTGGAATAGGTCACGCCGGCTTCTACCAGCATCGCCGGCGTCTCGGCCCGCCAGTCGCCGGACGGCGTGCGGAAACCTTCGGCGCGGATATTCAGGTGTTTCCAGAACACCTCGCGGGATTTTTTCATCACGTCCTTTTGCTGTTCCAGCGTCAGGGCGTAAAAGGATTCGTGTTTGTAGCCGTGGTACGCCACCTCATGCCCGCGTTCGACGATCGCCTGGCACTGTTTCGGCCAGTTCTCCACGACCCAGGCCGGGACGAAGAAGGTGGTCGGTATCCGGAACTCATCGAGCAGATCGAGAATCCGCGGCAGTGCGCGGTAAGGGCCGTAACCGCCGAAACCGAAGTATTCGGGCTTGTGCCAGATCGAGCCGTTGAGCATCGCATCGCCGGTCGGGCCATCGAGGTCGAAGGCCAGGGCGAGGCAGGCTTTGTGCTGGTCGGGCCAGGTGGGCTGGGGTGAGGAGGACATTGGTGGTGCTCCGTACTCAATAGTCGAAACGCAACGTGTGGGAATCGGCTTGCTGGCGATGGCGGTGTGTCAGGCGCCATGTATGTTGATTGACGCGCCGTCTTCGCGAGCAAGCCCGCTCCCACATTAGGTCTCGGTCGAACGCAATTATTGCGACTCCCATAACCCCGTAGGAGCCGGCTTGCTGGCGATGGCGGTGTGTCAGGCGCCATGTATGTTGATTGACGCGCCGCCATCGCGAGCAAGCCGGCTCCTACAGGGCAAGCATTACTTGCCGGCGTTGATGGTCGCTGTCTTGATCGCACCCAATTCCAGGTCCCATTTTTTCAGGATGGTGGCGTAGCTGCCGTCATCGATCATGCTCTGCAACGCGACCTTCACCGCTTCGCTCAGCTCAGGCTTTTTCTTGCTCAGCCCCATGCCGGAGAACTGCACGGAAATCGGCTGGCCGACCGTTTTGTACATGTCCTTTTCCTGAGTTTTCAGGTACGACAGGGTTTCGCTGCCTTGCATCGCCGCATCGATACGGCTCTGACGCAGTTGCGCGCGGGCATCCGCCGAACCTTCGGTGCCGATCACCACGATGGCCGGTTTGCCGGCGGCTTCACAGTTGGCCTTGCTGTATTCAGCGATTTCAGCCGGGAACGTGGTCCGACGGCTGGTGCCGACTTTCTTGCCGCACAGGTCGGTGATTTCGTTGAAGTCCTTGTTCTTCTGCAGGGTGTAGAACTGCGGACCGCTGGTGAAGTAGTCAACGAATGTCACGCTGGCCTGCCGCTCGACGGTGTCGGTCATGCCCGACAGCACCATGTCGACGCGGTCGGTGGTGAGCGCGTTGATCATTTGCTCGAAGCCGGTTTCCTGCCATTTGATCTTCACGCCCAGACGTTCGGCAAGGGCGTTGCCCAGGTCATAGTCGAGACCGGTGAGGGTGTTGGTGGCCGGGTCCTTGAAATCCATTGGCGGATAGTTCGGCATGATCGCGACGACGATCTCGCCTTTTTCCTTGATGCTGGCCGGCAATTCGGCGGCGAAGCTGACGCTGGATGCCATCAGGCCTGCGAGTACTGCTGGGATTACGAAGTTCTTCATGGTCGTTCTCTTATGAGTGTTGTTACGCCAGCCGGCGCTTAGGTTCGAACGGCAGAAATGAAGCTTTGGGTGCGTGGGTTTTGCGGACTTATTAGAATTTCTTCGGGGCTTCCTGCCTCCACGATCTGCCCGCCGTCCATGAACACCATGCGGTTGGAAACCTCACGGGCGAAGCCCAGTTCATGGGTGACGACGATCATGGTCATGCCGGTTTGCGCCAGATCGCGCATCACCGACAGCACCTCACCGACCAGCTCCGGGTCGAGTGCCGAAGTGGGTTCATCGAACAGCATCAGCTTGGGCCGCATGGCCAGTGCCCGGGCAATGGCGACGCGTTGTTGCTGACCACCCGACAGCTCGATCGGGTAGCTGTTGCGCTTGTCGGCCAGGCCGACACGGGCGAGCAGTTCCAGGGCTTCTTCGTGCGCCTCCTTGGGCGAACGCTTGAGCACCTGGCACGGCCCTTCGATGATGTTTTGCAGCACAGTCATGTGCGGGAACAGGTTGAAACGCTGGAACACCATGCCGGTGGCCAGGCGTTGTCGGGCGATCTGCGCTTCGTTGAGTTCGTGCAGTTTATTGCCGGCGATGCGGTAACCCACCAGTTCGCCGTCGACCCACAGGCCGCCCTTGTCGATTTTTTCCAGCTGGTTGACGCAACGCAGCAAGGTGCTTTTGCCGGAGCCGGACGGGCCGATGATGCACAGCACTTCGCCTTGCTCGACTTCGATGTTGACGTCCTTGAGCGCGTGGAAATGGTCGTAGTATTTGTTCAGGCTCACGGCCTTGACGATGCTTCTCATGTGGGGCTCCTCAAGAACGCTTGCCGGCGCCGCGAGCGAAACGACGCTCCAGACGGCTTTGACCGAAGGACAGGACGGTGACGGTGGCCAGGTACCAGATGCCGGCGACGATCAGCAACTCCATCACCCGGGCGTTGGCGTAGTAGATGTTCTGGGCGTTGTAGAGCAGTTCCGAATACTGGATGACGCTCGCCAGGGAGGTCATTTTCACCATGCCGATGAATTCGTTGCCGACCGGCGGAATGATCACCCGCATGGCCTGGGGCAGGATGATCCGCCGCAGTGCCTGCAGGCGCGGCATGCCGATCGACTTGGCCGCCTCGTACTGTCCGGTGTCCACCGACAACAGACCGGCACGCACCACTTCTGCGGTGTAGGCGCCCTGGTTGATGCTCAAACCGAGGAGGGCGGCGACGAAGGGCGTCATCAGGCTCACGGTGTCCATTTCGAACAGGCCGGGGATGCCGATGGTGGGGAAGATCAGCGCCAGGTTGAACCACAACAGCAGTTGCAGGATCAGTGGCGTGCCGCGGAACAGCCAGGTGTAGGTCACCGCTACGTAACGCAGGATCGGGTTGGCCGACATGCGCATGATCGCCGTGATCACCCCGAACACAATGCCCAGCCCCATCGCCAGCACCGCCATGACGATGGTGTTGAGCAAGCCCCACATGATCGCCTGGGACGTAAGGAACTGGCCGATGTACGACCATTCGATCTTGCCTTCGGCGAAGGCCCGCACCAGGCCGACGATCGCGATGACAATCACGGTGGCGAAAAAGATCCGCCCGTAATAACGCCGTGGCACGTGATCGTACTGGGTGATATCGAACTGGTTTTCCGCCAGTTTGCGCTCCGCCTGGAGTCGTTCTGCCTGAGTCTGGCTCATGTTGTTCTCCGAACACTGGTATTTCAGGTCAAACACATTCCCTTTGTAGGAGCCGGCTTGCTGGCGATGGTGTGTCAGCTAAATGGATGTCGACTGACACACCATCGCCAGCAAGCCGGCTCCCACAGGGGGTTGCGTTGTCTGTCAGAGGCGGAAGCCCTGATAGTTTTGGGTCCATTCATGCTGCGCGGCGAGGGCGGTCTTCAACCGACCGATCTGCTCGCGCACTTGCTGCGGCGCCGTACCGCCCCAGCCACTGCGAGCGGCGATGGCGGCTTCGAGGGTCAGGCTGTCGCGCACTTGCGGGGTCAGGCGCGGATCGATTTCGGCCAGCAGCGCCGGGGAGGCTTCCCACAATTCGATGTCGTGCTTCTCACAGGCTTGAACCAAGGCGCCGGTGATTTCATGGGCCTCCTTGAACGGCACGCCGCGCATCGCCAACCAGTCAGCGACCTCAGTGGCGAGGGTAAAGCCGAGCGGTGCCTGACGACGCAGTTCTTCGACGTTGACCTTCATGGTCGCGACCATCCCGGCCATGGCCGGCAGTACCAGGAGCAAGGTGTCGACGCTATCGAGCACGCCGTTCTTGTCTTCGCTCAAGTCGCGGTTGTACGACAGCGGCAGGGATTTGAGCGTCGAGAGCAGACCGGTGAGGTTGCCGATCAGGCGACCCGCCTTGCCCCGGGCCAGTTCGGCGATGTCCGGGTTTTTCTTCTGCGGCATGATCGAACTGCCGGTGGCGTAGGCATCATCCAGGGCGACCCAGCGAAACTGCCGCGACGACCACAGGCAGAATTCTTCGGCGAGGCGGGAAATGTTGATGCCCAGCATGCTGGCGATAAACAGGAACTCGGCGACGTGATCGCGGCTGGCCACGGCGTCGATGGAGTTTTCGCAGACACCGCTGTAGCCCATTTCCTTGGCCGACTGTTGCGGCAGGCGCGCGATGGCGGAGCCCGCCATGGCGGCGGCACCCAGTGGCGACAGCGAGGTGCGAACGTCCCAGTCCACCAGTCTTTGTACGTCACGCAGCATCGATTGGGCGTGGGCCAGCAAGTGGTGAGCGAAGACGATCGGCTGCGCTTGCTGCAAGTGGGTGAAACCCGGGCAGATACTTTCGATGTGTTGTTCGGCCTGATCCACCAGCGCCTGTTGCAGGGCCAGTACTTCAACGGCCAGGGTGCGCACATGATCACGCAGGAACAGACGCAGGTCATTGGCGGTCTGGTCGTTGCGCGAACGGCCGGCGCGCAACTTGCCACCCAGGGCGCCGAGGCGTTCGGTCAGCAAACGTTCTATGAAGGTGTGGACGTCTTCGTCGTCGAGGGTTGGTGCGATGCGGCCGGCGTTGAAGTCAGCACCGATACCTTCCAGCGCGGCGAGCATCGTCAGGGTTTCCTGCTCACTCAGCAACCCGGCGCGCTGCAGTTCACGGGCATGAGCCTTGGAACCGGCGAGGTCATACGGGGTGAGGCGGAAGTAGCGCTCGGGGCAACGGGACAGGGCCGCCAGGGCTTCGGACGGGCCGCTTTTGAAGCGTGCACCCCAGAGACGGTCGGTGGTTTGAGACATTGTTGTTTTCCTCGTCGGTAAAGCGAACTGAAATTAATGCGCAGAGCCGGGAAGACCCGCCGGAAATCATTCGGGCGTGGTTCGGCCTAAGCAGTTTTCAAGAGGGCAGTTGCAGTGTTGCGAGAGCTGATCGAAGTGTCAGCTTTTAGTAGTTCGAAATCAGTGAGTTGGCACTGAAGTACGGGAATTATTAGCGGTTGCCAAGCCTGGTTTTCTGTGTTCATTATTATTGGCCAGCTATGTTTTTGTTGTTGGACACAGGTTGTTGAATAGCGCGCCAGAGGTAAATAAGCATTATGGAAACCCCACTTTCCAATTCCGGAAACCCCGCGCCAAAAACGGTGCAACGGGCACCGTTGGCCCTCAGCGGGCTGGATTTCAAACTGCTCAAAGTGTTCAAGGCCGTGGTCGAGGCCGGAGGTTTCAGTGCGGCTCAGAACGAGCTGAATGTGGGGCTGGCCGCCATCAGCAAACAGATCTCCGACCTCGAGATCCGTATCGGCATGCGCCTGTGTACCCGAGGCCGCGAGGGCTTTCATCTGACCGAAGAAGGCCGTCTGGTGTATCAAGCATCGATTGATTTATTTGCGTCGGTCGACAACTTTCGAGACCGGCTTAGTTCAGCGCAGAACGAACTTATCGGCGACCTTGGTGTGGGTGTTATTGACAATACGATTTCCGATGATAATTCACCGTTAGTTGCAGCGATTAAACGAATAAATGAAACGTCACCCAAAGTAAGGTTTCAACTTCAAGCGTCGCAACTGGATGAAGTGGAAAGAGGCGTCGTAGAGGGACGGTTAGTGGCCGGTATTGTTCCTGTTTATCAGAAACGTGAAGAGTTCGATTATTACGCGCTGTATGAAGAACGCTCGGAGGTTTACTGCGCGGTCGGTCACCCGTTGTTCGCGGTGCCGGAGGCAGAAATCGACAGTCAGGTGCTCAAGGATTACGAGTGCATCAACCACCGCTACGCGATCCACCGCGACAAATTGAATTTTGCCCGGTACGACAGTTTTTCTGCTTCGGCGACCCAGGTGGAAGCCGTGGCGCTGCTGATCAAGACCGGGCGCTTCGTTGGTTTTCTACCGCAGCATTACGCCGCTTCGATGGTCGCCCAAGGGCAATTTCGCGCGTTGCGCCCGGACCTGATCCACATCAGCACGCCGTTCAATCTGATCTTGCGGCACAACACCGTACGCAGTCCGCTGGTCAAGGCGTTCGCCCAGGCGTTGGGTGTAGATTTGAAGTCGTCGGTTTAACTAACAGACGGACCGGCCCCTGTAGGAGCGAGCTTGCTCGCGATTGACTTGAGAGCCACGTGTTTATTCAGGAAGTATGCGTTTTCGTTAACGTCCATCGCGAGCAAGCTCGCTCCTACAGGTCTTCTGTATGATTGAAGTTCAAGGTTTTTGCAGGTGAATCAACACGAAATCGTTTTTATCGAAGCGTCCGCTCAATACTGGCGGTAGCGAACCCAAAACAGTGCCATGCAGTGCGTTGTAATCGCTTTGGTCCATCATCAACCACGCAGGTCCCGCCACACTTTCCAGCGCCTGAATCGACTCGGTAAACACCGGTTGCAGATCCTGCCTGATATTGACCATGAACTTGATCGCCTTCGCGTCTTTGCCCATGCCGTGCAACACCAGCGGTGCCGGATCTTTCTGCACGAACGCGAAGGCCTCGCGACTGAATGTGCGGGTGTCGTAGAGCCTGCGTTCTACCGGCTCGAACACCAGTATGTAAACCAGCCACAGCGCCAACACCGCGCATATTGCCAGTGCCTGCGCGCGCCATTGCGACCTGAACAGCAAGGCGAAGGCAATGGCCTGCAGCGTACCGAGGATGATGAAAATCGAAGTCAATGGCTCGGTCAGTTGTCGTTGCACGATCAGCAATCCAACGACCAGAACCGCCGGCATCACCAGCCACAAACCCTGCATTCCCCCTCGCAACCAGGCAAACACCCGACCTTGCGCCACCTGAAACGGATACGCCGCGATGATTGCCAGCATCGGCAACATGGGCAACACGTAGCGGGCTTTCTTCGCCTGTGGAATCGACAACCCGACCATCACGATCAACGCAGCAGCCGTGCAGTAGTGCACCAGCCGCAGTGCCGGGCCTGGCTGGCGCGCATCCGTCAACCAGACCACCACCAACACCAGCAATGCCAAGGGATACGCCAGTGCATAGTTGCCCAGTGAACCGGTGAAGTAATACAGCGAACCGCTCGCACCTTCGCTGCCGTCCATGCGCCCCATGAACTGCATGCGTACCACGTCGTGCATGAACGCCGGGCCGCCGCTGGTGTCGGCCAGCCACAACAGCGCGCCGACGCACACCGTCAGCAGCAATGCCGCGCTCAGGCCAAAGCCGAACAGCCGTTGCCATTGACGGTTGATCAGGAAGTAGCTGCACAGCATGCCGGTCGGAATCACCAGGCCGATAGGCCCACGAATACCGAAGCCCAGCAGCAACAGCGGCAGAATCAGCCACCAGCGGCGCCTTGCCTCAAAGTGGTCGGCGGCATAACCCAGGTAGAAAACGGCAAACGCGACAGCGGCGAGCATCAAGTCCAGAGACACGGCGCGGGTTTCGGTGATGAAGGTGTTGGTCATCAGCATCAGTGCGATGCTCAGCAGCGCCCAACGTGGGGAATGCGGCGCCAGCAAGCGGAACATCAACGTGACGATTACTGCACCGGCGAAGGCGCTGGGCAGCCAGGCACTGAGACTGTTGACCTGCCCGAACGGCAAGGACAGCAGCCATATGAACAGCGTCGAGACCGCCGAGTAATCGGCGTAGGGCTCACCGTAAGTGGTCGGAAACACCGATGGCCCATGGCGCAGCATCTCCTGGGCAAACAGCACGAACCGCGAATCGAAGCCGATGACCGCCTGCTGATAAACCCCGGCGCTGAACAACATCAACGCCAGCAGCCCGATGCCCAGGGACTGCCGGCGAATGCTCGGTGCGTTAACGATCAAGCGACATCCGAAGCCGCCGGCCATTGCTGGTACGGAATCGGTAACTTGCGCGAGTCACCGCGACCCATCGGGTAGTACATGAACCCGTTGCGCGTCAGGCGATCAGCGTCGTACAGGTTGCGTCCGTCAAAGATCACCGGGGCTTTGAGCCGCTGCTGGATCAGGTTGAAGTCCGGCGCCTTGAACTGCTGCCATTCGGTGCAGATGATCAATGCATCGGCGCCGGCCAGCACCGATTCTGGGGTGCCCATGAGCATCAGCTTTGCTTCGTCGGGGTACAAATGCTGGGTTTCCTGCATCGCTTCCGGATCGAACGCCCGCACGCTGGCGCCAGCAGCCCACAGCGATTCAAGCAGCACGCGGCTCGGTGCATCGCGCATGTCATCGGTGTTGGGTTTGAACGCCAGGCCCCACACGGCGAAGGTCTTGCCGCGCAGATCGCCCTTGTAGAACGCGTTGATGCGTTCGAACAGCTTGTGTTTCTGCCGCTGATTAATTGCTTCCACCGCTTGCAGCAGGTCGCTGGAGCAATGCGCTTCTTCGGCACTGTGGATCAGGGCGCGCATGTCTTTGGGGAAACACGAACCGCCGTAACCGCAGCCGGGGTAGATGAAGTGATAGCCGATGCGCGAATCCGCGCCGATGCCCAGGCGCACCGATTCGATGTCGGCACCGAGGTGTTCGGCCAGTTCGGCGATCTGGTTGATGAAGCTGATCTTGGTCGCCAGCATGCAGTTGGCGGCGTACTTGGTCAGTTCGGCACTGCGCAGGTCCATGAACATGATCCGGTCATGGTTGCGGTTGAATGGCGCATAGAGATCGCGCATGACGTCGCGCACGTCATCGCTTTCGCAGCCGATGACGATACGGTCCGGACGCCGGCAATCGGCCACGGCCGAGCCTTCTTTGAGAAACTCCGGGTTGGAGAC
Organism: Pseudomonas sp. SJZ080; assembly: GCF_007828295.1. Lineage (NCBI taxonomy): Bacteria > Pseudomonadati > Pseudomonadota > Gammaproteobacteria > Pseudomonadales > Pseudomonadaceae > Pseudomonas > Pseudomonas sp. SJZ080. The sequence continues at coordinate 139,727 of NZ_VIUK01000009.1, forward strand.
GATTTCGAACTGCAACAAACGCCCGACCTTGATCAGGCATTTGTCGATGTGCGCGCGCAAGGTATCGCCAGTGCCCACGGGAACCGTGGATTTCTCCACCAGAATCACCGGCTGTTCGCGATGACGGGCCACCGCTTCGCCCACCGACAGCACGTAACGCAGGTCCGCCGAGCCATCGTCCCGGGACGGCGTGCCCACCGCGATGAACAACACCTGACCGTGTTGCACAGCGAGTTTTTCGTCGGTGGTGAACTGCAGTCGCCTGGCTTCGAGACTTTCGCGCACCAGGCTGGCGAGCCCCGGTTCGAAAATGCTCACGTGGCCTTGTTGCAGCAACTCGACTTTTTTCTCGTCGATGTCCATGCAGACCACGTCGTGGCCGACTTCAGCCAGCACAGCGGCCTGCACCAGGCCCACGTAACCGCTACCAAATACACTGATTTTCATAGGTCGCTCCTGAGGTTGGACGCATGAGCAGGTCGAGAGTTGATGGTGATGACGCCAAGGATGACCAGGGCCACCCCGAGGCTTTTGGAAAGGCTGAAATCTTCGTTGAACACCGGCAGCGCGGCGGCGAGCACGTACACCAGCGCGTAGCTGATGCTCAATAGCGAATAAGCCCGGCCCAGCGGCACATCGCGCAGGGCGGCGAGCCAGCTGAACATCGACAGGGCATAGGCGAGGATGGCGGCCAGCACCACGACCACAGCGGTCGGATCAATCGCAGCGGCCAGCCAGTGATCGGGTGACGGCAGGCGCGTCATGCTCCAGCGCATGCCCAACTGCGCGGCGCTGCCCAGCAGTACACTGCCGAGGGCGAAGGTCAGGCCACGGCGCAGGCTCATGTGTGCAGCCCCAGCAACATCACGCCGCCCATCACCAGTGCCACGCCCAACCAGTGTCGACGGTCGATGTTTTCGTGGAAGACGAAGCGGGCAATCAGGGTGATCAGCACAAAATTCAGGCTCAGCATCGGATACGCGACGCCGACTTCAAGGCGCTGCAACACCAGCAGCCACACGAGCAAGCCCGCGCCCAACGCGACGATTGCCAGCCACAACCATGGCGAGCGCAGTTTTGTGCCCCAGCCCGGCGGCAGGCCGCTCCAGTTTTCCACGGCTTTTTTCTGGGCGATCTGGCCCAGGCAGGTGAGCAGGCAGGCTGCCAACACCAGCAACAGACTCATGACGCACCCTGAGGAAAAATCAGAATCACAAGGTTGCCTTGTTCATAGCGTTTGCCATCCTTGGGCAGTCGTTCGATTTCACGCAGCTCGGCCTCCCCTTTAACCCGCATCAGCACGCCAACTGAACCGTTCTGGCGGGCGTCGCGCATCCACTGCTGCACGCGATCGGGGTCGACGCGCTGCTGTGCGCCGTCAGGATAAGCGAGGCCATATTTCAATTCGCCTATCGTGTTGTACAACGCCACGTCCGTGCGTTTCAGGCGCCAGGCCAGGGCCGAAGCGGCGCCCAGATCGTTGCTTAACAGCGTGCCGGCCTGGCCGAGTTCCTGTGCATGCTCAAGGACGAACTGGTCGGGCATCTTGTTCGCCACCACCGCTTCGGGCATCGCCGCCGGTAGCACACCGATCAGCAACAGGCTGCCAAAGGCCGGCGCCGCCCAGCATTGCAACGGCCGGAACGCCTGCAGCAGGTTGGTCATGATCCAGCCGAGCAGACCGATGAACACCAGCACCAGGCTGTGCAGTTCGTGGTCGTACAGTGGTTTTTTCAGTTGCAGGTAGACGAGGGCGAGCAGGGTGGTCAGGCCCAGAAGGAGGTTGAGCAAGCCATTGATGCCCAACACCCGGCCTTGTTCCAGTCGCAAGCGGTCCGCCAGTGCGTTGCCCAACAGCAAGGCCAGGGGCAACAGGCACGGCAGGATGTAGGTCGGCAACTTGCCGTTGCTCAGGCTGAAAAACAGCAGCGGCATCAGCAACCACAGCAGCAGAAAGCCGATGCTGGCCTGACGACGTGTTTGCCACGCCTGCTTCAGCGCCGACGGCAACAACGCGGCCCACGGCAGACTGAACGCCACCAGCAATGGCAGGTAGAACCACCACGGCGCGTCATGCTGCGCATCGTCACCGGCAAAACGGCGAATGTGTTCGTGCCAAAAGAAGAACCGCCAGTAATCAGGCTCTTGCGCGTGCACCGCCAAGGCCCAGGGCAGGCTCACGGCGATGGCCACGGCAATCGCCACCGGACCGTAAATCAACAACTCGCGTAAGCGTTTTTGCCAGATCATCCAGGGCAGGGCGATCAGCACTGGCAACACCCAGGCCAGAAATCCCTTGGTCATGAACCCCATGCCACACGCCAGGCCCAGCAGCGCCCAACCGATCAGGCGCCGGTCACGGCTGACGCTGTCCAGCGCAAACCACAAAGCCACCAGACTCAGGTTGACCCAAAAGGTGAATTGCGGATCGAGGTTGGCGTAGCCGGCCTGTCCGGTAACCACGGCGAAACTCATGTACAGCAGCGCGCAGGCAAAACTCTTGCGCGGCTCGTTCCACAGCCGGCGGGCAATCAGGTAACACAGCATCACGCTGAGCCCGGTGCTGAGGGCTGAAGCGAAACGCACGCCGAACAGGTTGTCGCCAAACACCGCCTGACTCAGAGCGATCATCCAGTAACCGGCCACCGGTTTTTCGAAGTAGCGCAGGCCCATGAAGTGCGGCGACACCCAGTCGCCGCTCAAGAGCATGCCCTGGCTGATTTGCGCGTAGCGGGTTTCGTCCGGAATCCACAAACCGTGGCTGCCCATTGGCAGCAGATAAGCCAACAGACAAAGGCCCAGCAACAACGGCAATGCCCAACGTTTGCTCATACGCCTTGCACTCCCAGCCAGCCTTCGCGACCGTCGAGCGCACCGCGCACGACCCGACCGCTGGGCAAGGCATCCAGTGTTTCGGGCAGCAAATCGCCCAAAGGCTGGAAGCGGATATCACGCTGGCGCGCGTCGGCCAGCAGTTGACGGAAATCGTTGGCCATTAGAATCCCTTCCACTTCGGCGTGGATCGTATAGACGTTGAGGTTTTGCACAGTGAATCGGTCAAGGATGAACGCGTTGAAATCCCTGGCGGCGACGATCGGGCCGACCACCTCATCGAAGGTGGGCAGGTCCACCGGAATCTGTGGCGCGCCCAGGCCACCCTCGGCCAATGTCGGCCGGAACAGGCTGCGGCCACGACAATCGCTGTTGTAGCGAAAACCGAACCTCTGCTTGGCTTCGATCACACGCTCGTCCGCCCGCCAACCGGCGGCCGCGGAGCAGTCGATAGTTTGTCCGAGGATATCGCTCAGCGTGTCCACGCCCTGACGAATCTGCTCGATCAGTTGCGCGTCGCTCCAGCGCCCGGCATTGGCCTGCCAGCCGTGGTGATCCCAGGCGTGCAGGCCGACTTCATGCCCGGCATCTCGGGTCCGACGCATCAGGTGCCCGAGGTCGCGGCCAATCGGCTTGCCCGGCCACGCAGTGCCGGCCAGCAGAATGTCCCAGCCGTACAGGCCGGCGGCGTTGGAGCGCAGCATCTTCCAGAGAAACTGCGGGCGGATCAGGCGCCACAAGTGCCGCCCCATGTTGTCCGGCCCGACGCTGAAAAAGAACGTGGCTTTGACCTGGGCTTCATCGAGCATTTCCAGCAACCGCGGCACGCCCTCACGGGTGCCGCGGTAGGTGTCGACATCAATCCTGAGACCCGCTTGCATCAAACGTTGTCCGCGATTTCGAGCATCGCTTCCCGCAGGAAGAAATCCAGCGTGTTGCCGATGGTTTCACTCATCTCCACGGTCGGCGTCCAGTCCAGTAACCGCTTGGCGTTGTCGATGCTTGGTTTGCGGTGCGACACGTCCTGATACCCAGCACCGTAGAACGCCTTGCTTTCGACGTCGCGGAACCCGGCGAACGGCGGGAAGTTGTGGCGCAGCGGGTGCGCGTCGAACTGGCGCAGCAGCTCTTCGCCCAATTGGCGGATGCTGGCTTCGTTGTCCGGGTTGCCGATGTTGATGATCTGGCCGTTGCAGGCGTCGTTGCGGTTGTCGATGATTCGCGCCAGCGCTTCCACGCCGTCGGCAATGTCGGTGAAGCAGCGTTTTTGCTCACCGCCGTCAAACAGACGAATCGGCGTGCCTTCCACCAGATTGAGGATCAGTTGCGTAATCGCCCGGGAACTGCCGATGCGTGCCGAATCCAGACGGTCCAGGCGTGGGCCCATCCAGTTGAAGGGGCGGAACAGGGTGAAGTTCAAGCCTTTTTGGCCATAAGCCCAGATCACGCGGTCGAGCAGTTGCTTGGAGGTCGAGTAGATCCAGCGTTGCTTGTTGATCGGCCCGACCACGAGGTTGGACGTGTCCTCGTCGAATTTGCCGTCCTGGCACATGCCATAGACTTCCGACGTCGACGGAAAAATCACCCGCTTGTTGTATTTGACGCAGTAGCGAACCAGCTTGAGGTTCTCTTCGAAATCCAGCTCGAACACGCGCAGCGGGTTGCGGGTGTATTCGATGGGCGTGGCGATCGCCACCAGCGGCAGGATCACGTCGCACTTCTTGATGTGGTACTCGATCCACTCGGAGTGGATGCTGATGTCGCCTTCGACAAAATGAAAATTCGGATGGCTGCGCAAACGCCCGATCGCATCGGAGCCGATGTCGAGGCCGTACACCTCGTAGCGGTCATCGCGCAGTAAACGCTCGGACAAGTGATTGCCGATGAAGCCGTTGACGCCGAGGATCAGCACGCGCGTGCGGCGTGGCGTGCGTCCGGATTCGGCACCGCGCAGCAAGGAGCCGTCCACCAGACCGAGTTCGCCGGCCAGTTGCGGCCCGCTCAGGTACAAGCCGTTGTCGTTACGCTGGCCGGCGTTGATCACCAACGAGTCTTCGCCGCAGGCAATGCGCAGCGGGTCGACACTGATGACCCGGCCCGGTGCCTGGCCTTCGTTGCCTTTGACGACTTCAGCGCTCCAGACAATCAATTTGTGCTCGCCCACCGCGCAGAACGCGCCGGGATAAGGTTGCGTGACGGCGCGCACCAGGTTGAACAGTTCTTCTGCCGGCTTCTGCCAGATCAGCTTGCCGTCGGCGGGCGTGCGGCGACCGAACGTCGTGGCCCTGGATTCGTCCTGAGGGATCTCGCTGGTCTTGCCTGCGAGCAGTGCCGGCAAGGTGTCACGCAACAGGTCGGTCGCGGCCACGCGCAGTTTGCCGTGCAGGCTCAGCGCGGTGTCGCTGCGCTCGATTCCAACCTGCTTCTGCGCGAGGATGGCACCCGCATCGGCGCGCTTGACCATGCGGTGCAGGGTGACGCCAGTTTCGCTTTCGCCGTTGACCAGCACCCAATTGGCCGGCGCACGACCGCGATAGCGCGGCAACAACGAACCGTGCAGATTGAATGCGCCTTTGCGTGCCGTGGCCAGCAGCGGTTCGCTCAGCAGCTGGCGGTAGTAAAACGAGAACAGGTAATCGGGGTTGAGCTGGCTGATGCGCTCGATCCACAACGGGTGGTTGACGTCTTCCGGGGCGTGCACCGCAATACCCCGGCGCGCGCACAGTTGCGCGACGGAGGCGTAAAAAGCGTTCTCCTTGGGATCATCGGCATGGGTGAACACGGCGGCAATGTCATAACCGCTGTCGAGCAGCGTCTCGATGCCGGCACAGCCAATATCGTGATAGGCGAAAACAACAGCTTTTGCGCTCATGAGAGAACCTGATCTGAAGAAGTGGAAGTGAGACCGTCAACGGTGACAACGGGAACGGGTATGGCGGGCTGGCTGCGCAGGACTTTTTCGATGAAAAAACGCGGACGCGCACGGACATCGCTGTACATCCGCCCCAGGTATTCGCCCAACAGGCCCATGCCGATGAACTGGCCACCGGTGAACACGAACAGCACGGCGAACAGCACGAACGTCCCGTCGCCTGCCCAACTGGCGCCGAACACCAACCGCAGGACAATCAGCGCGGTGGCGAACGCCACGCCCAGTCCGGCCATGGCAAAGCCGACGATGCTCAACAACCGCAACGGCGTGGTGGTCATGCAGGTGATCAGGTCGAACATCAGGTTGACCAGGCGCATCGGGCTGTACTTCGATTCCCCGTGTTCGCGTTCGGCGTGGGTCACCAGGATTTCCGTGGTGTGCCGGGCGAAGCTGTTGGCGAGGATCGGGATGAAGGTGCTGCGTTCGCGACAGGCGAGCATGGCGTCGACGATGCTGCGTCGATAGGCGCGGAGCATGCAGCCGTAGTCGCTCATGGCAACGCCGGTGGAGCGCTGCACGGCGAGGTTGATCAGCTTCGACGGCCAGCGGCGCAAGGCCGAATCCTGCCGATTGCTACGCACCGTGGCGACCACGTCATAGCCGAGTTCAGCCTGGGCCACCAGGCGCGAGATCTCTTCGGGCGGGTTTTGCAGGTCGGCGTCGAGGGTGATGACGACATCGCCCTTGCACTGCTCGAAACCGGCCATGATTGCCGCGTGCTGGCCGTAGTTGCGGTTGAGAATGACCGCCACCACCGGGCTGCACTCGCGGCAGGCGGCTTCTTCGAGGAGTTGCGCGGAGTTGTCGCGACTGCCGTCATCGACCATCACGATTTCGTAGTCATGGTGCAATTGCTGGCACGCCGCTTCGGTGCGCCTGAGCAATTCGGGCAGGCTGTCTTGCTCGTTGTAGACCGGGATGACGATCGACACGCAACGGATCGGATAAGGTTTCACAGGCGTGTGTCCAGTGTGAGTTCGATGGCGCTGACGACGCGGTCGACGTCATCGTTGGTCATGTCGGGGAACAACGGTATCGAGCACAGGCGTGCCGAGTTCCATTCGGTGTTGGGCAGGTAAATGTTGGGGAAGCGCTGGCGGTACCAGGTGTGCAGGTGGGTGGCGATGAAGTGGATGCCGGTGCCGATGTTCTGCGCCTGCAGGGCTTTCATGAACGCTTCACGGTCGAGCCCGCAGCGCTCGGCGTCGATGCGCAGGATGAACAGATGCCAGGCGTGCTGCTGCGGGTAAAGCGGAATGGCCAGCGGTTGCACCGGCAAGCCTTCCAGACGCTGCCAATAGCGTCTGGCCAACGCGGCACGCTTGGCGTTGATTTCATCCAGGCGTTCCAGTTGCACAAGGGCGATGGCGGCATTGATGTCGGCCAGGTTGTATTTGAAACCGGGTTCGATCACCTGGGCCTGGGGTTTGCGGCCGTGGGTCATGCGGTCGTAGGCATCGACGCCGAGCCCGTGGAACTTGAGCATGCGCACACGGTTGGCCAGCGCTTCATCGTCGCCGACGAACATCGCGCCCTCGGCGCAGGTCATGTTCTTGATCGCGTGAAACGAGAAGATCGCCGTGCCTTTCGCGCCGACGTGACGGTTTTTGTAAAAGGTGCCCGCCGCGTGGGCGGCGTCTTCAATCACTGGAATGCCATGTTTGCAGGCCAACGCGTAGAGCGGATCGAGATCGAACGCCGCGCCGGCGTAATGCACCGGGATGATCGCCCGGGTGCGCGGGGTGATGGCCGCTTCGATATGCTCGACGCTGCTCATCAGGGTGTCGCGGTCGACGTCGACAAACACCGGCGTCGCGCCCAGCAGGCAGATCATATTTGCGGTGGAGACCCAGGTCTGGGACGGTGTGATGACTTCATCGCCGGGACCGATGCCCAATGCCAGTAACGTGACATGCATGGCGCCGGTGGCCGAGGACAATGCCACGGCATGGCGGCATCCGACATAGTTGGCGAAGTGTTCTTCGAGTTGCTGGTTTTTCGGCCCGGTAGTGATCCAGCCGGAGCGTAATACTTGCTCTACGGCGGCTATTTCCAAGTCACCGATACTGGGGCGGGAAAAGGGGAGAAAAGCCTCGTTCATGGAAAACCTCGGGGCGTAGGCCGTCCTTCGGCATGAGTGCCGAAATAAACGGGATTTCAACGGTTTAGTGACCTGTCGGGCACGAGCCTTATTTGACTTTTGCAGCCACGGCCGGCAGGTTGGGAGCCCATCGAGGCTCACCGGGTAGAGATGAGGTTAGGCCGTTTTTTGTCAAAGGAACATCAAAACCCGGTAGTGGAATCGTTTATCTGAACGTTATTAAGCCAATGTTCAGACTTCTGCCGTTCATCGCGTTCTTTAGTAGAAAGTCTTACCGAAGTGTCCTGCGTTATATGAAGAATGTTTCAATCCTTAGTTGTTTTATTGATCTGTTACCACTCAAGGCCGTTTTGTTTTGATTGACTTACCTGTTACTGATTCAAGTGTTGCAAAGACCAATCCGATGCCCCTGTATCTGGCGCGACTGGCGCCGTCCAGCCAACTGACCATGCGTTATGTGTTGCAGGACGCCGCCGACCGCCTGGGCTTCGAAGACATGAACGTCGAGGAAATTCCTTGGCACCAGCTGCAGCCCGAGGATGTGATTGCGCTGGTGGCGGCGTTGCGCGCGGACGGCTACGCGCCCAATACGTCTTCGCTGTACGTCAACGCCGTGCGCGGGGTGATGAATGAAGCGTGGCGCATGAGCCTGATCAGCCAGGAACACTTGCTGAAAATGCGCTCGGTCAAGGGCATTGCCGGCACACGACTGTCCCAGGGACGCAATCTGCGCCGCTCGCTGATCCAGGAAATGATGGCGGTCTGTGCCGCCGACCCACGACCACAAGGCCTGCGGGACGCGGCGATCATCGGGATTTTGTACGGCTCGGGCATGCGCAAATCCGAGTCGGTGAACCTCGACCTCGATCAGGTGGACTTCACCGAACGCAGCCTGCGGGTGACCGCCAAAGGCAACAAACAGCTGATCAAGTACGCACCGGCCTGGGCATTCGCCAAACTGGATGCCTGGCTGGAGCTACGCCGCTCGCAACTCAAGGAAGGCGAGGTGGACGATTCGTTCCTGTTCAATCGCATCCGCCGTGGCAGTCACATCACCCGCGAGCGCATCACCAAGCACGCGATCTATTACATCGCCCGGCAACGCGGCGCACAGGTCGGGGTGAAAATCATGCCTCACGATTTCCGGCGTTCGTTCATTACCCGGGTGATCGAGGAGCATGACTTGTCGATTGCGCAGAAACTCGCCCATCACAGCAATATCCAGACGACGGCCAACTACGACGTGCGCGACGACAATGAGCGGCGGCGGGCGGTGGACCGCTTCGATCTCTAGGATTCGCTCAACACGTGGGCATGGCCGATGGTCGAGACGTGAACCGCGCTGCCGGTCGGTGGCGCGTACAGGCCCGAACTGCGCACCATCAATGACCGACCGGGTTGGTCGGCGGATGCCGAAGGCTCCAGTTCCACGGTCAATGTGCAGGTATTGCCGCTGAAATCCCGCTCGGTCACCACGGCGCGGCAACCGGTGGCCTCGACCGAATCAGAAACGATACCGACCAGTTGCAACTGCTCGGGCCGCAGCATGATCTGCGCGCAGCGGTTGTTGCGATGGTTGTTGACCGGGATCCGCCCCAGATCGCAATGGGCCCAGCCGGCTTCGATCCGGGCGGGCATGACCACGGCATCGCCAAGGAATATCGCGGTTTGTTCGTCGCCGGGATAGCGGTAGAGGTCCAGCGGATGCCCGGACTGCACCAGACGCCCCTCGCGCATGACCGCAAGCTGATCGGCAAACGACAGCGCTTCACTCTGGTCATGGGTGACCAGAATGGTGGTGACACCGGCGTCCGCCAGCAACCGCGCGACCAGTTTGCGCATGGCCGCGCGCAGGCCGGTATCGAGCGCGGAAAACGGTTCATCCAGCAACATCAGGCGCGGCTGTTGCGCCAGGGCCCTCGCCAGTGCCACCCGTTGTTGCTGACCGCCAGACAGTTCATGGGGCCAGCGGTCGGCCATGTTCGCGTCGAGGGCAACGCTGTCCATCAACTGGGCGATACGCTCGCGTTTTTCGAGGCCCTTGAGCGACAAGCCGAAGCCGATGTTGGCGGCCACGGTCATGTGCGGAAACAAGGCACCGTCCTGAGGCACATAGCCAATCTGTCGTTGGTGGGCGGGCACTTCATGAGTAGGGTCGACCAACGTCTGCCCGTTCAGCGTGAGGCGCCCGGAGTCCGGGAATTCGAAACCGGCGATCATTCTCAGCAAGGTGGATTTGCCGGAACCGGAAGGGCCGACGATCACGGTGCGACTGCCCGTCGGCACCGACAGATTGATGTCTTCAAGGGCCCTTTGCGGGCCGTAGGATTTGCAGATCGAATGCAGTTCAAGCGTGTTCATCGGCCAGCCGTTCGTTTGGATTGGTGGTAGAGAAGTCCGGTCAACGGAAGTGACAGCAAAATCATCAGCAAGGCGTAGGGCGCAGCGGCGGCGTAGTCGATTTCGCTGGTCAACGCCCAGAACCCGGTCGCCAGCGTGCGTGTGCCGTTCGGGGCCAGCAGCAATGTGGCGGTCAATTCATTGCTGATCGCGAGAAACACCAGTGCGGCGCCCGCGGCAGCGCCGGGCGCGGCCAGCCGCAAGGTGATCAGCCACAGCGCCCGACCGGGCGAGCGACCGAGGCTGCGGGCGATATTTTCCAGCTCCACCGGCGCCTGCGCGATGCCGGCACGCAAACTCACCAGGGCGCGAGGCAGAAACATCAGCAGATACGCCAGCAACACGGTGATCGTGGTCTGGTAAATCGGCCGGGCGAAATGCACCGTGACCGTCACCAGGGCCAGGGCGACGACAATGCCCGGCAATGAACTGGTGATGTAGTTGCAGCTTTCCAGCACCCGTTGCAGCCGACCCGGCGAGCGAATCGACAACCACGCAATCGGGATGGCGGCGCAGGTGGTGAGCAACGCCCCCGCAACGCCGAGCAGCAGTGTCTGTTGCAACGCCGGCATCAGTTCGGCCATCTGCCAGACATTCGCTCCCCCTGCGATCAGCCATTTGCCCAAGGTGATCAACGGCACCCCCAGCGACAGGGCACAGGTCACCGTGAACAAGGTCAGCGCGAGGACGGTCGAACCGGTTTTCAAGTGCACGATGCGCAGTTCCCGGGCACTGCCCGAGCCGACCCGCGCATACCGCGCATGGCCACGCGCCGCCGACTCGACGGTCAGCATCGCCAGGCAGCACAGGGCGAGCACACCGGCCAGCATGTGGGCGGCGGGGCCGTTGAAGGTGGATTTGAACTGATCGAAGATCGCCGTGGTGAACGTGTCGAAACGGATCATCGCGTACAGACCATATTCGGCCAGCAAGTGCAGCCCGACCAGCAACGCGCCGCCACAGACGGCCAGGCGCAGCTGTGGCAGCACCACCCGGAAAAACACCGCCCAAGGCTTGAGTCCCATCGATTCCGCGACATCTTCAATGGCCGGATCGAGCCGGCGCAAAGTGGCCGCAATCGGCAAGTAAAGGAAGGGGAAGTAGGCGATGACCGACACCAGCACCCCGGCAAACAGACCGTGAATCGGTGGTACCAGGCTGACCCAGGCATAGCTGTGAACGAAGGCCGGGACCGCCAGCGGCGCGATCGACAACAATGACCACCAGCGTCGTCCCGGCAGATTGCTGCGTTCGGTCAGCCAGGCCAGTGCCACGCCCAGCGCGATGCACAAGGGAATCGTGATCCCTACCAGCAACACGGTGTTGATCAACAGCTCGCCAACCCGTGGCCGGAACAACAGCGTTGCCAGGGTGGCCCAACCGGTCTGTACCGAAACGCCGATGATGAAGGCAATTGGCATCAGGGCCAGCAATGACATCAGCACCGACAAGCCGATCACCCACGCACCGCCGCGCCCCGCGAACACTCCGCGGGAGCGGTGGCGTAAAGGTGCGGGTATCGCCGCAGCGACTTCCGCCGGTAGCGTTTCAGGCATCAATTCAGAGCACCCCGGCCTGAGTCATCAGCTCCACGGCTTTTTTACTGTCGAGTTTTGAGGCATCGACTTTCGGCGCATCGAGCTGCTGCAAAGGCACCAGTTGAGGGTTGGACTCAGCGTTTTTGCCCACGGCATATTCGAACGAATTGCCCGTCTTGAGGATGGCCTGGCCATCCTTGCCGGTGATCCATTTCAGGAACGCCTGGGCCTGTTCCTTGTGTTGGCTGGACGCCAGAATGCCGCCACCGGAAATGCTCACAAACGCACCCGGGTCCTTGTGTTTGAAGTAATGCAGGGCGGTGTTCTTGCTGTTTTCGCCGGTTTTGGCCTGATCGCCGAAGCGGTAATAGTGGTAAATCACGCCGCTGTCGATCTGCCCGGCATTCACCGCTTTCAACACGGAGCTGTTGCCCCGATACGCGGTGAAGTTGGTTTTCATCCCCTTGAGCCACTCGAGGGTGGCGGCTTCGCCCTTGAGTTCCAGCACGGCGGCGACAATGGCCTGGAAGTCGGCGCCAGCCGGTGACGCCGCCCAGCGACCTTTCCATTTAGCCTCGGCGAGGTCCATCAGCGACTTCGGCAACTCGGTTTCAGGCAGTTTGCTCGGGTTGTAGACAAACACCGTGGAGCGCGCGGCGATGCCCACCCACTTGCCATGCGCCGGGCGCCAGGCCTCGTCGACTTGTTCCAGGGTGGTCGGCGCTACGGGGGCAAACAGTCCCGCGTTATCCACCAGAACCATGGCCGGGGAGTTTTCGGTCAGGAACACGTCAGCGGGGGAGGCGGCACCTTCCTGCACGATCTGATTGCCCATTTCGGTGTCGTCGCCGTTGCGCACCGTGACCTTGATTCCGGTCTCCTTGGTAAAACCCTCGATCCAGGCTTTGGTCAGGCTTTCATGCTGGGCGTTGTAGACCACGATGCCGTCGGAGTCGGCGGCGTACACGTGGCTGGCGCTGAGCAGGGCAGTGGCCAGCAGTGCGGTTTTCAGGAAAGCAGGGATATGGCGATTCATTCTTTGGACAGCTCCTGTTTTTTGGCGTCATGTACAGGAATTCGCGGGTCGAACCAATGCGAATCATTTGCATATTTCGAGTCGCTGGAATGTAGAGAGCACAATGAGAAAAAAACGTTAAATAAACCGTTAATACATGTCATTTTCATTCAGATTAGCAGTGACTCGGCCCTTTGCCCCGTCGACATGGTTCAAACGATGTCGTCGATCAGGATATGGCGTTGGCCGCGGCTGCAGGTCTCGATCCTGGCCTCGACTCCGTAGACATCACGCAGCATTTGTTCGGTGATCACTTCATCGCAGGAGCCGCTCCCGTGGGACGTTCCATTGGCGATGACCAACACCTGATCGGCAAAGCGTAGCGCTTGATTCAGGTCATGGATGGCAATGAACACAATGACCTCGCGTTTGCGCGCCAGAGCGCGCATGAAATTCAGCACTTGCACCTGGCGATGCATATCCAGCGCACTGGTCGGTTCGTCCATCAGCAGGATTTCCGGCTCGCGCACCAGCGTTTGGGCGATCGATACCAATTGCTGCTGTCCGCCACTGAGTTCACCGAGGTTGCGAAAGGATAGTTCGGTGATGCCGAGTGCGTCGAGAATCTGGTCCACGAGTTTCAGTTCGTCGTCGCGCACGACCCAGCCCGGCGTCAGTTGTTTACGTGCCAGCAGCACGGATTCGTAGACGGTCAGCCGCGCACTGGCATTCAGGCCCTGAGGCATGTAGCTGATGCCCTGCGGGCCTTTTTCCGAGCCCTGCAAGTTGACCTTTCCCGGGCCGTCGATCAGCCCGGCCATCCGTTTGAACAGGGTGGATTTCCCCGCGGCATTGGGCCCGACCACCGCCACCACCTGGCCACCGATAAACGTTGCCGTGGTCACGCCGCGAATGATCTCGCGCTGACCATAGCGGGCACCAAGGTTTTCAAGCTGGAGCTTCACCATGCGTTTTTCTTCCCGCCAAGGATCAAGGATATGAAGAACGGCACACCGATCAGCGAGGTGACCACGCCGATGGGAAAAATCGCGCCCGGGATCAGGGTTTTGCTGACGACCGAACTGGCGGACAGAATCAGCGAACCGGTCAGCAGTGACGCCGGTAAAAAGAACCGTTGATCTTCACCAATCAGCATCCGGGCGATGTGCGGGCCGACCAGCCCGATAAAGCCGATAGTGCCGACGAAGGCCACTGGAAACGAGGCGAGCAGGCTGACCATGATCAATGTCTGAAAGCGCAGGCTGCGCACGTTGATCCCGAAACTTGCGGCTTTGTCATCGCCCAAACGCAGGGCAGTCAGAGCCCAGGCCCGTTTGGCGAAGATCGGCAGGGTGATGAGGATGACAACGCAAATAATCCCGAGCTTTGGCCAGGTGGCCTTGGTCAGGCTGCCCATGGTCCAGAACACCACTGCCGCCACGGCTTGCTCGGTGGCAAAAAACTGCACCAGTGCCAACAGCGCGTTAAACGTAAACACCAGAGCAATGCCGAGCAGCACGATGGTTTCGGCCGTTACGCCGCGGCGCATGCTCAGAAAGTGGATCAGCAGCGCGCAAAGCATGGCCATGATGAACGCGTTCACCGGCACCATGTACTGCGCCGCCAGCGGGAACAGCGCCACCCCGAAAGCCAGTCCCATGGCCGCGCCAAAACTGGCGGCGGCGGAAAGGCCCAAGGTGAACGGACTGGCCAGCGGGTTGTTAAGGATCGTCTGCATCTGCGCACCGGCCAGCGACAGCGCCGCGCCGACCGCAACGGCCATCAGCGCCACGGGCAGGCGGATATCCCACATCACCACCCGCACTTGTGCCGAGGCGGTGTTCGGCGAGAACAGGGCGCCGAGCACCTCCGTCAGGCTGTAACTGGCGGGCCCCAGTGCCAGGTCAAGCAACACGCTGAACACCAGCAACACCGCAAGCGCAACAAGGATCAGTCGTTTTCGCAGGACCCGTTGGCGGTATGTCGCGCTCTGCGCAATAGAAACTTCGCCTAGCGAACTCATGGTTTGTCCTCGGTTTTCTTCAGGCTGACGAAGTAGCCCGGTTGGTAGGGCAGGGGCAGGAAGCGCTCGTGGAGTTCGCGAAACGAGGCGTCAGGATCCAGATCGGCAAACAACGCCGGATGAAACCACTTGGCCAATTGCTGGATGGCCACAAACTGATAGGGACTGTTATAGAACTGATGCCAGATGGCATGAAACGCTTGATCGTTCTGCGCCTTGATACCCGCGTAGGCCGGGCGCTGGGTGTACCAGGCCAGTTTGTGCCGGGCTTGTGTCAGGTCCGCCCCGGGTCCGACACCTACCCAGCGACCACCGGGTGCGAAGGCTTGCCAGTTGGCGCTGGTGACGACCACTTGATCCGGGTTGGCGACGATCACCTGTTCGGGGTTCAATTGGCCAAAGGTGTTCGCAATGATGCTTCTGGCAATGTTGTTGCCACCGGCCATGTCGACAAAAAGGCCAAAATTTTCGTTGCCGAAACTCAGGCAGCAATCCTCGGTGTAGCCACCGATTCGCTCGATGAACACGCTGGGGCGCAAAGGCTGATTGGCCGCAATGACGTCCGTGACGCGACGGATCTGCTGATTGCGAAAAGCGATAAACGCCTCGGCGCGATCATCCTTGCCAAACAGCTGGCCGAACAGGCGCATGGTCGGCTCAGTGTTTTGCATGGGGTTGTTGCGGAAGTCGACGTAGACCACCGGGATTCCCAGCGCGTCGAGCTTCTCGATGTAGCGCGCATCTTCGGTGGCGTGTTGCGCTTCAATGTTCAGGATGATGACGTCTGGCTGTTGCGAGATTGCTTGCTCGATGTCGAACGTGCCGTCCTCAAAGCCACCGAAAGTGGGAATCCTGGCGATGTCAGGGAATTTGCGCAGGTACGCGCCGTAAGTGTCCGGGTCGGACTGGATCAAATCCTTGCGCCAACCGACGATGCGTTCGATGGGGTTTTGCGTATCCAGCGCGGCGACCAGGTATAGCTGGCGACCCTCGCCGAGAATCACCCGTCTGACCGGGATGTGAACCTTGACCTTGCGGCCCAGCAGGTCAGTGACCGTGACGGCTGCGGAATCCGGATTCGCAGCGAGCGCGGTGCGTGGCGCCAGAGAAAACCACATCACGCCCAGCAGGCCCGCCAGTAGCAGGGGCGCGAAGGCGTAGCGGCGTGGATGAACAGATGCCATGGTTGAAACCTTTGCAGGTGGCCTGATCGGGCAACGGCCAAGACCGTTGCCCGGGGCTGAACGTTTCAGAAGTCGATGGTGGCCGACAGTTGCAAGGTGCGCGGCGAACCCTGTGAGAAGGCGCCATAGGACGCGACACCGGACCAGTACTCGCGGTCGAAAACGTTCTGCACCGTGGCGCGAAAGGTGGTCGGACGCTCCGCGATGCGCGTGGCGTAACGTGCACCGACATCGAAACGGGTCCAAGGGTCGAGCTCCTGGGTGTTGGCCTGGTTGACGTATTGGCTACCGGTGTAGATCGCACCGCTGGTCAGCGTCAAACCTTCGATCCACGGCGTATCCCACTCGGCCCAGAGATTGGCCTGGACTTCAGGCACGCCCACTGGCTTGTTGCCGCGATTGGCTGCGGTACCGGTCTTGGTCAGTTCCGCGTCGAGGACGGTGACGCCACCGAGCAGGCGAGTGCCTTGGGCGATCTCGCCAAAAACGTTCAACTCTACGCCCCGGTTGCGTTGCTCACCTTGTACCGAGAACACACCGGAGACCAGTTCGCCGCTGGGTTTCTTGATCTGGAACAGGCTGAGCGTGGAGGTGAAGGTGCCGTAGTCGACCTTGACCCCGACTTCCTGCTGTCGGGAAATGTACGGTGCGAAGATCTCGCCGGAGTTCGACGCAGTGGCCGGCGCGATGTCACCCTTGCTCAAGCCCTCGATGTAGTTGTAGTAGAGCGACACATGGTCCCAGGGTTTGACCACCACCCCGAACAGCGGCGTGGTTTCGCTTTCGTCGTAGGACGTAGTGACGACGCCGGCTGCATTGAAGTTATCGGATTCGATGTTCTGCTTGCGCAGGCCGACAGTGACCTGCAAGCGTTCATCCAGTACCGAAAGGGTGTCGGCCAACGCCACGCCCGACAGCTCGGTCTCGGAGACTTTGAGTGCATCCGGTTCGGCGATGGAGGGTTTCGGACGATCGATCGGGTGGTACATATTCGACAGTACGGCCGGGCCGGAGATGATGCCGCGCTTCAGTTCATCGCGGTAACGGGTGACCTGCAACGTGGTGCTGTGGCTGATCGGACCGGTGTCGAAGCGCAGGCGGGCGCCGGCGTCGACGGTGTAGCGCTCGACTTCGAATTTGTAGTAACCCGGGATTGAAGAGGTGTTGCCTGCGCTGTTGAGAATGGTCGGGGTCTGATCAGACATCCGCTTCACATCCGATTGCCCGCCACCCGCGTGGGCGAACACGGTCAATGCGTCGTTGAGGTCGTACTCGGCACCGAGCAGGGCCGATTTATCATGGGTTTCGGCCCAGCCCCAGTCCTGGCTTACGTTGGTGCGACCGTTGGCAGCGGAGGGAGTCTCTACGCCTGAGGCAATGAGGAACGGACGGGATGCAGCGTCGAATTGTTCTTTCTGGCTGATCAGGTCCAGGGTGGTTCGCAGGCGATCACCCTGATAGTCCAGGGAGATGGCGCCGATATCGACGTCCCGGGATTGATCGTCGATGGCTGTGTCGCCTTGCTGGGTGCTGCCGTTGACGCGCACACCGAAACGGCGTTCTTCGCCGAATCGCCGGCTGACATCGAGGTGGCCCCCGATCTGCGAATCCATGGCGTAACTGGCAGTAAACCGGGTCAGGTCCTCGTCGAGGGAACGCTTGGGGACTACGTTGATCACGCCACCAACGCCGCTGTTGGGTGACATGCCGTAGAGCAAGGCGCCAGGACCCTTGATCACTTCGATGCGCTCGGCGTACTCGGTGAATACCCGGTAGTTGGGCGCAACGCCGTAGACTCCGTCGAAAGCCAGTTCGCCGAGGTTGCCTTCGCCCACCGGGAAACCGCGAATAAAGAAGGAATCGACAATGCCACCAGTCTGGCCAGTGGAGCGTACCGAAGAGTCGCGCTCCAGAACGTCGGCCACCGTCACGGCCTGCTGATCTTTCATCAACGTCGAGGTGTAGTTGCTGACGCTGAACGGTGCGTCCATCACGTCCTTGTTGCCCAGCATGCCGAGACGCCCGCCCCGGGCGACCTGACCTCCCAGGTAGGCTGGCGGCAAGCTGCCCTGACGACCGTCGGTGCCGTTGACCGTGGTTTCGGCAAGGGTCAAGTCAGCCTCGCTGTTGGCCGGGATAGGCGCCAGGGTGTAGCTGCCGTCGCTACGCGGCACCATTTCCAGACCACTGCCGGACAACAGTCGGCTGATCGCTTCCTGGGTCGAGTAAGTACCGGAAAGGCCTGGGCTCATCAAGCCCTCGGTCATCGATGGTTGGAATGACAATGCAATGCCCGCGTCCACCGCGAATTTCGACAATATTGCACCCAATGGACCGGGGGCGATGCTGTAGGCGCGGGTTACGGTGGCATCCAGCGGAGCTGGCGCGGCGATGGCAAAGGGGCTGGCGACACCGGACAGGGCAAGGCTTAGCAGCGCGCTGCGGATAGCCAGCTTGAGTGAGCGATCCGAATGCAGAGGTCGGGCAACGAACATGGAATGATGACCCTTTCGACGAGGTTGAGAAGTTCTTCCTTTCGTTGCCAGTCGAGATCAAAAAAAGTATCACGCGCTCAGCCATTTTTTTTTGCGCGAGGTTCAGGCGGGGGAGAGCGTCACCCAATAGCCGCTCAAGTGGCCGGTAGCAATCACCGGGTAGGTTTGCACCAGCATGTTCAAGGTGCGTTGGGTATCGCTGATGGGGAACGCGCCGGATATGCGCAGAGCGGCAATGGCCGGATCACAGCGCACGAAGCCTTTGCGGTAACGCGCCAGTTCCGCGATGAAGTCGGCCAGACGCATGTTGTCGGCCATCAGCATGCCTTGGGTCCATGCATTGACGGAGCGATCCACCGGGTTTAGCTGGCCGAAGGCCTGTGACGAAAAGTCGGTGCGCTGCCCGGCATTGACGATCAAGGGCGATAAGCCGTCGTTACTGGGCAGTTCAACCCTGACAGCGCCGTCCAGCACCGCGAGCTGAGTGCGGGTTTGCAGTTCCCGCACCGTAAACCGCGTGCCCAATGCCTGCATTCGCCCCTGGCGTGTGGTCACTAGAAACGGTCGGGACTGGGGGGCGACATCCGGTGCGGTCTGCACCAGGATTTCACCTTCACGCAAATTGATCAGCCGTTGACGGGCGTCGAACAGCACATCGATCGCTGAGTCGGTGTTGAGTGTAATGCGCGAGCCGTCGGCCAGTGTCAACTCGCGTTGCAGGCCCACCGCAGTCCGGTAGTCGGCCGACCATTGCTGCGACTCAACCAGCTTCCAACTGCCCCAACCGGCGGGCAACACGGCCAGAATCATCGCCAGTTTACCCAGGGCCATACGGCGTTCGGGATTGCTTGGGCGATCCAGCGCCGACATCGCCAATGAAGGGGGCAGACCACCCAGCTTGCTTTGCAGAAGTTGCGCCCGCCCCCAGGCGCGACTGCGCTCGGGGCTGCTGACGCGCCAGCATTCCCACTCGGCGCGCTCGGCATCGTCAAGGTCGCCTTCGCTGATACGCATCAGCCACTCGGCCGCTTCGTCGAGCACTGTCGGATCAATCTGTGCGTGAGTGGCGTACGTCGACATTCATTCCACCAGCATCAGGCATTGAACGAAGGCCTGTTTCATGTAGCGCTTGACGGTGATCAGCGACACGTCCAGTTGCGTGGCGATGTCATCGTATTTGAGCCCGCTGATCTGCGACAGCAGGAACGCGCGTTTGACCAGCGGTGGCAGGGCGTCGAGCATCGCGTCGATCTCATGCAGGGTTTCCAGCACGATGAAACGCAATTCGGGCGAGG
This sequence comes from Pseudomonas sp. SJZ080, assembly GCF_007828295.1. NCBI lineage: Bacteria > Pseudomonadati > Pseudomonadota > Gammaproteobacteria > Pseudomonadales > Pseudomonadaceae > Pseudomonas > Pseudomonas sp. SJZ080. Next base: position 159,542 of record NZ_VIUK01000009.1, read on the forward strand.
GCACTTCAGGGGCAGGCAATCGCGCCAGGGCATCCAGGTAGGCGCGTTCAAGCGCCTTGCGCTGGTACCAATTGACCAGAATGCCTTTGGCCACACAACTGAGGTAGGCCCGGGGCTGTTCAATGACTGCGACTCTGGAGGCCAGTATGCGTGTGAAAGTGTCCTGCGCCAGGTCCGCCGCATCCATGGCGTTGCCCAGTTTCTTGCGCAGGGTTGCGTACAACCAGCCGTGATGGCCGGTATAAAGGGCCTCGATCGCGCGCAGATGATTGTTATGAGTCGCGGGCAGCGTATCGCTCATGGATGATAACTTTTAGCGATTGAGAAGTATTCCCAATCCTAAGTGACTGCAACCTGCGACGCAAGGGGGAGGCTGATCAGTCGCAGCGTGGCGCTTCGTCCGGTTGCACAAGCACCGATCGATAGCGCAGGGCGACGATGAGCACCAAGGCCATTGTGTAGGCGAGGCAAACGATCAGATAGGTGTATTGCAGGCCGTAGACCTGACTGAGCAGACCGCCTAGGGAAATACCTGCGATGGAGGCCAGTTGCGCGGTGCTCTGAGCCACTCCCAGCACGTAACCCTGCTGTGAACTGTCGACTGTTTTGGAAATCAGCGCCATCAGCACCGGTGTCGTGGCACCCAGCAGCACACCCCACAGGAAGTAGGCCACGACAAATACGGTTGGGCTTCGGGTCATGCCGGCGACGGCGGTCAGGCCAATGCAGCCAATGACAATCCAGGACATTCGCTGCAGGGTCTGCTGTTGAGTCCGGTGTTCGAAATAGCGTGCCCAGCGTGTTGCCGAAAGAATGAAGCCCAGTGCCAGCAAGCCATAACACAGGCCTGTGACCGAGTTACCGACCTCGAACACCAAGCTGACGTACAACGAAAACGAAGTCTGCGGCAGCATCCGCGCCAACAGCAGAATACCCATCACACCCAGCAATGACATCAGCGGTGAACCCTGCCACACGCCACGTGCCCGTCCCGCCTGCGGTGCCGTGTCCGTCACCGGCGTTTTTTTCACGGGTGGCACATCCGGCAACGTCACGGCCGCGACCACGGTGCACACCGCACAGAGCGCCGAGGCGATGAGATTGATCCAGAAGAAGGTCGCGTAATCGAGAATCAGACCACCGACCACTGCGCCGAGCAACGAGCCAACGTTGGTGGAGATTTGAAGGATCGCAAACAGCCGTGCACGCCGTGAGGGCGCCTCGATACTCACCCCGTAAGCCTGGGCCGGCGCGATGTACCCGGCAAAGGCGCCTTGTAAGAAGCGCAGCAGCAGAATCACCCAGATATCACTGCACAGCGCCAACCCCAGCTGAGTCAACGACAGACCGGCCAAGGCACGAATCATCATCAACTTGTGGCCATAACGGTCGCCGATTCGGCCCCAGAAGGCGCTGGTCAGCATGATTCCCAGCATTGGGCCGACGTACACGGCGATGCTGGCGAAACCGAACAGCGAATCTGACGTGGTCAGCCCACGCAGGTAAACGGGCCAGAACGGGCCACTCATTTCCATCGCCCCCATGGAGATGAGCTGGATCGTGAACAGAAGATAAATCAGGATTCTGACGCTGGAACCCTGAAAAGTGCCTGAATGGAACATCGGTCAGCCTCGGTGGTTGGCCGGCATCCTACGTGCTTTACCATCGAGGGAAAACTACACCGGGCGATAGGTATCCCCGGCAGACGCCTGTCAGTTGGCCGAAGGACAGCCTCGCTGCGCAGAGGCTGCTGCCTGGCTGATCAACGCGGCCAGGCGTTTGACGTTGTTCTGCTGGGCAATGACCAAATCGTCGATGGAGGGTCCTGAAGGTGTTTGCAATGTACTTCGGCAGCTGACCAGCGTGGTGTCGCTTTCACCGGGGCTGCGCAGGCGCCATTTGACGTCCATCAGCGCGTATTGACCAGGAACCGAATCAAAACGCTGAACCTCCACGCGCACCGACACTTTGCGCTGGGGATTGCTGTTGGCCAGTTGATCGACCAAGGCGCTGCGCAACTCATCCACCAGGCTCGCGGCCCACCATTCGGTCTCCAGAATCGCCAGGCCCGCGTTGCCCTGACGAATGACGATCTGCGGACGATCAACCTGAGGCGGCACGCTGAGGCCTTCGATCAGGATTTCCCCGCCATTGGCGCGCGCCGTTCCGCTCAATTGCGCTGGCGTCAGGGTATGGAACTGAATCGGCTCACTGCGGCATGCGGCGAGCAGCAATAGCGCAGTGACCAACGTTATCTTCAGCGAAGAAACCATGGGTGTTGCTCCTGTGGTCAGTTGCGCGGTGGCGCCTTCAAGTCCATTGGTGCGGCGTTGTCGGGGCGACCGCGAATCAGCGACTCCGGATGCCGGCCTAGATAATCCGAGAGCTCACGCAAGGAGCGCGACATGCGCCCGAGTTCGTCCAGGGTCTGGGTCAATTGCTCGCGTTGCGGCGAGTCTTCGGCGAGGGTCGAACTGGCCGATTGCAAGGTCTTGCTGACATCCGCCAGGGTGGTTTGTACGCCAGGCAGCGTCTTGGCGTTGAATTGCGCGAGGCCTTTACGCAACTCGACGAGGTTGCTGTCGAGGTTGCCGGCAATGCGCTCGATAGGCAGTTGATTGATCTTGTTGACCATGCCTTCGAGTTTTTCCTGCAACTGTTCGAGGCTGCCAGGAATGGTCGGAATGGTGACGGGGCGGGCGGACGGGTCGAACACGACCTTCTCGGCTTTCGGGTAGAAATCGAGCGAGATGTACAGTTGGCCGGTCAACAGGTTGCCGCTGCGGGCCTGAGCGCGCAGACCATTCTCAATGAACGTTCCCATCAGACGAACGCCGGCCACTTCGTCATTGGGGTCATGCTTCAAGGCCTCAAGCATCTTGACGTGCGCCTGACCAAGCCGTTGCGGATAGATCACGATGCCGACGTTGACCGGGAAACTGCGTTTTTTTGCATCGAAGTCCAGATTGACCGATACCACTCTGCCGAACTCGATGCCAAGGAATTCCACCGGCGCACCGACCTTGAGCCCGCGCAAGGCCTGATCGAAACGCAAACTCAGGTATTGCGCCTTGCCGTTGGGCGGGGCGAGGGCGGTTTGCTGGTCTTCGAACAGGTCGAAAGCTTTATCCTCGATGGCTGGTTTGTCGTTGGGGCTGTATTCCGGGGCGCGGAAGGCGATGCCGCCCACCAATAGCGAGGACAGCGACTCGGTCTTCACTGCAAAGCCGTTGGCGCCGACATTCACATCGATACCGCTGGCGTTCCAGAACCGGGTGTTTTCGGTGACGTAGGCATCGTTGGGTGAGTGAATGAAGACTTCGATGTTCACCCCTTTGCCGTCGGCATTCAGGGCATACGCGACGACCTGGCCGACGGGAATCTTGCGGTAGTAAACGGGAGAGCCGATGTCCAGCGAACCCAGATCCTCGGTGTGCAGCGTGAAGCGCTTGCCGGGCTCGCCATAGGTGATGGGCGGTGGATTCTCCAACCCGGTGAAGTTCTTCGATCGGGCATTGGACTGGCCGATATCGGCACCGATGTAGTCCCCGGAAAACAGGGTATCGATGCCCGATACGCCGCCGGCTCCGATACGCGGTCGCACGACCCAGAATTGCGAATCTTCACGGGTGAAGCTCTCTGCCTGCTTGGCCAGCTTGATGGTGGCGTTGACGCTCTTCTGGTCGTTGCTCAGTTCGACATCGGACACATGCCCGATCACCACGTTGCGGTATTTGACCTCGGTCTTGTTGGCCGTCAGGCCGCTGCCGGTCTTGAAGGTCACGGTGATGGTCGGTCCTTCCTGCAGGATGCTGTGCACCACCAGCGAAATACCCACCAGCACCGCAACAATCGGCACGATCCAGACCAATGAAACGCTGAAACGGCGGGTCTTGATCGGGGCCTGCCCGGGGGCTTGCGGCCCGTCAGTGGCTTGCGACTTCATCCATGACCTCCTCGTTTTTCGAATGGTGCTGGTCCCAGATCAGACGCGGGTCGAAACTCATCGCCGAGAGCATGGTGAACACCACAACCAGACCAAAGAACAGAATGCCCGCGCGCGGTTCGATATCGGCCAGGGCTTGAAATTTCACCAGTGAAGCCACCAGGGCCACGACGATCACGTCGAGCATCGACCAATAACCGATGAGCTCGACAAAGCGGTACATTTTCGAGCGCTCCTTGCGCGCCCAATCACTGTCGCGCTGAACGGTCACCAGCAGTAACGTCAGGGCGACGAACTTGATGCCTGGCACCGCGATGCTGGCGATGAAAATGATCAGAGCAATGTCCCAGGCGCCGTGCTGCCAGAAGTCCAGTACACCGCCCATGATTGTGCTGTCGGCGCCGTTGCCGACCATTTTGGTGTTCATCACCGGCAACACATTGGCCGGGATGTAAAACACCAGGGACGTGAGCAGGTAGGCCCAGGTGCGGGTCAGCGCGTTGGCTTTGCGCCGATGCAGCGGTGCACCGCAACGCTCGCATTCGTGGGGTTCGCCGGTCATGTCACAGGCCAGGCCGCAGCTGTGGCAAAGGCACAGGTTGAGTTCGCTCGCGACCGGAGGCGTGGTCATAAAACATCCCACAGTTCACGCACATCGCGTCCGGCAATGCGGATCATCATCAGGCTGAGAATGGCCAAGGCGAACAGACCGATGCCGGGCAGCACGTCGAGTAACCCGGCGAGCTTGATCACCGCGACCATCGCCCCCAGCAGGCAGACTTCCAGCATGCTCCAGGGCCGCAGGGTTTCCAGCCAGCGCATGCAGAATCTGAAACCCGGGCTGCGACGGGAAGCGAGGGCGAAGCTCAGGACCCAGATCAGCAGCAACAACTGGACAATCGGCGCGATGATCATGGAGATCGCCGCCACCAGGGCGATGAAGGTAATCGGGCCCAGGGTCAGGGCCATGACGGAATCCCACAGCGTTGCGCTGTTTTTCAAGCCCTGGAGGCTGATGCTCATGACCGGATAGAAATTGGCGAAAATCCACAGCATCAATGCAGTAACAGTCAGCGCCAGCCGCTGTTCCACTGACAGGCCGTTATAGCGCTGAAGCACGCCGCCACAGCGCGTACACAGGGTTTTCTGATGTTTGGCGAGCGTGACTTTTTGATACACGCAGTCGCAGTGCTCGCAGATGATCAGTTGGTCAGTCGTAGCCATAGGCCGCACTCGCCAGGACACAGGAAAGTCAGAGCACCTCCTCAATATAGAAGTGCCTTGCAAATGAGCAAATTAAAAGGCGGGTCAACCGCAAAGGAAGGGCCGGGGTGGCTGGCAGTCATTTGAGTCGCAACACAATTTTGTAGGAGCCGGCTTGCTGGCGATGGCGGCGTATCAATCAACATTGATGACGCCTGACACACCGCCGTCGCCAGCATGCCGGCTCCTACAGAGGTTTTGTGTTTCAGCCGAGCACTTCACGCAGCCGGTACCAGAACATACCGAGCGCCAACAGCGGAGAACGCAACATCGGGCCGCCAGGAAAGGTCATATGCGGCACGGCGCTGAACACGTCAAAGCCTTGGCTGTGTCCGGCATGAATCGCTTCGCCCAGCAGTTTCGCGCACCAGTGGGTCACGTTCAGCCCATGGCCGGAGTAACCCTGGGCATAAAACACGTTCGGGTGCTGGCGCAAGCGGCCGACCTGCGGAAAACGATTGGCCGTGATGCCAATCTTGCCGCCCCATTGATAATCAATGCGCACATCCGCCAACTGCGGGAAGACCTTGAGCATTTGCGGACGCATGTAGGCCGCGATGTCCGCCGGATCGCGTCCGGAATAATGACAGGCGCCGCCGAACAGCAAACGCCGGTCTGCCGAGAGCCGGTAATAATCCAGGCCGACTTTCTGGTCGCACAGCGCCAGGTTCTGCGGGATCAATTGTGCGGCAACCTCCGGCGCCAATGGTTCGGTGGCGATAATGTAGCTGCCCGCCGGAAGCACCTTGCCGCTGAGTTTCGGTTCCAGCCCGTCCAGATGCGCATTGCACGCCAGCACGAGGCTGCCGGCACGCACCGTGCCGCCGGCACAACGAACCTGCGCCGTGCTGCCATGGATCAGTTCCAGTACCGGGCTTTGTTCGAAGATCTTCACCCCAAGCGATTGCGCCAGCCGCGCTTCGCCCAGCACCAGGTTCAGCGGGTGCAAATGCCCCGAGCCCATGTCGACCAGACCACCGGCATACACGCCCGAGTTGACCACTTGCTCTCGAATCTGCTCTGGCCCGACCAGTCGGGTTTCATGGGCATAGCCGGACTCGGCAAGGCTTTCCTGCTCCGCCTTGAACGCCGTGAATTGCGCCTTGGTGTTCGCCAGTTCACAAAAACCCCAACGCAGGTCGCAATCGATGTTGTGCTCACGGATGCGCTTGCCCACGAGTTCCACCGATTCGGTCCCGGCGCGCTCCAGATAGTGCACACCTTCTTGGCCGACATGTCGGGTGAAACCACTGACGTCATGCCCGATGCCACGAATCAATTGACCACCGTTGCGTCCGCTGGCACCCCAGCCGATCCGCCGGGCCTCCAGCAGAATCACCGAGAGCCCGCGCTGCGCCAGTTCGATGGCGGTGTTGACCCCGGTAAACCCGCCGCCGATCACGCAGACATCGGCCGCAAGGTCTTCGGTCAACGCGGGGAAGGGCACCAACGCATTGGCCGACGCGGCGTAATAGGAGCGCGCATGTTCGTTGCTGTACTGGTTCATTTGTTGGACTTCACTTTGCTCCACGAACGGGTCATCAGACGCATGATCGCCTGGGGCGGGGTGGTCGAGATGTAGAGTTTGTCGAGCACCGCCTGCGGCGGGTAAACCTCGGGATTGTTGACCAGTTCAGCGTCCATGTATTGCTTGGCGGCGGGGTTCGGGTTGGCGTAACCGACCGAGGCGCTGACCTTGGCGATGACTTGCGGGTCCAGCAGATAGTTGATGAAGGCGTGAGCTTCTTTCGGGTTGCTGGCATCGGCGGGAATCGCCAGCAAGTCGAACCACAAATTGCTGCCCTCCTTGGGGATCGCGTAAGCGATGTTCACGCCGTTCTTCGCTTCCTTGGCGCGGTTGGCGGCCTGGAACACGTCACCCGAATAACCGAAGGCCACGCAAATGTCGCCATTGGCCAGGTCAGACACGTACTTGGAGGAGTGGAAGTAGGTGATGTAAGGACGGATGCTTAACAGCTTGGCTTCGGCTTTCTTGAAGTCTTCCGGGTTCTCGCTGCGTGGGTCCATGCCCATGTAATTGAGGATGGCGGGGAACACTTCGTCCGCCGAGTCCATCATCGACACGCCGCACTGACTGAGCTTCTTGATGTTTTCCGGCTCGAACAGCACGGCCCAGGAATCGATGTGATCAATGCCCAGCACCTGTTTGACCTTGTCGACGTTGTAACCGATGCCGTTGGTGCCCCACAGATAAGGCACGGAGTGTTCGTTGCCCGGGTCGTTCTTCTCCAGCAGCGCCAGCAATTTCGGGTCGAGGTTCTTGAAGTTCGGCAACTGCGCGCGATCGAGCTTGAGGAACGCACCGGCCTTCACCTGGCGAGCGAGGAAGTGGTTGGAAGGCACCACCACGTCATACCCGGTACGACCAGCGAGCAGTTTGCCCTCAAGGGTTTCGTTGGAATCGAAGACGTCGTAGATCACCTTGATCCCGGTTTTCGCCTGGAAGTCGGCGAGGGTGGTTTCGCCGATGTAATCGGTCCAGTTGTAGACGCTGACGGTTGGCTGGGCCTGTGCAACGGCGCTGAACAGCATGGCCAGCGCGACCGGAACCACGGATTTCAATAGACGCATATGGACACCTCTTGGAATTGTCGGATTTCTGTAGGAGCCGGCTTGCTGGCGATGGCGGCGTGTCATCAATTTTAATGACAACTGACACACCGCTATCGCCAGCAAGCCGGCTCCTACAGGGGGAGTGCGATCAAATGTGGCTGCGAGTTGCTAGACACTCAGCAACAAAAACTCCCGCTCCCAGGAACTGATCACCCGCTTGAAGTTCTCGTGCTCCGCTCGCTTGACCGCGACATAACCGCGGACAAACTTGTCGCCCAGATAACGGCCGATGGTTTCGCACTCTTCCATCTGCGTCAGCGCATCTTCGATGGTGATCGGCAAACGCAGGTTGCGTCGCTCATAGGCCCGGCCCTGCACCGCAGCGCTCGGTTCGATGCGCTCGACCATGCCGAGGTAGCCACACAACAGGCTGGCAGCGATGGCCAGATACGGGTTGGCATCCGCGCCCGGCAAACGGTTTTCCACACGCATCGCTTCAGGGCTGGAGGTGGGCACACGCAGGCCCACGGTGCGGTTTTCCTCGCCCCACTCGACGTTCACCGGTGCGGAGGTGTCGGGCAGGAAGCGGCGGAACGAGTTCACGTTGGGCGCGAACATCGGCAGCACTTTGGGGATGTATTTCTGCAGGCCGCCAATGTAGTGCAGGAACAGCTCGCTCATTTGCCCGTCGGCATTGGCGAAGATCGGCTTGCCGGTGGCGATGTCCACCACACTCTGGTGGATGTGCATGGCGCTGCCCGGCTCGTCGCCAATGGGCTTGGCCATGAACGTCGCCGCGACGTTGTGCTTGAGCGCGGCCTCGCGCATGGTGCGTTTGAACACGGTGATCTGGTCGGCCAGGTCCAGCGCGTCGCCGTGGCGGAAGTTGATTTCCATCTGCGCCGGGCCGTCTTCGTGGATCAGCGTGTCGAGGTCCAGGCCCTGCAACTCGCACCAGTCATAGACGTCTTCAAACAGCGGGTCGAATTCGTTGGCGGCGTCGATGGAAAACGACTGACGACCACTTTCCGCCCGGCCCGAACGGCCCATCGGCGCCTTGAGCGGCAAGTCCGGGTCTTCGCAACGCTGGGTCAGGTAGAACTCCATTTCCGGCGCGACAATCGGCTTCCAGCCTTTATCGGTGTACAGCTGCAGGACTTTTTTCAGCACGTTGCGCGGCGACAGCTCGATCGGGTTACCGAATTTGTCGAAGGTGTCGTGGATCACGATCGCGGTAGGCTCGATGGCCCACGGGATCACGTAGACCGCATCAGAAACCGGCTTGCACACCATGTCGATGTCGGCCGGGTCGAGCAGGTCGTAGTAGATGTCGTCGTCGACAAAGTCCCCGGTTACCGTTTGCAAAAGCACACTTTCCGGCAGGCGCATGCCTCGCTCATGCAGGAACTTGTTGGTGGGTGCAATCTTGCCGCGTGCAATGCCGGTCAGGTCGCTGACGACACACTCGACTTCGGTAATCTTGTGATCTTTCAGCCACGTGAACAGCTGATCGAAAGGGGCATTCATAAAGACCTCGTTATTGGTTTCATTAACGCCGGGGAGGGTGGTTTCATCCGCCACACACTTCCCCTGGGACGCGTTGACGACTATCTTGGGCGAGCCTTGAAGTTCCATCTATCCACTTTCAGCAGCGCCAAAACGCACCAAACGAGTGCGTAAGGTCACCCATGACAACGTGCAATCCATTACAGGTCCAAGCGTTCAACACCGCCGATGTCGCCGAGCAAATCCGCGCCACACCCGGTTGGGTCCAGCATTACCAGCAAATGTCGCCGGGGCATTTCGCCGGGCGGGTGCGTTACCTCGACCTGCAAGGCGTAGAGATTTACGAGGAACACATGAACACCCGGGTCGAGCAGAATTTCAGCGCGCCCGAGGGTTCGCTGGCGTTCTGTTTCGATCGCAGCGACAACGCGCTGTATGTGTTGAATGAAGAAAGCCGCAACATCTGGATCACGCCGGAGAACTACCAGGAAATTGCCGTGGTGTTCGGGTCTGAATTCGTTCAGCGCCACGGGCTGAATGTCGCCAGGCTCGAAGGGCTGTTCATGGCGCCGCTGAATTCGGAGCAGAACGCGCTGTTCTGTCGCTGGCTGAGCGGGACCTTGACCCGGTTGGCGCAGACCCTCGATCCGCCGAGTAAAGAGGCCTTGACCCAGCAGTTACTGGAAGACTGTCTGTACATCCTCGACAACGCTTGTGTTTGCCTGGACCGCGGCGGTTTGCAGCGTCGCACTGAAGAGCGGGCGGTGATGAAACGCATCGGCGAATGGGCGGCGGATTCCCCGGAAGAAACCTTGAATTTGCTGGAACTGTCCCAGGTCGCCGGGGTTTCACTGCGTCAGTTGCAGCACGCGTTCAAGGCGTACACCGGCATGACGCCGACCCATTGGCTGCGCCTGCGCCGCCTCAACAGCGCCCACCGCGAACTGCTCAGCCGCTCGCCGATGGAAACCACTGTGGCCGAAGTCGCGATGCAATGGTCGTTCTGGCATTTGGGGCGGTTTTCCAGCAGCTATCGAGCACTGTTCAAAGAGTTGCCGAGTGAAACGCTGAAGCGTGCAGGCCGTCAGTCATAAGTCGGAGGAGGGCGAGCGGGACTGATCTACACTCTTGATGGCTGAGGAATCCTCGGAGGTCATCATGAACAGCTTGTCTTCCCTTGGTCTGTGCGCCGCGCTGTCGATTGCCGCCACACAGGCATGGGCCGAAACGGTGGTCCCGATGAAGGGCCAGACTTCGCAACAAACCCAACTGGACATCGACGCCTGCCACAACATCGCCGCCAGTCAGACTTCAACCACGCCGCCAGCATCCGGTGGCCGCCTGAAAGGAGCGGCAGTCGGTGCCGCTGCCGGGGCGGCTGGAGCTCAGGTTCGCGGGCGTCAACACGATGAGTTTTATGACCGTGTGGATGACGATGTGAAGCAGGATTATCGGCAGAACCGGGCCAAAGAGACGGCCGCCGCCGGTGCGGTAGTGGGTGCGTCGCGTCAACGCCAGGAGCGCCGGGCGCAAGAGAAAACCGCCGCTTCCACCACTTCGACGGCTTACACCAGTTGCCTGCAAGGAAAGGGGTATCAGGTTAATCCCTGAACGCGTCTTGGCGGTCGCTGGTCCAGCAGATAAACCATCAGGCAGGCATACAGCGTCACCAGGATGAACAGACCCATGCGCACGGCAAATGCCGTGTAGACGTCCTTGCCCGCAAGGCTGTCCTGTACCGACTGACCGAGCAGGATGATCATGGTGATCAGGCTGTTGAGCCAGAACCCCGGGCTCAAGCGGGTCGGGCTCAGGGCGTACAATTTGCGCGCCAGGATCAGACCGAACAGCAGCATCCACAGAAAAAACATCCATAGGTGTACGAACAGGCTGAGCGCACTCCAGAACAGCACCGCCAGCACACCGGCCAGAAGGGTCGAACCGACCAGTTCGCGACCGGCATTGCGGGCCGTGGTGGAACTCTGCTGACCCAGGCCCACCGCCTTCAGAATGATCGGCAGGTAGCTTGCCGGATCGATCAGTGCCAGCAAAAACGCCGGCAGCACGATCAGGGTTGCACGCACCGCAACCCGGTTGACTTCTTCCGCCGGTAACAGCGGGGCAGCGGGTGGCGACGGCGCGTTGGGCGGGTCGGGAAACAGCCAGTGACTCACCGTCACCATCATAACGGCGAGGAGCAATCCTTTGACCAGGGCACCAATAACCATCGCCGCGAGGTCGAACTCGGCGACACCGGCCGAGGAGATCATGGTCAGGCCGATCACCAGGAAGGTGACGATCAGGTTGTTGCCGCCGCGCAATCCAAAACGAAAAACCAGGAACAGACTGACGCCGATCAGCAGTACGCCACTGACCGGGTAATAACGCAGGATCGGAATCAACAACAGGCCGAGGCCGGTGGTCAACATCGCAACGATGGCCAGAACAATTGCGGCCTTGAAGGGCAATGGGCGATTGACGGTGGCGAGGAGCAACAACGCAAGCACCGGCGCGATAAAGGGAATCGGCAGGCCCAAACCGAAGCTCGCTGCGAGACACAACGCAGTGCCCGTGGCCAGACGCAGTGCGCGTTGAACCCGGGGCGTGCGTTTAGTAGGCATAGGACAGCCAGCTCATCAGGCCAAAAAACAGACGGCCGAGCGGGTTCAACGGATTGCCCTGAGTAGGGAAGGCCATGACTTCAGCCTGGCCGCCGGCACGCAACGCACGAGTGTCGCGTAGCCGCGCTTTGGAATCCTGGGAAAACTCGATGATCACTGGAAAACGCTGGGCCGGACGCAACCAGTCGCGGCTGTTCTGCACGCTGGGCAACGTACCGGGTGCCGGTGTCTGACCGACACTGACGCCGTAGCCGACGCTGCGCACGCGGCCGTCGAACACTTCGCCCGGCAGCGCATCCAGAATGATCGACACCGGCGTTTCGAGCCTGACCAGACCGAGATTGTTCTCAGTCATGTCGGCACTGATCCATACATCGTGGATGGCGATCAGGGTCATGACCGGACTGCCGACGGCGGCGAACTGTCCGGCGTCGGTGCGCAGGTCGGTGATCAAGCCTGACGAACGCGCGCGAATCTGCGTATTGGCCAGGTCCAGTTGGGCTTTCGACAACGCCGTCGCGGCACTGCGCAGCAGAGCGTTATCTTCCTCGCTGCCACCTTCTTGTTCACGGGCACGCTGGACTTCGGCCCGGGCGGCGGCGACCTGGCTGACGGCTTGTTCATGGTTGGCACGCGACACTTCGAGCAGGCGCACGGAAATGGTTCCGGGGTCATCACGGTACAACCCTTCAAGACGCTGATTGTCCTGGCGCGCCTTGACTTCGTTAGCCTGGGCGGCGCGCAAATTGGCTTGTGCCGAGGCAATGCCGGCGGTGCTGGCGCCGATTTGTCGGCGTGTCGATTCGAGGTCCGCGCGTGCACGGTCGACGGCGATTTGATATGGCTGGGGATCCACCTCGAACAGGACGTCTCCGGCCTTGACGTCCTGGTTGTTACGCACGTTGACATGAATGACCCGACCGGCCACTTCCGCCGCCACCGGAATGACAAAGGCGCCCACTCGAGCCTGTTGGGTGTAAGGCGTGAACCGGTCCGCCGACAGGTACCATGCCAGGCTCAGGACGATGACCAGCAACACCCATTTGATGCCTTTTTTCGCCGGATCAGCGGACGGCTTGGCTGGCGATTCGGGCTCTTTGGGGGAGGGCGGGGCGGCTTCACTCATGGTCTTTTACCTTTTTGGCTTCCACAGCTGAAGGCTCATCCAGCAGATCGCCCCAGTCCGTGCGTTGCTCCATTTGCCGGCGGGTCGCCGCATCGATTTTCGGCAGCGTGCTGTACCAGCCACCGCCCAAGGCTTTGTACAGGGCAATCACATTGCTCACGGCATTGCTGCGGCTGACCAGGTAATTGTCCTGTTGCTCCAGCAAAGCGCGTTGCGCATCCAGCACCCGCTGGAAGTCCGAATAACCTTCGCGATATTGCGCGCTGGCCAGCACGAGCGAGCGTTTGGCAGCGATTTCGGCCTGACTCAGGATGCGTTCTCGCTCCAGGGATTTGATCAACCCGCTGGCAGCATCATCGGCCTCGCGCGCGGCCTGGCGAACCTTGTCGCGGTAGGCTTCGATCAACTGCTGCAATCGCGCATCCTGCACACGCACGTTGTTGCTGATCTGGCCATGGTCGAACAGATTCCAGCGCAGACTGGGCCCGCCGATGAAGTCCAGGCTTCTGGAGGTTCCGTCCAGCGTATCGGCTGACCAGACGATGCTGCCGAGCAAGGTCAACGACGGGTAGAAATCGGTTTCGGCCACCCCGATCAGAGCCGATTGGGCGGCGACATTGAGTTCGGCCGCGCGCACATCAGGCCGACGTAGCAGTAGATTGGCGGGCACATCCTGCAGCACCGCACGGTCCACCAGCGGGATCAATCCTTGATTCTCGAGCAATTGCGGCAGCAAGCCGGGTGGCTGGCCGATCAACACGGCCAGCGCATTACGGGTACGCAGAACCTGGTCTTCGAAGTTGGGAATGGTGCTCAGGGTGCCCAGGTATTGAGTCTTGGCTTGTTGCAGGTCGAGCTCGGCTTGCTGGCCGCTGTTGAACAGCTTTTCGGTGATCTCGAAATTACGCTTTTGCTGTTTGGCGTTTTCCCTCGCAACACGCAAACGCGCTTCGGTGGTGCGCAATGAAAAGTAGGTGTCCGCCACTTGCGCCCGCAGCAGAACGAGCACGTCTTCATAGTTGGCCTGCGCGGCGAAGTAACCGGCATCGGCGGACTCGATGGCTCGGCTGAAGCGCCCCCAGAAATCCAGCTCCCAGCCAATGTCGAAACCGACGCTGTGTTGCCAGAAATGGCTGTCCTGCGGATTGTTTCCGCCGGATTGCCTGCGGTTGAAATACAGACTGTCGGCGCTGGCTTGCTGCAGTTGCGGGTAGCGTCCGCTTTGAGCGATGCCCAATTGGGCTCGGGCTTCCATCACTCGCAGGCCGGCGATCTTCAGATCCGAATTGTGGGCGTCCGCCTCGGCGATCAGACGATCGAGCACCGGGTCACCGAAGACCTGCCACCACTGACGCAAATCAGGATTCAGGCTGCGCTGGCTGGATTGCTCGAGGGCAGGGGAGCTCCAGCGGTCAATCCATGCTGGCTTCGGAGACTGAAAATCCGGCCCCAGGCGCACGCACCCACTCAAGCCGAGCACACCCAGCAGGAGCAGTTGGCTTGATCGCGTCAGATGCATGCGTTTTTTCCTGTCCAGGAAGATCACAGGAGCATAGACGCCCGATTGATGAACTGACTGCTAAGCTTTCAAGCGTCCTCACATTTAATACGACCCGTCACAAAGGAATGACAACCATGAATGCACCCCATACCGCTGGATGGCGCTTCAAACTGGGTATCGCGATCATTTGCCTGATGCTCGGCTCATGGCTGATGGTGCCCATCGTGGCAGCAGCGGGCATCTCGGGTTCCAGGATCGCAGCGCTGACGGGCGTCCTCTTTATCAGTAACAAGGTGCTGTTGATTATCGTCATCGCGGTCATGGGCAAGGCGGGGTTTCAGCAGCTTAAAAGCAGTGTATTTGGCTACGTGTCTTCACTGGCACCGACAGTCGACACCGAAGTTGGGCCGTGGCGTCATCGGATCGGCGTGTTGATGTTTTGTCTGCCGCTGATTTCCGGATTTCTGGAACCCTATGTAGACAGTATCTGGCCTGGGCTCAGGCCGAATATCTGGCAATTGCAATTGTTGGGCGACCTGATGCTGATCGGTAGCTTTTTTGTACTGGGCGGAAATTTTTGGGAAAAAGTGCGCGCATTGTTCATTCGCACCGCAAAGGTGGTGAACACAAGTGCGGCGTGATGATTGAATAACTTAACTAAAGGGCTATTTAGTATAGCTATTTGCCATCATGGTATATGGAGCAACAAGTGCGGCTAAACAGTGAAGCAATCGTGACGGCTCTGAACCTGGAACCGCACGTCGAGGGTGGCTACTACTGGCGAACTTTTCAGGCTGATCAGCAGCCTCAGATAGAGACGGTTCGTGGTCCACGTTATTTGATGACCTCCATTTATTACCTGTTGACCACAGATTCTCCGATCGGCCAATTTCACTTTAACCAGTCCGATATCGTGCATTACTACCATCTGGGCGATGCCATTCGGTACAGCCTGATTTTTCCGGACGGCGAATTGAGAACTGTCGTGATGGGCAGCAACGTCATCGCTGGAGAATTATTGCAGCTGCATGTACCGGGCGGCATCTGGAAAGCTTCGCAGCTGTTGAGTGGTCCAGCAGGATTCGGTTTGATCAGTGAGGCAGTATCGCCAGGGTTTGATTTCGCGGATATGCGGATGGGCGACAGACAAAAGCTCTGTGTGGAGTTTCCCGAGCATTCGGCGTTGATTGAGCAGCTGACAAGAGAATGAGGGTTGAGGGGGAAATCAGCAGCGCCAGATCTGCGTGCAACGGGGCCAGCTGCGAAACATCTTGTTACGTGTAATGCAGGGCGTTACGTTGAGCGGCCTAGGAAACTGGCCGCGCCTCCGTGGGTCGTTTAATGTAACGGCCATTATGCGAACCACTCTCCAGATCCCCGATCACCTCATCCGCGATGCCACGCTCTATGCTCCGTCCCGCGATCCTCTCGATGCTGTCACCTACGTGCTTTCCGACTATCCGCGCGTCATAGCTGAATCCAGAAAAATGCGCTCAAGACTGGCCGATATCGACAGAGAAACCGCCGATTTTGACCAGCGTTTAGAGGCCCTGCAGGACGCTTGCGCAGCCATCCTGAATCTCTGAATTCGCCATACCTCGACCGCCCGCAGGGCATTAGGCGCCACGCACATCGAATGCCAGGCACATCAACATCCGCGCCGGTACCCGGCAAAGCCGGCCTTTCTTCCGCCCAACAAAAAACCCCCAGCGATCGACAAATCACTGAGGGTTCTTTCGCGTGCAACGCTTCCTGCATCGCCCTGAGGGCACGTCGCGCCATGTTCTGCCCGGAGCTTGTTACGCGGTTTTTCGCGCAGCCTGCGCGGTCCCGTGACGTCCAGCACCATCGCCGTTCAGGTCCCGGAGGTCCTATTTTTCAGCGATCTTGATGTAGCAAGCTCCTGACGCTGTGTTCCCGCTTTCGCGTTGTAGGGCCAGCAGAAGAGCCATCTTCCGCTTGCAGTCTGCCTCTGAGTCGCTGGGAAACGCCTCCAGCGGCTTTCCGTCGATCATCAAGATGAAAATCCAGATTTTCAGCATCGGGCCTCCATGGCTTTCGGAGCGAAGCGGGTGGGGGAGTTGTTACACCCCCACTTTACCGTGGACTCCCACGGTTTTCGGCATCACAAACCCTCGAGAATGATCTCCCCGTCTTTGCTGAGTTGAACGCAAGGTACTGCTTTCGCAAGGATTTTGTGCACAAGCTCGCTGTCTTTCAGGGGAGGGTGCCCTTTATTTATCAGTAACTTGTTGATTTCTATAGCTTTCTGCCGAATCGCCTCTTGCTCGGCGTCCGAAAGCCGCATGGTTTTGCTCATTGGTTCATTTCCCATTAGTCCACCTGTCTACATGTTACGTGTCTAGATGTGATTTGTGTTGACGATCACAAGTTCTCATGTTCACAATGATCGCAAATGTGATTTGTGTACATGTGCATCAGGAAACACGGAATGTTCATTGACTGGCTCAAGGTTTCCCAAGAATTCGACTACGACCTCCCGGTCGTGTGCGACATCGTGACCAAAACCATCGATACCATCACCGGTGAAGTTTTGAGCAGCCGTCAGCCTCGTTTTCAGCACGAAGGTAGCCACAGCTCCAGGGTGAACATTCAGATTCAAGGCCGAAAAATCACGATTGACGGGAACCCCTCGCGGTTGAATCGCCACGACAACCTTTGGGGTTTCGAAACGGTAGAGCAGTGCATTTCTGTTTATAACGATTTGCTTGCCCAATACGGTTTGCCTGCGTTTACAAAGTGCACCCGGTTTGAGATTCGTCAGGGTGAATCAGGCGCTAAAAGCTCCCAGCTCTGGGCCGATGGTTGCTCGATTCATCGAATCGATTTGACGACCAACATTGCGGTAGGGAAGGGCAACGAAACTGCTTATTTGCGCGGTTTATCGACGCAACGAATTGGCCACTCGATTGGTCGACTTTTCCCGAACGGTAAGTCAGTTGATTGGACGACATCAGGAAGCGGGAAGGGTGCTCGCCTTCAATACCGTAAGGCTTATGACAAGGCGTTCGAAATACTCGATAAACATTTACCCAAGGTTAAGCGCGCTTTTGGCGAAACATCGCCTGAATTTAAATACGCTCAGGACATTTATAACTATGCCTCAGAGACAGGTATCGTCCGACTAGAGCAAGAGTTAAAAAGTGAATTTCTAAGCCGTGAAAAGCTATGTTTCTGGGGCCTCTTTGATGAAGGCAAATTCTCCGCTCTGCATACAGAGTTTCTTAGCGTTGACGAACGCTTAAAGGTGACGAAGATGGACTACGCCAGTATTGCCCAGCAATTGATATTGGAAAAAGTAGTGGATTCTACTTTGGCCGCAAACACAACGGCTATGTACGCTCAACTCTGGATGACTGGCCAGCAGTTCGACTTTAATAAGAAACAAGTCCAAACCCATGCGGCACGTTTAAACCGTATCGGTATCAATATTCGTAATTCGTGTGACATTTCTAATTTTAGTAATGTGTTCATTCGTGAAATGCGCGAAATAAATCCGGTTAAAGGTATTGCTCCGCCAAGTTGGTATAAGCGTCCAACTCACCTTAGGTTGGCCGCGTAATGTTGGTTTCGCTGATTGAAACTGTCGCGCTATTTATCGGCGCTGGCATTTGCATAAACTTGTTAGGGCGGTGGGCTCGATCATGATTCATAGTCGGCAAGGAACAGCCATTAGCACAGGGCAACGTCGTCAACTGGAGTTTCAGAACCGGTGCAAAGCTGCGTTCTTGAACCCGGTGCTTGCCGAGAGTGTTCAACAAACAATCAAAGTTCTTGATGAACGAAAAGAGCAAGGCGTGAAACCGGAACAAATATGGTTCTTCGATTATCAAGAATCGGGCTCTGTTTCTGTTGCGGAATGGATGGGTTATTAAACCCCGCTCAATCGAGCAAAATAAATTACCGGGCTTAAAGTCCCGAATCCAAAAGTCAGAAGAGAGGCTATACCTATGTCCAATAATCAAACTATTCGTGTCGAAGTAACCGGCATTAATCGTACTGGTACTGCTGCCAAATCGGGCAAGCCGTATTGCATGTTCGAGGCGTTCGTACACATTCCGAACTGTCCTTATCCGCAGAAGGCCAGTTTTTATGCTGAATCTCAGTCGCAAGTTCCGCAACCGGGCATGTATGAGTGTGATGTGATCGCCGATGTTCGTGATGGACGGCTTGAATTCAACGTCGATCCGCGCCAAGGCCGTCGCATGTCCCAGCAGCCTGTGCCAGTGAAAGCGAGCGCTTAACCATGTCGCAGTTACCGGAAAACGTCTACATGGTGGTTTGCCTCAATCCCGGCTCTGCCGAAGGCGGCTCTCCGACTAACTGCATATACACCGAAGTAAAGAGTTCAACCTTATACCCGGCTGAATCGGGTATGACCGAACAGCAGCTCGATGATTTGATTGGCGCAGTGATGTATCTCGTTGTGATGATTATTATTTTCGGGTTGTTGAAAAAAGCAATAGAGCAGTAAACCCCCCCGGCAATATTGCCAAACAAAAATGGAGCAACAAAAAATGAAACTTTCCAACACTGTAAAATCCGCTGTAGCCGCTGGCCTGACTGTTGCTGCCGGTGCTTCTCATGCCGCAATCGACACTGCAACCGTAACGGCAGCATTGACCGAGGCCGGTACCGCCTGTGGCGTCATCGGTGCCGCTGTTCTGGGTGTTGTCGTCATCGTCAAAACCTTCAAATACATCCGTGGTGCTTTCTAACAGGGCTGAAAGCCAATAGCGGGACAGTAACGCCCTGGCTAATTACCGGGGCGTTTTTTTTCAAGAAAGGGACAGTTTAAGGCAGAGCCGAAGCATGAGGCTCGCCGTAACTGACCCGCATCTTCCACTCTATCGAGTATGCAGCCGTGAGCTTATTCACTCGCGTTAAAGCCGCAGCCCTGTTCGGCTGCTTGCTCTTTTCAATGCAGAGTTTTGCCGTCGATTACTTCTGGACTGACGGATACACTACAAACTCAAGCGCGTCCGGGTTTTGTAATGCCGTCGGTGCTTCGCAGTATCCCGGCGATCCGAGGTTCACCCGAGCACAAGTGACTATGCAGGGTGATAGTCGGGTTATGTGTGCGTTCTATTTTCAGTTCGCTTCCAGTAATGAAGAACAATTTTCGTATGCATACGCTTATGCAAATCGTGGTGGCGACGGTTGTTATGGTGGAAAAACATATGATCCAGTGCTTGCAATGTGTGTTGCCGCAGAAGAACCGTTAGAGCCCGGTGATAAGTGCAAAGACCAAACTGGCGGTACTGCATCTAATCCTATGATTTGGGATGCTACTGTTTCACAGTGTGTAAAGTTTACTGAGTCAGAAGGCGATGCGCCTTGTCAGTTTTTAAAGGCAGCAGGTGAGGGCAATCCCGGTTATCAGGGCACCAAATACACTGTTACAGGCAATATAAGCTCAACGGGGCAAGCGACCGCGCCTCCATCATTTGCAGACGCGGGTGTTAAATGCCAAGTAACAACAATCTCAAGTTCCGAATGCACGCTTAACGTTGCCGGTGCCGTAAGTTGCAACGTAATAGGTAAGTTCAGCGGACTTGCAAATCCGAGTGGTGCAAAAGATGCTGCCGATGCCGTTTGTACAGCCGATAAGCCATGCCCACCTAAAGAACCGGAAACTAAGACTTCTGAAACTGGTTGCGCTCCTGTTGGTACTGGAGGCGGCGGGTCGACCTGCACACAAACAAAAGCGACCGATCAAGAGGGTTCGCAACAGTGCGGTACGGTTAATGGCGCTTATAAATGCATCACGAAACAGCCGTATTCCAACGGCATAAGCACGTCGATCAGTGCCACATCACAGACACTTTCTGACGGCAGTGTAAAGGTCACGACAGTGAAGGAATCGACCAATACTGTCTGCACTGATGTGAAAACCTGCACCGTCAAAACCTCTACGACGACAACCCATTCGACAACAAAACCCAACGGTTCAACGACCACTGAGACGTCTTGTAAAGGTGCTTGCACGCCCAATGGCGGCGGTTTGGAAACTACTCCTAATGCTGGTACCGGCAATGGCAATGGTACTGGCACCGGTGGCAACGGTACTTGCACAGGCGATGACTGCGGGGAAGGAGAGGGCACAGCTTCCACTACAGATAGTTGCCTCACGCCTCCAGCCTGTGACGGCGATCCGTTCCAGTGCGCAATTTTGAAACAGGCGCATATCGACACCTGCAAGTTGATGGCTCCACCGACTGCCGCTGAACAGTCTGCTGCTGACGCGAAAGTTAATGCCGCGTATGCCGCGCTCGATGCACACCAGTCGGCTCTGGATCAACAAGCCAATACGTTGCTGGGCCAGTTCCAAAGCAGCACGCCGGGCTCTGGTACCGGTGGTGGCAAATGCCTTCCTGATTTTCAGTTTTCCGTCATGGGCATGAGCCAGTCGATGGAATTTTCCAAAGTTTGCGATTCGATCAGTTGGGTACGCCTGATGGTGTTGGCCGGTGCCTATCTGTTCGCCGCTCGTATCGTTTCGAGAGAGGTGTAAATCATGTGGGCCGTTCTCATTCCAGCGTTGACCGCCGTTGCTTCGTGGCTGCTTCCAAAGCTCCTGGCTGTTGCCGGTACCGTCGTCATTTCTGCCACGGTGCTTACGCCGATTTTTACTTACCTGCAAAACCAGATTATGCAGCGGCTCAATGGCATGTCTGCCGATGCCGTTCACTTCTTTCAGTTCGTTGGCATTTTCGATGCGGTTTCCGTGATTTTCGCCGCTTACACGATGGCGATAGGCATGAAAGTCGCGAAAGCTGCTTACCAACGTGCGGGGAGTAAAGGCGATGCTTAAGCTCGTTACAGGCTTGCCCGGTGCGGGCAAAACCTCCAATGAACTCTGGGATTTTTTGCACAACAAGGACTACGCGAACCGTCCCAAATTCTGCACGCCGATCAAGGGTTTTAACGCTGCTGAACACGGCGTAACTGAGATTGAGCACGTCAAGGAATGGCGTGATTTGCCTGACGGTGCTGTCGTGATTTGTGACGAAGTTCAGCGTTTTTGTGGCACTGATTTAGGCCGGGAAGCGCCGGATTGGGTGCAGGATTTTGCTGTCCATCGGCACACCGGCAAGGACTTCATCTTCATCACCCAAAGCCCGATGTTCATTCATCCATTCGCTCGAAAATTGGCGAATCCTCACGTCAATTACCATCGCCCTTGGAACATGAAAGGCGTCCGTTATACGTGGGAAGGTGTGCAGAACGACCCGACTTCGAAGACTGCGAAAAACCTCGGCCAGAGCCAGTTGGTGAAGACTGATCCGAAGGTTTTCACGCTGTACACATCGACCGTTTTGGACACGCACAAGGCGAAACCGCCGGTCAAAATGTTAGTGATTCTCGCGGCTGCAATCTTGGTGGCCATCGTCGGTTTTGTCATGGCGTTCAAGTTTATTCATCACCTGACCAGTGATCCCGAACAGCCCCAGGCAGATCCCGTGACGACGAAAGCTGTTCAGGCAGCGGCCATTTCGGCGCCTAGCAATTTTGGGATTTCGACCGGTGAGGCCAAACCGATCTGGACCGAGGAAACGCTTAAACCGAGGATTCCAACTCAGCTACACACGGCGCCGGTTTATGACCAGTTGACCGCACCGACTGATTTCCCTCGGGTTGCTGCCTGCATGTCGTCAGAGTCCCGCGGGTCCTGTAATTGCTACACGCAACAAGGCACGCCGATTGAGGTTCCGATGAGCGCCTGTTTGGTATTCGTCAAAAACGGTGCGTTCGATCCGTGGTTCACCGGTAGAAATCAGCAGCTTCAAGCAGCTCGCGAAACACCGGCAGAAACTCAGGCACCGCACGAAGCAGCAGCGCGCATTGATCCGTCGAAGCGTGGTGCGCAATTCACCGTCGTAGCTGATACCAGCCGGACCGAACGAAAAACCGGCATCGTGAAGTAAAATCTGCCGAGACACGCCCTAACAGTCTGTTGGGGTCATTCGCATAATGTATATTATGTTAAATCATGTATCTCCGAAACCACCTGCATCGTTGCATCTTCGATCTGTCCTTCATTACGGCATAAAACCCAGCCGTTATCTGCAATCGCTCGCTCGAACGCCTGGGTACAAGCGACATGTTCTTCCAGCTTATTGATCACCGTACTGTTCAGCCCACGCGATCGGGCCGCCGCCCTCGCCCATGAAATATCAGGGTCGGTAATAACCCCGACATGCAGGTCTGGCACTCGCACGTTTCGATCAATGTTCAACTGCAGAATATCTGCAAACGGGATTATCCGGCGAAACGCGGCATCAGACGGGTACCAGCGATCGATCAGGATGATGCTGTCTGGGGGCTGTTTAACCAATACGTGCCGGGAAATCCAGGTACGGCTATCTGCAAGGCGCTCACAAACCCGTAACTCTAATTCCCGGGTGGGGTTTCTGACGAGTTTGTTCACGAGGGCCATTGTTTCACCTCGATAGGGATCGCTTTTTTTCTCGCAAAGTCGGATTACCTTTTTGTTGTCTGCCCTGAGTACTTTCGTGACGGCCTCCAACAGTGTGGTTTTGCCGGCTCCCTTGGGCCCATCTAGAGAAACAAACAGCGAACGATTCATTCTTCACATAACGATTGATATACGGTTTTTTGGCCCGGTTCGTTCGCTGGAGCCGCTTGGCGCGACTACGCAAATCGAGTGGAGGGTCCTTATGAACAGACATTGATGAGCACTCTAACCCGTTTTCTGGCTATCGGGCCCCAAAATCCAGGGTTACAGCCGCTTATGAACATCAGTCATCGCCCACAAAATCCTGTGTCAGGACGCAACTATTACAAATAGCTTGCGCACAGGATTTCCTGTTTTCCCACGCGTACTCACCCTCAAATGCGTTTTTTTTCCTCAGTTGATTTTAATCAAACACCTCCCCGCGCTTCTCGACGAGATTAAACCTCGACGTCCGCATAACCGCACCCGCGACCAATGCCGACCATCCTGTCTCGTGGAGGCGCGTCATGGCTACTCAACTGCAAGACATTCAACCGGGTGTTTCCCCCACCCAGCATCCGCCGCTGGCCGGCAGTTTGCGCAAGACGGAGCCCAAGCGTCTGACTCTGAGCCTGCTGGTAGCTATGGTGGTGGGTTCGATGATCGGCAGCGGCATCTTCAGCCTGCCGCAGAACATGGCCGCCAGCGCCGGAGCCGGAGCGATCCTGATTGGCTGGCTGATCACTGGGGTTGGCATGCTGTCGCTGGCTTTGGTCTACCAGACCTTGTCCAACCGCCAGCCGGCGCTGGACAACGGTGTATTCGCCTATGCCCGGGCTCTGGGCGGCAATTTTCTCAGTTTCAACTCCGCCTGGGGCTACTGGATCAGTGCGTGGATCGGGAACGTCAGCTACCTGGTGATTCTGTTTGCCGCGCTGAGTTACTTCCTCCCGCAATTTGGCGAAGGCAATAACAAGGCAGCGATTGCTGGTGCGTCCGTTGTGCTTTGGTCGTTGCACTGGATGGTCCTGCGGGGCATGCGTGCGGCGGCTCGCGTCAACGCCCTGACCACCGTGGCCAAGATCGTGCCGTTGCTGCTGTTCATCGGTTTTGTGATCGCGGCATTCCAGCGCGAAACCTTCATGGTGGATTTCTGGGGCACGCCTGCGTTGGGCAGCACCCTCGACCAAGTCAAAAGCACAATGCTGGTGACGGTCTGGGTGTTTATCGGCATCGAGGGTGCCAATGTGTTTTCCGCCCGCGCCGCAGAGCGCGCTAATGTCGGCCGCGCCACTGTCATTGGTTTTGTCATCACCCTGTTACTGCTGATCGCGGTTTCCCTGTTGTCACTGGGCATCCTCAAACAACCGGAACTGGCCGCCCTGAAAAACCCTTCGATGGCCGGCGTACTGCAGGCTGCCGCTGGGCCATGGGGTGCGGTGCTGATCAGCATCGGTCTGATCATTTCGGTTGGCGGCGCCCTACTCGCCTGGACTTTGCTGGCGGCCGAATCAGTATTCACACCGGCCAAGGAGAAGGTCATGCCGCCGTCACTTGGCGTGGAGTCCGCCCGTGGCGTACCGGCCCATGCGTTGTGGCTCACCAATGGGTGCATCCAGCTGTTTCTGTTGCTGACGCTGTACTCGAGCGCAAGCTACCTGGCACTGATTTCCCTTGCCACCTCGATGATCTTGCTGCCCTACCTGCTCAGCAGTCTGTATGCGCTGAAAATGACCTGGCAGGGCGAAACCTACGCCGGTCATCGCGCCTTGCAAGTACGTGACTTGGCCATTGCGCTGATCGCTTCCCTGTATTGCGTCTGGCTGCTGTACGCCGCCGGGCCCAAATACATGCTGCTCAGCGCTTTGCTCTACGCCCCTGGCTCATTGATCTACCTCGGCACGCTGAAGGCCCGTGAGGGCCAGCCCCTCAGCGGTCCGGAAACGGGTTTGTTGATCATCATCTGGGCGGCAGCGGCCTATGCCGGCTGGATGCTGTGGTCTGGGGCATTGACGCTGTAAGACGCTCGTTCAATCCGGGTGGTTCGCCGACAGTGCTCGTCGTTCCACCTTCAATCCGAGAGGAGTACCGAAAATGAGCAATTCCGTAAAAAAAATGCACGAACATGGGGACGAAAAATCGAGCCAGGTGCCCGTGACAACCGACTTTTGGCGCCCGCTGGAGAAACTCCGGCAACAGGTGGATCACCTGTTCGAGGACTTCCATCGCGGATCATTGATATCGCCTTTCAGTCGCAGTCTGTTCGATGTCGAATCGTTCCTCCCACGTGATCTGATCTCACGCGGCTTGCCTGCCGTGGACATCACCGAAAAGGATAATAGCTTCGAGATCACCGCCGAGTTGCCCGGCATGGATCAGAAGAACATCGAGATCAAATTGTCGAACGGCAGCCTGACCATCAAGGGTGAAAAGAAAGAGGACAAGGAAGAAAAACGCAAAGGCTATTACTTGAGCGAGCGTCACTACGGCTCCTTCGAGCGTGTGTTCAACCTGCCCAAAGGGGTCGACGCCGAGAAGATCGAAGCGCACTTCAGCAAAGGCGTATTGAGCATCTCGCTGCCGAAAAAGCCCGAAGCCATGAAAGCGGATAAGGTCGTGCCGATCAAGGGCGAGTGAATCCGCATCTTTATGCCCCTTGTCGGGAAACCGGCAAGGGGTTTTTTCATGCGCCGCAGCCTCCGAAAATGTCCGTGCCGAGTGGCGGCCACTCGTCGCAGCAATAATCGACGATCCGTCCCCTGCCCCGAGGGATTAATGCCTGGGCGCTCCCCATCACCGGAGGACGGCCCTTGACGCATCAACCAATCCAGCGAATCTGCGGTGCCTGGTGGGCAACGGGCGCCGGCTCGGTTTTCGGATGACCGACGATGATCGGTGCCACCGGGACCCACGTTTGCGGAAGATTCAGCGCTTGCTTGCCTTGCGGAGTATTGAGATATCGCTGGGCAAAACCGATCCAGCAAGTGCCAAGCCCTTCTGCACAGGCGCTCAGCATCAGGTTCTGGGCGGCCAACGCACAGTCTTCGACCACCGATTGCCCCGGCGCTTCAGCCGAGATCAGGATCAATACTGGTGCGTGGTAGAAGATCTGGAAGTGCTCGTCGTCGAGCAACGCATGAAAGCGTTCCGATTGCGCTCCCGGTGCTAGCGTTTCGAGCAGGCTGGCCTTTGCCTCGCGTGAAATACGGTCCAGCAATGCCTGGTCGCGAATCACCGTGAATCGCCAGGGTTGCAGGTTCATCGCGCTCGGCGCCAGGGTGGCGGCACCGATCAGGCGCACGATGACCACTTCATCCACAGCCTGCGTCGTGTATTCCCGTGTCGAGTGCCGGGTGGAGATGGCCTGGTCGATGTTCATGGGGCGTTCCTCCTTTCAGGGGTGGCGGTAGTGCTACACCGCCAGGACGTGGCAAGGGGACCTGGTCCGGCGCCATCGCCGGCCAACGCCGGCCAACGCCGGCCCTCACTCGGTGAACGCTGGCGGGACCGGCGATTCCTTTTCCGGAATGTCAGTCAATGTCGCTTCGGTCAGCAGCAGGACGCTGGCCACCGACACGGCATTTTCAAGGGCAATCCGCACCACTTTGGCCGGGTCGATGATGCCGGCCTCGTAAAGATCGACGTAGCAATTGGCCGAAGCGTCAAAGCCGATGTTGCCGGGCTCCGCCAGCATCCGCGCGACAACGACGCCGGCATCCACCGCCGAGTTTTCAGCGATGACCCTGGCCGGCGCCTCAAGCGCGCGCCGCATGATTTGCAAGCCGGTGCGGGCATCCCCTTCGTAACGCGCCTCTTCGGCTGCAATCATCGGAACAGCCTTGAGCAGGGCCATGCCCGCGCCCGGCACAATGCCTTCGGCGATGGCTGCACGGGTTGCCGAAATGGCATCATCCAGCGCGTCCTTGCGCGCTTTCATCTCGGCTTCCGACGGCGCCCCGACCCGGATCACCGCGACACCGCCAGAGAGCCTGGCCAACCGTTCCTGAAGCTTTTCACGGTCGTAAGCGCTGGCGGTAGTCGCTTCCATTTGCGCGCGGATTTGCTGCAGTCGCGCCTCGATGGCCTCGCGGCTGCCCGCGCCCCCGATCAACGCCGAGCTGTCCTTTTGCACCACCACCCGATGCGCCCGGCCCAACTGGCTCAATTCGACCTGTTCGAGGGTAATGCCCAAGTCGCTGGAGACCACCGTTCCTCCCGTCAGGACAGCCATGTCCTGCAGCATTTCCTTGCGCCGGTCACCAAAGCCCGGCGCCTTGATCGCCACCGCTCGCAGCACCCCGCGTATCTGATTGACCACCAGCGTGGTCAACGCCTCGCCTTCTATGTCGTCGGCAATCAATACCAGGGGCTGGCCGCTCTTGGCCACGAGTTCGAGCAGCGGCAGCAATTCCTTGAGGTTCAGAATCTTGTGGTCGCAAAACAACAGATAAGCGTCATCGAGCTCCACCTGCATTTTTTCGGTATCGGTGACGAAATACGGTGAGACATAACCTCGGTCAAAGCGCATGCCTTCCATGACCTCGACCACCGTTTCAGTGGTTTTGGATTCCTCGACGCTGACCACCCCTTCAATGCCGACCTTCTCCAGGGCATCGGCCACCAGTTGACCAATGACCGCATCGTTATGCGCTGACAGCGTTGCGACCTGGACCTTTTCCCTGGGCGTACTCACCGGTCGCGCCAGCGCCGTCAAAGACTCCACAACCAAAGCAAGGCCGCGATCGAGCCCACGCTTGAGGTCGATCGCACTGGCGCCCGCCACCACGTTGCGGATGCCGTCAGCGAGGATCGCGTGGGCCAGCACCGTTGAAGTGCTTGTGCCGTCCCCCACTGCGTCACCGGTGCGTTCGGCAGCCTGACGCAGCATTTGCGCACCGAGGTTTT
The DNA here is from genome assembly GCF_007828295.1 of Pseudomonas sp. SJZ080. Lineage (NCBI taxonomy): Bacteria > Pseudomonadati > Pseudomonadota > Gammaproteobacteria > Pseudomonadales > Pseudomonadaceae > Pseudomonas > Pseudomonas sp. SJZ080. The sequence goes on from NZ_VIUK01000009.1 coordinate 187,463, forward strand.
CCTCCGGGTCCAGCAGATCGATACGCTTGGCAATGGTGACACCATCATTGCAGACCGTTGGATTACCCCATTTATTCTGAATCAACACCGATTTGGACTTGGGGCCCAGCGTCACACGCACGGCGTCCGCCAGCTGGGTGGCACCGCTGAGAATTCTCTCGCGGGCAGCCCCGCGAAACACCAGTTTGCTGTGAGCCATCGGATCGCTCCCCTGCCAGTTCCACGTTCAGGAAGGGTCTATTAACTATCCCCGGCGGCGTTGATTTTTATCAACAAAATCCTGCACAGCCCGAGCCTCCTGTCGCCTCACGTGCAAGCCCGGCGCATTGACCCGAACGGTTTTCAGCGCTTGCGTTGCAGTTGATAAAGATCAACCCGCTCGAACCCGGATCGCGTCGAAATGACGGGGTGAGTTTCACCACGCGTCGATTCTTCTCATTTGTCTGGAGGAACATCATGGACAAGTTTCAGCAAAGCCAAAAAAACAAACTGTTCAAAACGCCCGCCCATGATCCCTATAGTGCGTCACGCATAGAAGGCGCTGCCGTCTGCCCAAAATGTGAGGCTGTGTATGGCGCAGGAACCTGGAGCTGGAAACGCCCGGAAAACACCGTGGTTCACGGTGCGCAAACACTGACCTGTCCAGCCTGTCGGCGCATCGAGGACGACCGGCCTGCGGGCACCCTGACTTTGTCCGGCAGCTTCTTGCACAAGCACCGTGGCGAGATCATCCAGCTGATTGAACACACCGAGAAAAAGGAAAAGGCCGAGCATGCCCTCGAACGCATTATCAAACTCGATGACGCGACCGACGACCTCGTCGTGACCACCACCGGTATTCACCTCGCCAATCGCCTGGGGCACGCCCTGGAAGCAGCGTTCAAAGGCAGCTCAATACCACTACAGCGACAGTGAATACGGCGTGAACGTGCGCTGGTCCCGTGAGGAATAGCACGTGATCAGGACGTCGTTGAACACCCCCGACTCGACTGCCTGTTTGCCGAAGGTCAACCGCCATGCCCATCAAACCCTGCGAGATCGACAGCGACGCCATCAACCACTGTAAGGCACTGTTTCTTGAGGCCGGTCGCCTCAATGATCAAGCCTATGCCGTGCTGGATGAACCCTTTTCCACCCAGACCATGCACAAGTTTTCAGCCGCAAAAAAATGTGCGGATGAGAAATACCACCAGGCCTGGCGGGAGTGGCTGATGGCAAGGGAGCACGCCCAACCGATGACCGCGCCGCCCCCCGCGAGTCACCGTGACGGCCGTTGAAGGCGAGAGAACACGGGTTTCACGCGTTCGGCACACACCATCTACAGCAGGCTGATCGACAACACCGCCACCAGGATGGGCAATGGCAAAGGCGCCAGGCCCGGCGAAACGGCCATCCGGTTGTACGGCAGCCCGATGGCCAGCAGGCCCCCCCGCCAGGGCACTGACTACCTGCAGCGTCGCCGGGCGACTGAGAAAGAACGGCTTGTAGGCGCGCACGATGACGATCGTCAGCAACGGGGTCAGGCACTGTTCTGCCTCTCACCGACAGCGGCCAGATCGACGCTGTCGCGATACTCCGGCACAGACACCGACCAACCCAGTTCCAGACTGATGCGCCGCCGCAGCACGTCCGATGCATTGGGTTCACCGTGCACCACGAAGGTGTGTTTCGGTGGGCGTTTGAAGCCGCGCAACCACTGGATGATCTCATAGGCATCGGCATGCGCCGACAGGGTCTGCATCGGCACCACTTCGGCACGGATCGGCACGTCCTGGCCGTGAATGCGCACCGAAGGCGCACCTGCGACAATCTGCGCGCCACGCGTGCCGCCGGCCTGGAAACCCGGCATCAGCAGCGAGTTCAGCGGGTTCGGTGCCAACGCCTTGAGGTGGTGCAGCACGCGTCCGCCGGTGGCCATGCCACTGGCTGCGATGATCACCGCCGGCGTGCGCCGCTTGTCCAGTTCGATCGATTCCTCGGTCGAGCGCACGAAAAACGTGCCATGGCACATGCCCTCGCACGCGTCAGCCGACAACCGGTGTTCGCTGCGAAAACGCTGGTACAGACGCGTGACATCCGTGGCCATCGGGCTGTTGAGATAGATCGGCAGATCCGGGATCGCATGCTGTTGCTTCAGGCGGTACAAGTGATACATCAACAGTTGCGCCCGCCCGACCGCGAATGACGGCACCAGGGTAATGCCGTGGCGCAACGCCGTGCGATTGATCACGTCGGCCAGTTGTTGCTGCGGGTCTTCGTCAGGGTGCTTGCGGTCGCCGTAGGTCGATTCCACCAGCAGGTAATCGGTCTGATCGACGGTTTCGGGGGCAAACATCAGCGGATCATTGGGTCGCCCGAGATCGCCTGAACACAGCAGTGTGAGGCCGTCGGCGACGACTTCCACCGTCGCGCCGCCGAGAATATGCCCGGCCCCGCGCAACAGGATGCTCAGACCAGGCACGATCTCGACCCGATGATGCAGTTCGATCGGGTGCAGCAGCTTCAAGGCCTGCTCGGCGTCTTGCTCGGTGTACAGCGGCAATGCCGGCGCGTGTTTGGAGAAACCATGGCGATTGGCAAAACTGGCCTCCTCCTCCTGCAGGCGCCCACTGTCGAGCAGAAGAATTTTCACCAGTTCACAGGTCGCCCCCGTGGCATAGATCGGACCGCGATAGCCGTTGCGCACCAGTACCGGCAAGTAGCCGCTGTGATCCAGATGCGCATGGGTCAGGACAATCGCGTCCAGATTCCGCACCGGCAGTTGGAAAGGATCCCAGTTGTGCAGGCGCAGTTGCTTGTAGCCCTGAAACAGGCCGCAGTCGATGAGCACATGCCGGTCCCTGTGATCCAGCAGGTACTTGCTGCCGGTGACCGTGCCCGCGGCCCCCAGAAAAGTGATTCGCATGGCCCTCTCCCGAGCGTTGACAAGTGCGTCATTGATCGCTCTTTTTGCCTGGCTGGCGCTTGATTTTTATCAACTGCCGGCATGACCGGCCCAGTGTTCAGACGAAACCGGACGCAGGCTTGACGATCATCAGGCTGCGCGGCGCACGATTTGGCGTGGCCTGTTGCGGCGCTGATCTTTGTCAAAAACCGCTGACTTGTGTGCGGGCCGTTCAATGCCAGGCTAAACAGGCATTATTGATATTCCTCAAGGAAATTTTTTTCGCTCAGGCGTAGAAAAAAATATCGGGGTCTGTTCCCTGCCCTCTTACATCCGACCGAGGACACCGTCATGAGCGACTTGAGCCTGCGTCAATGCATTCTGGAAGAACTTGAATTCCAGCCTGAAATCGACGCCGCCAACATTGGCGTCTCGGTGGAGGATGGCGTGGTCACCCTGACGGGGCACGTAAAAAGCTACGCTCAGAAAGTCAACGCAGAACGCGCGGTAAAACGGGTCAAGGGCGTACGTGCGCTGGCTGAAGAAATCGAAGTGAGGTTGGATCGGAATGCCGGAACGGCAGACGACACCATCGCTACCCGCGCCTTGAAAATCATCCACTGGAGCTGTGACGTTCCAGAGGGCGATGTCAAAGTCATTGTGCAGGGCGGACGGATCACGCTGGAAGGCGAAGTCGACTGGCAATATCAGAAGGAAACCGTCGAACGCGCAGTGCGCAAGCTGACCGGGGTGATCGCTGTAAACAATCGCCTGACCCTGCGGCCGCGACTGGACGTCTTCGATATCCAGCAACGCATCGAAGATGCGCTCAAACGCCATACCGAAGTCGAGGCCAAGGATATCCGCGTCAAAGTCGAAGGCGATGTCGTGACGCTCGAAGGCCGGGTTCACCTGTGGCGTGAACGGCAGATCGCCGAACGCGCCGCCTGGTCGGTACCAGGCGTCAGCAGGGTCGAAGACCATCTGCTGCTGGCGTAAACGTTCTCGTCGGGCCATGGCCATGAAAAACAATAATCAGTGGAACCTCTCGTATTTCCTGATCGCATTCCTGGTGCTGGCCCTCGTGCAGTTTCTGTCCGCCGAACGTCATGCCGTGCAAAGCATTCCGTACAGTCAGTTCCTGCAACTGGTGACCGAGCAGAAAGTCAGCGATCTGCAAATAGAGAAAGACCGGATCAGTGGGAAATTGCTTGAGCCCATCGATGGCCGCGAACTGTTCACCACCGAGCGGGTAGATCCGACGCTGGCCGCGGACCTGGCGCAGGCGAGGGTCAGGTTCAGCGGCGTCAATGAGAACACCTTGCTCAGTGGGCTGTTGGGCTGGCTGTTGCCATTGATGCTGATCATGACGGCCTGGCACTTTGCGTTCCGCGGTTTCGCCGAAAAACAGGGCCTGGGGGGCTTGATGAGTATCGGCAAATCCAGGGCCAAGGTGTTTGTCGAACGGGATACCGGCGTCACCTTCGCCGATGTTGCCGGAATCGATGAAGCGAAGCTTGAACTGATGGAAATCGTTTCCTTTCTGAAGGACAAGGCCCGCTACGCCCGCCTCGGCGCGCACATTCCCAAGGGGACGCTGCTGGTCGGCCCGCCCGGCACGGGCAAGACGCTTGTGGCCAAGGCTATCGCCGGTGAAGCCGGCGTGCCGTTTTTCTCGATCTCGGGGTCGGAGTTCGTGGAAATGTTCGTCGGCGTCGGTGCCGCGCGGGTCCACGATCTGTTTGAGCAGGCGCGCCAGGCTGCGCCCTGCATCATCTTTATCGATGAGCTCGATGCGCTGGGCAAGATGCGCGGCGTCGGCGCCTTCGGTGGCAATGACGAGAAGGAGCAAACCCTCAATCAACTGCTCTCGGAGCTGGACGGTTTCGATCCTCGCGAAGGCGTAGTGTTGCTGGCCGCGACCAATCGGCCGGAAATTCTCGATCCGGCATTGTTGCGGGCGGGACGAATCGATCGGCAAGTGCTGATCGACCGCCCGGACCGCAGGGGCCGGGAGGCGATCCTCAAGGTTCATCTGCAGAAAATTACCGTGGCGCCGAATATCGATAGCGAGCGTATCGCCGACATCACCACCGGCTTCACCGGTGCGGACCTGGCCAATCTGGTGAACGAGGCGGCGATTGTCGCGACCCGACCCGACCCGACGCGGCGCGGACGTGGTCGAATTTGTCGACTTCACCGCCGCCGTCGAACGGCTGATTGCCGGCGTCGAGCGCAAAAGCAGCGTGTTGCGACCCGAGGAGCGCCAGGTCGTTGCCTATCACGAAATGGGGCATGCGCTGGCTGCCAGTCATTTGCCGGCCATGGACCCGGTGCACAAAGTCTCGATTGTGCCGCGGGCCATTGGCTCGCTGGGTTACACCCTGCAGCGACCGACCGAAGATCACTTTCTCATCAGTTGCCAGATGCTCAAGGACCGAATGGTCGTGCTGATGGCGGGTCGCGCGGCCGAGTTCCTCGCCACCGGGGAGATTTCCACCGGCGCCGCCGATGACCTGACCCACGCAACAGACATCGCCCGCCAGTTGGTCACGCGCTTCGGCATGAGCAGCGAACTCGGTCAGGCGGTACTGGAGCGCCGCAACGCCACCTGGCTCGGCGAACGAATGCCTGGCCCCGGCGAAAAGGACTATTCGGAGCAAACCGCACGGGAAATCGACCTGGCCATTCGTGCATTGCTGGACGAGGCCTCGCAACGGGCCAAAACCCTCCTTGAAAGACTGCGCCCGGAGCTGGATGCCGGTGCCCGCCTTTTGTTGCAGAAGGAGACCCTGACCCCAGAAGAGTTCGCCCCTCTATTGCCTCTGCAGCTCGCCGCGCAACCGGCAAGCACTGACGTGGCATCGTCCTGACCCTGGGGGCTGGCGAATGCTGGCAGTGACGCGGATCACTCGCTGGTGGTGATCGTCGCGGTGGTGATTCACTACGAATGCCTGCAGCGCCTGAAAATGTGGAGCCGGTTCCTGTACAGGTTATCCACGGCTATTTCTCTTATGCCCTGAAACCATGAATTGATAGATCGTGACGATTCACAGTCTGTCACTCAAGAGGCAGGCGCTTGGCCACCTCGGCGCGAGGCGCCCACAGGGCGTTGATACACACTTCGCCGTCCTCCTCCGTTACAGGTTCAAGTGTCTGCGGGTCCAGTAAATGCCTGTCGACCAACGCAAGTCGTACAACTCCGTTTTTGTTGAGGAGTGTTCGTGCCTCACATTCGCACAAGGATCGGGACAATGCTTCGATGGGCGTCTCTATTTCGGCTTCTTCTAGCTCGATCACGAAACGAGCGGAGCAGGCGTTCACCAATTCCCTTAACGCATGAGCAGCAAAGTGATACGCCGTAAAATAACCCGCCATCAACACCAGCGAGATCAATACCAAGTAGATTGCGTCATGTCTCCAGAGTCTTTTGCTCAGGAGGCGCAGGTTTCCTGTTGTTGACACCTTGCTCCGCCACCAGCCTTGCACCGTATGTATCCCGATCAGCTTGTTGATGTTCATGTCCAGGCGCCTTTACCGATAGATGACAAAAGCATGAGGCCAATAACAGGCTACCCATTGATTTTGATCAACCTGGCTGCACCCGGGCTTTTATTCATGTTTCGTTATGTACAGGTTTACCCACTTCTGGTTATTCAATCGCAAATGAAGCTTGCGCAGTTCGATGAACCAGAAGACCAGACTTGCCATTGCCAAACACAATCCCCACTGGCTCAGTGTCAAAGCACTCGTGCCGAAGGCCTTGTTGAGTAGCGACGAGTGCACCACTGCAATCTGCAAGATCACGGCCAGGATAATTGCCCCCCAGAGCCATCGATTAGCGAACAATGCGATGAACGCACTGTTTGACTCAGAGCGCGCACTCAACGCGTTAAACAGCTGCGCCAATACAAGCACGGTAAAACAGCCAGTGCGTGCTTGAACCAATGACGCATCACCGGGTATCAATCCTCCCGGCAGCATCCAGTCGAGCGTCAACAAACTCGCCAGGGCCATGACCAACCCCACTTCAATGACGCCTGCCCACATTCGCGTGTTGATGATTCGATCCGAAGGCTTGCGAGGGCTGCGCGCCATGACATCCTCGTTTTGCGGATCAAAGCCCATGGCGATGGCCGGGGCTGCATCAGTAATCAGGTTGATCCATAGAATCTGGTTGGCCAGCAGCGGCAGGATAATCCCGCCCCTCTCATCCACCAGGCCGATGACACCGGCCCCCACAACGGCAAGAAAAACCGTCAGTACCTCTCCCATATTGGAAGACAGCAGGTAACGAAGAAACTTGCGGATATTGTCCAGAATCCCCCGCCCTTCGCGAACAGCCAGGACGATGGTCGAAAAGTTATCGTCGGCCAGAATCATTTCCCCCGCCTGCCTGGTTACCTCCGTTCCGGTAATGCCCATGGCTATGCCGATATCAGCTGACTTCAATGCCGGAGCATCATTCACACCATCCCCCGTCATCGCCACCACATGTCCCTGCGCTTGCAGTGCATCGACAATCCTCAGCTTGTGCGAGGGCGCCACTCGGGCATAAACCGAGGTCGATTCGATAGCCTGGGCCAAGGCCGCATCGTCCAGCTTGTCCAGATCTGCCCCGGTCAACGCCCCGCCGCCGGCCTGAATGATGCCCAGATCCTCGGCGATGCGGGCCGCCGTTCGCGGATGGTCGCCCGTGATCATAATGATGCGGATTCCTGCCTGATGGGCCTCGGCAATCGCCGGCGCGACTTCCTCGCGCGGTGGATCACTCATGCCGACCGTACCGATGAAAACAAGGCCGGTTTCGAGGGATGGGCCGATTGCGCCCTCATCACCAGGTGCCAAGGGACGGTACGCTACGGAAAGCGTGCGCAAGGCCGCCCCCGATAGTTCATTCACATCGGCCACGGCTTTTGCGCGCAGGTCGGCAGTGAGTGGCACGATATCCTTGCCGACTTGAACGTGAGTGCAATGTTGAAGAAGCACATCGGGTGCGCCCTTGCTGATCAGCAGTCGCTCATCATTGTGCTCATGATCGATGACCAGTGCCGACATCATTTTTCGATCAGAGGTAAAGGGTATTTCAGCCACGCGCTCAAAACGTTTAATGCTGCGTGGCGGCGCATCCAGCTTGCGCTCCGCCACTAGAAAGGCAGCCTCGGTCGGGTCGCCTTGAACCACCCAGGTGCCGTCTTCCTTCTGCATGAGCGCGGCATTGCCCGCCAGGCTACCGCCGCGCAATAACAACACATTTTCACAATGCACCGGCCCACTGCCCTTGGGGAGGTCCGGGTAATGAATCTGCCCCTTCGGGTCGTAGCCGACACCGCTGACCACGCCTTTGCCGGATGCTGTCATGGTTTGCTGGATGGTCATTTCGGAACGGGTCAATGTCCCGGTCTTGTCGGTACAGATAACCGACGCAGACCCCAGGGTCTCCACCGAAGACAGTCGCTTGATGATGGCTTTATTTCGGGCCATCCGCAGCATGCCGAAGGCGAGCACCAGTGACAGAACGGCAGGCAATCCCTCGGGCACCGCAGCCACCGCCAGGGATACACCCAGCAAAAGTACCCGCAGCACATCATCGACAGTGTCAATGGGAGTAAGTATCAGCACGGCCCCCACGACAACCGTGGCGATTACCAGAGCCGCTATGCCGAGCATCCGCCCTATCTCGCGCACTTCCTTTTGCAAAGGCGTCACCTCCTCGGTCGTGACATCCAACAGATGCGCGATCGCTCCCACTTCCGTTGCCATGCCGACGGCCGTGACGATTCCGACCCCTGAGCCCTGGACGATAGCGGTGCCTTTGAACACCATATTGGCGCGCTCGGCCAACGGCACTTCAGTGTCTGGGCACGCGGTGTTTTTTGAAACCGCTTCACTCTCTCCGGTCAACGACGCCTCCAGTATCCGCAAGGCATTGGCCTGGACCAGGCGAGCATCGGCTCCCACCGAGTCACCCTCGGACAACACCATCAGATCACCGATCACCAATTGGTGACTGGGGATACGCCTCAGGGCTCCGTCGCGGATGGCTGAAGAAGTGCTCTGGGTCAGGTTGACCAATGTCGCAACCGCGCGCTGTGACCGGGCTTCCTGGAAAAACCCGAGGAACGCATTAGCCAACACAATCAGCGTGATGACCAACGCATCGACCGGCCAATCGCGACCGTCCATCAGCAACCAGCTGCCCAAGGTGATGGCCACGGCGACGAGCAGCAGATACACCAGCGGGTCATGAAACTGCCGTAGAAAATACTGCCAGGCAGGCTTGGCCGGTTTGGTTCGTAACTCATTGGGTCCGTCACGACTCAGACGGGCCTGGGCTTGCGCACTGGATAAACCCAGGCCGATGTCAGTGTCCAGCTCGCGGACAATCGTTTCGACGTCCTTGAGGTATGGCGAAGTGATACGGTGCAGGCCCGGCTCAAGCGCGCTACTCATTTCATCTCCTTAACAACAACGGAGTGTGCGTCGTTGCTCGACCGATGGCGCGAGCAGCGCTGGCGAGATCCAGGCATGTCCGGAACCCGAATCGCGCAGACATCTATTCGCCCTGTCCGGGGATCATTGCCTGGTTCCGAGTGTGGTCATGTACTGTGCGACGGATTCGGCATCCGCCTGAGACAGTGCGTGTTCCGTCGGCTTCATCGCGGCCCCGGGTGTTTCCTGCTCACGTTGATGAAGCCGCAGGATCTGGCGAGCCATATACATTGCATGCTGCCCCGCCACCCGTGGAACCAGCCCATTGCCTCGTCCATCCACACCGTGGCAGGAGCTGCATGCAGCGATGCCTGTCTGCGGCAAACCTTGGCGGAATATCGATTCACCGCGCGCATCCGGCGTATCGGCTTGCGCCTTCATGGCGCTCTGGCTGGAAAAATAGTCGGCCAGCTCGACAATCTGAGTCCCGGTCAAATGGGTCAATCCCCCCATGTAACGATTACCGGCTGCATCAGTGCGGCCATGTTGTGTGAAATCAGTCAGCTGTGAGGTCAAATAGTCCTTTTGCTGGCCCGCCAACTTTGGAACCAGCGGCGAGACAGACTCCCCCGTCAGCCCGTGGCACAGGGAGCAGACATTATCTGCCATGGCAATCGCGGACATCGGCGCCGTTTCTTGCGCCCTTTCTTCGTTGGACCCGGTACAACCCATGAGCGTGGCCAGGAAAATAGCCAGAATGGGAGGTGACCGGTTGTCAGTACGCTGCATGCCCTTGACGCTCATGGCCTGTACTCCTGAAGTGCGCTTTTAATCATTTTCGCTCGGTGATGGCACCTTCAATTGACAAACCTCAATCAATCTTGCGAAGCGCGTTGTAGCAATGGTGCCAACACCCCCCCAACTGGCTTCATTGAGCGCGTGGTCTACGTCTGGCTCAAGGGGCCGTCGGCGCCGTTGTCCCAGTTGGCCTCCCTCACCCAAGGCCGTCCGCTGTTACGACGGAAGCCTACCAAGACAACCTGCAGCGGGTAGATCCCCCCCGACATGCTATCTACCCTCTGATCGCCGAGTTGCGTCACGGTAATCCCGGCGCCGCCTAGCTCGGAACTGCGCAACGAGCCGCTGCGCGCCTGTTCCACCAGGCTGGCCAGCTCGCTCATCAGATGCGTCAGGCTCGAACCCGTAACGGGCAAAATGAATGATTGCCTCGCACTCCAGAGCGCAGGGCCCGAGGAAGACCGACTGTCGGCTCTCGCCTTGAAATTGACAAAAATCAATGCTGACGCAAGGAAACAGCCTCCCAATACAGTCGTGAAATCGGTAGACGTCAGCTCGAGTTCTGCCCAGCCCACTCAATCGAGCCTGATAAGGAGCGAGCATGCACTTCTTGGCCTTGGCAGTGGACTACGACGGGACCATTGCCGAAAACGGCAGCGTTCCACCACAGGTCTGCGCATCGCTCAGCCAACTGAAAAAAAGTGGTCGTAAGTTACTGCTGATTTCAGGCCGGGAATTGCAAGCGCTCAAGCATCATTTTCCACACCTGGATTTGTTTGACAGGGTGGTTGCGGAAAACGGCGCGCTCTTGTACGACCCGAGTACAGATACCGAAGAGCTTATTGCGGACCCCGCTTCAACCGAGTTGGTTGGCCATCTGCGCGACAAGGGTGTCTCGCCTTTGTCAATCGGTCGGTCGGTCATTGCGACCTGGCAGCCATTTGAGAATGCGGTGATCAGCAGCATTCGAGAGCTGGGCCTCGAGCTGCAGCTGACCTTCAACAAGGATGCGATCATGATCTTGCCGCCTGGCGTGAACAAGGCGTCGGGCCTCGTTGCGGCCTTGCGGGATTTAGGCATATGCGAGCTGAACGTGGTGGGCGTGGGCGATGCGGAAAACGACCACTCCTTTCTATCGATCTGCGGCTGTGCCGCTGCGGTGAGCAATGCCATTGAGTCCATAAAGTCCAGCGCTGACTTGCGCCTGACTCATGATCATGGCCAAGGTGTCTGTGAGCTGGTCGACATGCTGCTGGAAAAAGACGCAGCACTGGTTTGCGTCGAACGCATCGGCGTCCAGTTGGGTCAGTCCACCAATGGACGCAAGCTCTGGCTGCCTCCGGAATCGGTGATGTTGGTCGTTGGCAACTCGGGCGCCGGTAAATCCAGCTACATCACCTGGCTGACAGAACGAATGGTCCAGGCTCATCAGGGATTTTGCATCATCGATCCTGAGGGGGACTATCTGACGCTGGAAGATGCGGTAACGATCGGCGGCCTGACTGCCCCCCCGACGACAGAAGAGTCGGTGCTTTACCTTTTACAGGCGCAGCTCAATGTGGTGGTCAACGCCCTTGCCCTGGATCCTGCCGCGCGAGTGCAGTTGTTTGGCGAGCTGCTGCCCTTTATCCAGCATCTGCGCAGCGCTTCAGGTCGGCCTTACTGGTTGATCGTCGACGAAGCGCATTACATGCTTCCCCACTGTGCAGGTTGGCCGCCCGGTTTTCTCGGGGACATCGGTGCAATCATCGTTGCCCTCGACTTCGATCAGGTCTGCCCGGCACTGTTTGAGGGGGTAGACGTGCTGGTGACACTCGGCAGCACCGCCCGGGAACTGGTCGAACAGTTCGCCAAACGCATGCAGCGCCCGAGCCCCGCGTTTCCAGAACGCTCGCCAGGCCTCGAACATGCCTGTCTTTGGAATGTGCACGAAGGCGACGAGGTATTTCTGCTCGACCAGGTGCAGCCTCATCAAAAGCACCACCGCCACAGCGGCAAATACGTCGCGGGGGATGTGGGTGCATGGCGATCATTCCACTTTCCTGCTCTTGGCCAGAGCGCCGCTAACCTGACTGAGTTTTTGTCCTGTTTAACGCGAATTGAGGAGCCCGCCCTTCGCGAACATCTCAATGCCGGGGATTTTTCCAATTGGTTTCGCAAGGTGATCCGCGACGATGTGCTTGCCAATAAGACCCGCCTTATTGAAATGGACACAAGCCTGGCACTCAAGCAGGCGATGGAGCAGATCAGGCGACTTGTCCAGTCACGCTATCATCTTTGAATCGTCGCTCAAGAGTTCGGCGCAAGGCGTGCTCAGCGTGCATCCAGAAAACGGAACAACTCCTCCTCCTGATCAAAGTGCAGTCGCACCAGGGTATCGAGGCGAATCAACTGATGATGAATCTCATCGGCATTGGCTCTTGCCGGGTCGGCATTGAAATCACGGCTCATGCGCGCCAACAGATGGATCAGGCGAAAAATCTCGCGGTGCGCGTGGCTCATGGCCGACATCGGGTCCTCGCCTGGCAGGCGTCGCGTCAGCAGCGGGTAAAGTAAACGTTCATCATCGCGCTCATGGTGCGCCAATGAGGTTTGCAACTTGTCGACCAGTTCCAGCAGGTCGGTTCGCGCTTGTGCAGGTGGACGCCGGGCGAAGTCATCGGCCATTTGATGCAGGTCGCTCAACACGCTGGACAGTTGCCGGTGTTCATCCTGCAGCCGATCAACATGCTCTGCAGTGAGCTTATCCTGCCGGCGCCCCCACAACGGCCCCAATGCCCGCAACGCGTTGATGATGATCACCACATTAATGCCCTCCTGCACCACGGCGCCGATCAATGGCGCCAGATAACCGAGCGCTGCCGCCACCATGGCCAGCAACGACAGGCCCATGCCGACGAGCACCCCGAGGCCGGCGATGTGACGGGTGCGTCGGGCAATGTCCAGGGCCTCCACCAGACGATCCAGACGATCTACCAGCAGCACGACACCGGCCGCTTGTGCAGAAGCGGTCGCGCCGCTGGCCCCCATCGCCACGCCGACGTTCGCCGCCGCCAATGCGGGAGCGTCATTGATGCCATCGCCGACCATCAGCGTGCTGGCTTGCAAACAGCCCTCCTGAACGGCACGCACTTTTTGCTCCGGAGTCAAGCCCGCGCGCAATTCGTCTATTCCGGCAGACAGCGCAATCATCTCGGCGGTTTCCAGACGATCCCCGGTGAGCATGACGATTCTCTCGATCCCCTTGTTGCGCAGTCGACGCAGCGTTTGCGGGGTTTCTCGCCGAACGGTGTCCGCGAAGACCAACAGGCCCGCAAGTTGCCCATCCACTTCGATGAAGCTTCCACTGCACGCCAGGTAATCCATGTGGCGCAGCATGGCGGCAGCCCAGGCGGTCTCGGGAGCGTCCTGGTGAGCAAAGGACAGCGTGCCCAATCGAACCCGCTTGCCATCAATCAGCCCGCAAAGACCCTCGCCCGGACTTTCCTGCACCTCGACCGGCAGGCTGAGGGGCAACTGGCGCTGTTGCGCCGCCTCGACGATGGCCTGGGAGATGGGGTGCGTCGAGGCCTGTGCCAGGGAGGCAGCCAAGCCAAGCAATTGCTGCGGATCGGCTTGTCCCTTGACTTCGATCGACTGCAGGCGAGCGTGCCCGCTGGTCAGCGTGCCGGTCTTGTCGAAAAACACCTGTTTGATCCCGGCCAGCGCTTCCAGGGTCGCTCCATCCTTGATCAATATCCCGCGCCGCGCCGCTCTGGAGATGCCTGACATGATCGAAATGGGCACTGCCAGAATCAAAGGACAAGGCGTGGCCACCACCAGCACCGCCAACGCTCGCAAGGGGTCACCGCTCATTTGCCAGGCCAATGCCGCCATCAGCAACGTCAGCGGGATGAAAAACAGTGCATAGCGGTCGGCCAAGCGCACAAAAGGCGCACGTGAACGGCGTGCTGCTTCGGCCAGCCGCACGATTGCAGCGTAGGTGCTTTGCGCAGCCGTTCGCGTAGCGACCAACAGAATGGGGGCGCCGACATTGGAGACACCACTGGGCAACTGCTCGCCTTCTCGCCGGGTCACGGGCAAGGATTCACCGCTGAGTGCCGACTCGTCCAGAATCGCTGCCGGACTGAGCAAACGGCCATCCACCGGTACCACCTCTCCGAGGCGTACCAGCAATGTCTGATGTGGCTGGATCTGTTCAACGGGGATCTGGCGCAGACCGCCCTCCTCCTGCAACCAGGCAAAACGCGGCGCGCGATCGATCAGTGCCCGCAGTTCGCGTTCGGCTCGTTGCCGGGTGAAAAATTCCAGGGTACGTCCGGTCGCCAGCATCAAGGCGACGACCGCGGCAACCAACGTCTGCTCAAAAAACAAAGCAGCGGTTATCGACAACAGCGCGATCAGATCGACACCTGTTTCGCGCCGGACCAGCCTCCCGGCGATTTCGACGAGTAGCACCAGAGCCATCAACAGACTGCCTGCGGCCCAGGACATCGAAGCCCAATCTGGCTTCTGCACAACATGTCCAATACCTCCGACCAGCAGGGACAGTGTTGTGAGCAGCAAAAGGATGGGGTCCAGCCATTTACCGAGCATTGATGTGTGTACCTCGAAACACGGTCTATCCCAAGTGATCAATCATCTGCCACCAATCGAGTAGAGCTTAGAACTTGAAAGTCTTTTCCGAGGCCTGGTGGCGATGTTTCCGGTCGCTATCAAACCGGCTCGGGGCGTTCTCGCAAAGTGCCCCCTGAACGCTATTTGATTTAACTCAATGTCTTCGTGTCGCTCAGGCGTAAAAAAAACCATGGGCTTTCGCTGCCCATGCCTTTCTACCACCCGCAAAAGGACACGATCATGAGCGACTTAACCCTACGCAATGCCATTTTGGATGAGCTTGATTTTCAACCCGACATCGACGCCGCTCACATTGGCGTCAGCGTGGAGAATGGCGTTGTCACACTCACCGGCCACGTGAAAAGCTACGCCCAGAAAGTCAGCGCCGAGCGCGCGGTCAAAGCGATCAAAGGCGTACGTGCCGTGGCCGAAGAAATAAAGGTCCGGCTGGAAAAAGGAGCTGGTACGGACGATGACACCATCGCGAACCGTGCCGTCAATATCATCTCGTGGCGCTCTGATACGCCCGAAGGCGACATCAAGGTCGTCGTGCAAAAAGGCTGGGTAACCCTGGAAGGCCAGGTGGACTGGCAATATCAGAAAGAAATCGCCGAAAGCGCCGTGCGCAAATTGTCGGGCGTGGTGGGCGTGGACAATCGCATCACCCTGCGCCCGAGAGTGAAGGTCGTCGATATCCAGCAGAGCATCGAAGACGCCCTCAAGCGCAATGCTGAAGTCGATGCCAAGGGCATACGGATCAAGGTCGAAGGCAGTGTTGTGAAACTTGAAGGCAAAGTGCATTTCTGGCGCGAGCGTGAAATCGCCGAACGTGCTGCCTGGTCGGTGCCGGGTGTCACCAAGGTGGAAGACCAATTGCTGATTGCCTGAATCATCGCCCCGGGAAATCCATGATTACCCGGGGCGAGCCCATGCAATAGCGCCCGCCGGGCCTGGTCATCGGTCGCGACGTCAGGAGCCTTGATAGGGGTGGCCTCAAGCAACAGGACGCGGGTTGCCATACGTTCGACGCGCTTTGCCCCCCGTCCGTCAAGACTCGCCCTCATCTCTTCACCCCTGTCTGATCCAGATCAAATCCGCGAACGGCTAGCGGCGTAAAAAGAACTAAAGCGCGTGGGTTTCACTGCGCGTCAAGTGACAGCCAGACGGAGGGCCGAACGATGTTCGCTGCCAAGAGCCCCGGAGATTGGCATGGCTGGGTCAACGCCAATGAAAAATCCCGGATCGATGTACTCGAAAACGGTCGTCCGGTGTTGATCCGCCAAGTCGCGCAAACAGATAGAGCGCGTGAACACGCCCTTGTCCAGCGTTGGTCGCCTGCGTCCCGGCACGCGTTTTTACTCGGGCAACAGCATGAACTCCGCGAGGGCCAAGCCTGCATCGCTCTGGTCCACGAAAATGGCCGTTTGATCGAAATCGGCGCCAGCCGTTATGCCGCCATGGGTGAATACCAGTTTGAATGCGCCGTGACCGTCGCCGCTGCCTGGAAACGCCTGGGGCTGGGAACGTTATTGATGGAGCACTTGATCGACGCTGCCCGCAAGAATGGTGTCCACCTGATGTATTCGGTTGGCGCCTCCAGCAACGCGCCCCTGCGCGACCTGGCCAGATTTCTTGGTTTTGAAGCCCACGACGATCCCTTCGACCCCCACAAGGTTATTCACCGCCTGTACCTGTAAAACCTGTGCAATGTTTCGGGGCGCTTGAGCCTCTGGTACGAGCCGAGCTCCAACCGCCACCAGCAGCCTACTTTTCGGAGGATGGCGTTCATGAACTCTCATTCGCTCCAATTGCTGGAACAACTTTACGGCCAGCAACATCTCCATGACACGTCGCACATAGCGCCGGTATTGCATCAACACGCCGAACCGCTTCCAGACCTGGATTCCCCCGCTTTTGGCGACTTGTTCGACCGCTACGCCGATGCGCGGGTGGTGATGATCGGCGAGGCGAGCCATGGAACCAGCGATTTCTATCGAACCCGGGCAGCGATTACCCAAAGGCTGATCGAGCGGCACGGGTTCAATATCGTCGCGGTAGAAGCCGACTGGCCGGACGCCGGACATGTCGATCAGTATGTCCGGGGACTGGCGCACACGGCCTGGAAGCGCCATATTTTCAGCCGGTTCCCCACCTGGATGTGGCGTAACGGCGAGGTGAAGGCCTTCGCCCACTGGCTGCATCAATTCAACCATCAGCAAGCCCCTGAACATCGCGTCGAGTTTCGCGGCCTCGACGTCTACAGCTTGCGTAATTCCATTCATGAAGTACTGAGTTATCTGGATCGGGTTGACCCGCGTCTGGCCCAGGAAGCACGTCGGCGCTATGGCTGTCTGACCCCATGGCAGGATGACCCTGCGCTGTACGGCCATTTTGTCGAGCGTGCCGGTGTAATGCCCTGTGAACAGCCGGTGATCGATCAGCTCAATGCCATGCTGGCTGAGCAACTGGCCGGGCTCATCCGTAACGACGAAGCGTTCTTCAATGCAACGCAGAACGCCCGGGTAGTGATGGCGGCCGAGCAATATTACCGCGCGATCTATCGGGGCTCGACAGCCTCCTGGAACCTGCGTGACCGGCACATGTTCGATACGTTGCGCGCATTGCTCGAACATCGGGGCCCGCAAGCCAAGGCCGTGGTCTGGGCCCACAACTCCCATATCGGCAACGCGGGCGCCACGGAAATGGGCTGGAAGGGGCAGTTCAACATCGGTCAACTGTGCCGTAACGCCTTCGGGCGCGATGTCGTACTGATCGGCATGGCCACCGACCGCGGCCAGGTGGCTGCCGCCGATGACTGGGACGGCGAAATGTTGATCAAGGACATCCGCCCTTCCCGGCCAGACAGCTGGGAACATCAGTTCCTCAAGGCCGGGGTTGCAGCGTCCTTGACCGACTGGCGTGATCCGCAGCGCAAAGAGCTGCGCAGCGTCCTGTCCACGTCCTTGCTGGGACGGGCCATCGGGGTGATTTACCGTCCTGAAACCGAACGCTTCAGTCACTATTTCGAGTCGATGCTGGTGGAACAATTCGATGCCATGATCTGGATCGAGCAAACCAGGCCGGTTACCGCGCTGCCACTGCCGAAAAACCAGCACCTGGAAGCGGAAGACGAAACCTATCCGTTTGGCGTGTGAGGATGCGAGCACGCCCCTTCAGGGGTGGGGGCATGCAGGTATTTTTCAAACCAGTCGCCAGCGAGCCTGGCGACTGCCTCCAGTGTGCCAGGCTCTTCAAAAAGATGCGTGGCGCGCGCGACGACTTCCAGCCGTTGCTCGCAGCGCAGGGTCCGGCTGCTCTGACGATTCAAACCCAACACCACAGGGTCCTGTGCACCGACAATCTGCAAGGTCGGCGCCTTGACCCGAGGCAGAGCCGGTCCAGCCAGATCGGTTCGCCCACCCCGACTGACCACTGCATTTACCACCGCTGCACGCTCGGCCGCGGCCACCAGTGCCGCCGCCGCACCGGTACTGGCGCCGAACAGACCGATGCGCAGCGAGTGCAATTCGCGGTCCCGGCCTACCCAGTCGATCACATCGATCAATCGGCTGGCCAGCAGGGGAATATTGAAGCGCAACTCCCCGCAGAGATTATCCAGGCGCTGCTCCGGTTCCGTTAGCAGGTCGAACAGCAGCGAAGCCAGGCCCCGACCGGCCAGGACATCAGCCACATATTGATTACGAGGGCTCAAACGGCCACTGCCGCTGCCGTGTACAAAGATGACCAGGGCGCGGGCGTTCGCCGGCAAACGCAAATCGGCGGACAACTCAACGCCGGGCAGGTCCATGGATCGGTATCGAGGTTCAAACATCGCGATGTTCCATATTGGAGGCGGTCAAAGGTTCCCGCTTCCAGGCCCGTTGCATGAGATCGATGACCTCTTCATCCGAGGTTTGGGAAAAGTCCAGATACCAGTAACCGATCGACATCATCCACTCAGGGATGAGCGGGCAGATCACTTCGTCCACTTGCATGCATAAATCCTCGACCGTTTCCCGGGGAGCAACCGGTACCGCGACGACAATGCGCTCGGGTGCCTGCATGCGCACCGCATGGACCGCTGCCATCATTGAAGAACCTGTCGCCAGACCGTCGTCGATCAGGATCACCACCTGGTCCTTGAGTTGCGGTGGCGGACGGTTCCCCCGATACACCTTTTCGCGTCGCGACAGCTCCTGCGTTTCACGGGCGACCACAGCGTCGAAACTGGCTCGATCGATCGGGTGCGCCCGCAGCGCGTCATCATTGAGAATTTGTACACCGCCGCTGGCAATGGCGCCCATGGCGTATTCCGGGTGTGAAGGAGCACCGAGCTTGCGCACCAGCATCAGGTCCAGGCGCACGTTCAGGGCGGTGGCGACTTCATAGGCCACCGGGACACCGCCACGGGGCAAGGCGAGAATAATCACGTCAGGCCTGTTGGCGTACTTGAGCAAGGGCTCCACCAGGCGTCGGCCGGCTTCGGCGCGGTTGGGCAAGGTGGTTTGTAATGAGGGACTCTGAATCACGGGAACCTCCTGCTGCTCTAGCGAACGGCGTTTCGTAACCTGTGGTCCTGGCCGGATCGTGCTAAACGGCCAGGATGCTGCAAGTCACCTGGTACAGGGTATGTTCGGTGGTGCTGCCCAACAGTTTTTCCAGGCCATGGGACTGGACCCGGCCCATCACAATCACGTCGATCTGTTGCTCATCGGCGAACGCGTGCAGCACGGCCACAGGATGCCCCTCAATGAAATGTTGCCGGTCAGCCGGCACGCCATACCGGCCGGCCAGGTCGAGAAAGGATTTTTCATGACCCTTGCGCACCTGACTGTAGAGGTCCGCGAGCGCCAATCCCCCGCCGCCCATATCGCCCAGGAACAGCGCGGAAGCCTCGCAGGCGTAAACCAAGTGCAACTCGGCCTGACACTGGATAGCCAGGCTGGACGCCTGTTGGATGATCCGCTCATTGAGCTCGTCGTCCCGTACCAGGGGATTGGAAACATCAACCGCTGCCACGACCTTGCGCGGCAAAGCATGATCACCTTCGCCAGGCAGGTAGACCGGTATTGGGCAATGACGCAACAGACGCCAGTCCAGCGGGGTAAAGAACCCGCGCTTGAGAGCCGGTTCACGCTGCACCTGCTTGATCAACAGGTCGGGCTGCATTTCTGCGACATAATCGAGAATGTCTTGCTGCAGATCGTCGGCCCATTTCGCCTCGGCAGTCACTTCAAGACCCCTGTTGCGCAGATGATCGGCCTGGTATTTGAGCCAATTGCGCTGGTCTTGCAAATATTCTTCGCGAGCCTTTTCCCGGTCGCCCTCTTCGAGTAGTGACAACAGCTTCCAGGATGGGATCAAGGCGACGATGTGCAGGCTGGCACCGCTGGCCTTGGCCAGGGCGGCGCCATGATCCATGGCTTTGGACTGGCGCAGGGCCGGGTTGATGATCAGCAACAACCGTTGATACTGGCTCATGATCGGTCTCCACGAAGCTTGCAGTTGTTTCGCTACCCGCCACCACGAATCGCTGTGTTCGCCGGTGGGTCAGGTACCTCTTTCGTAGATTCAGAATCCTCCGAGGAGACGGCCTTGACGTTGATTTATATCAAGTGCCTGCGCCAGCAAGCGATTCACAGGCCGCTGCCACCCCTGCGCGTCACCGGACGGGTTGTCGAAGGCTAAGAAGACCGACTTTTGATTTGATCGCGATTGATCAATATCAATCGCGCCAAGGCCAACCGGGCTACATTGACCGAAAACGCACGTGCCCTATGGTTCACAGACAGGAGAAGGCAATGACGATCCTATTGGCAAGTCAGCGGTTGCGCCTGTATGACCGCAATGAACTCGACGACGTGCTGCTGACGATGGCGCGCCAGGCCGCCACCCTGCTGCCGCCGGCGCACGCCGCGCTGATCGGAATCAGGCGCCGGGGCGAGCCCTTGGCCCAACGATTGCGCAAGCATATTGCACGCCAGACCGGCCAACCGGAACTCCCACTCTACCCTCTTGAGGTCAAACGCTACGCCGACGACCTGCAAGTGCTGCATTCCTTCACGCAATTGACCGAAAACCCGGCGCTGGCCAAACTGGACCTCGCCAACACCACGTTGCTGGTCGTTGATGATGTGCTGTTCGAAGGCCATTCGCTGCTGCGTACTTGCGCCTATCTGGCACAACTGGGCGCTCGTCGGGTCTACACCGCTGTATTGGTCGACCGGCACATCTGCCAGCAGCCAATCCGGGCCGACATTGTCGGTGTGCATCTGCAAGTGGCCGCCGCTGACATCGTCGAATGCAATGTGCCGCCCTTCGAACAGGATTTTTGCATAGAGGTCGTGCGCCACGGCGCCGTCCGCTGACGGGATGACGTCAAGCACTGGCGGGGCACTCTGGCTCGACGGCAGCGGCGCGACAACAGACCGGGTGGCACGCGCCATCCAAATGATATGTCTTGCCAATCGCGTTGGAGGAGACTTGCATGCGCACCCAACCCCCACTTCTTTTTGCCCTGCAAGGCAGCGAACTCTATGCCGCGCGCGTCGCCCAGCGGCTGGGTTGCTCGTTGGCACGACATGAAGAGCGAGACTATGAAGACGGCGAGCATAAATGTCGCCCGCTGGATCTGGTGAACGGCCGCGAAGTCGTGGTGTTTCATGGCTTGCATGGGGATGGTCGGCAGAGCGCCAATGACAAGTTGTGTCGCCTGCTGTTTTTCTGCAGCGCTCTCAAGGATGCCGGCGCCCGTCAGGTGCAGGTGGTGGCGCCGTACCTCTGCTACGGGCGCAAGGATCGGCGCAGCCAGCCTCAGGACCCGACCATCACGCGCTACGTCGCTGCGTTTTTTGAAGCCAGTGGCGTTGATCGCCTGATCACCCTGGAAGTACATAATACGGCCGCGTTCGATAATGCGTTCGCCATGCCGGCGTGGAGTCTGCAATGCGCCGAACTGTTCGCCGGGCATTTCGCCGCGCAAGTCGGCGACGCTGAAGTGGTTGCCGTATCCCCGGACTCGGGTGGCAGCAAGCGGGCCGAGCAGTTTCGTCAGGCCCTGGAGCGACAACTGGGACGATCGGTCGGCAGCGCTCTGATGGAAAAACACCGGGCCCATACCACGCTGACGGGTACCCTCCTGATGGGCGACGTGAGCGGCAAGACAGCCATCGTGTTCGACGACCTGATCAGCACCGGCGCAACGCTCAAGCATGCCGGCCTTGCCTGCCAGGAGGCTGGAGCCACACGTTTGTTCGCAGCCGCCACCCATGGCTTGTTCACCGCTGGCAGTCAACTGTTCGACGTGCCGATCTTCGAACACATCGCGATCACTGACAGCGTGCCGCCGTTTCGCCTGCCGCCTGACTGTGTCACGCGCCACTTGCAGGTTCTCGACAGCACGGCCCTGATCGCCACCTGCCTGGCGGAAAATGGCGCATTTGATCGCTCTGAGCCAGGGCATTGATGGTCAAACGGATCGGGATTGGCTTTTTACCTGTTGTTGAACAGCCCCAGGACTGCCGGGAAAGACCTGACTCAGGTAGCCACACCTGCCGTGGGTGGGCGCCAGGCGGATTTCGTTAGCGACACTTGTTCAATCCTTACACCATCAAAACCGTGGTCGCGAGCACCACTCCAGATAGTCAAAATAACGTTACTTTTATAAACAAACTCTCAACCGTCGATCAGTAATATCGGTTTATTGACGATGTTCCGATATGCGGTCGCAATTTTTGAGCTCCTCCGGGTACAAACAAGATGGATCGCCGATGGAATATTGGCGTCTTCTGCGGTTTAGCCTGATACGGAGATAAGCTCATGATTTTTAACGTACAAGATTTTGGCGCCAAAGGAGATGGGACCACAAACGACACCGCGGCGATACAGAGTGCAATTGATGCGGCCGCTGCGGCAGGTGGTGGACAGGTGTACATGCCAACCGGGACTTATATTGTTTCGGGTGGCGAGGAACCCTCCGACGGCTGCTTGATGCTCAAGAGCAACGTGTACTTGTACGGCGACGGCATGGGCGTCACCAACGTCAAGGTGGCTGACGGCTCAGATACCAAGATCACGGGGGTTATACGCTCCGCTTATGGCGAGGAGACCCACGATTTTGGCGTCAGCAACCTCACCATCGACGGCAACCGGGACCACACCACCGGCAAGATCGACGGTTGGTTCAACGGCTATATTCCCGGCCAAGAAGGCTACGACTCCAACGTCACCCTCGACAGCGTCGAGATCAAGGATTGCTCCGGGTACGGTTTCGACCCCCACGAGCAGACCGTCAACATGGTCATCAAGAACAGCGTGTCCCACGGCAATGGCCTGGACGGCTTCGTCGCTGACTTCCTCAGCGACAGCACCTTCGAAAACAACGTTGCCTACGACAATGACCGTCACGGTTTCAACGTCGTCACCAGTACCCACGACTTCACGCTTACCAATAACGTTGCCTACAACAATGGCGGCAATGGCATCGTGGTGCAGCGTGGCAGCGAGGACATCCCCTCCCCCAGCAACATCACCATCACCGGTGGCGAGGTGTACGGCAATGGCGCCGAAGGGGTGCTGATCAAAATGTCCAGCGAGGTGACCGTCAGCGGCCTCGACATCCACGACAACGCCAGCGCCGGGATCCGCATCTACGGCAGCAACCATGTCGAGATCATCGACAACACGCTCACCAACAATTCCCTGGGCAGCCCCGTACCGGAAATCATCCTGCAGTCCTACGACGACACCCTGGGCGTGTCCGGCAAGTACTTCAATGGCAGCGATAACACGATCCAGGGCAACATCATCAGCGGCAGCGACCTGTCGACCTACGGTGTGGCAGAGCGCAATGAAGACGGCACCGATCGCAACGCCATTATCGGCAACACAATCAGTCACACCAGCAAGGGCGCCACGTTGGTCTATGGCGACGGCAGCTACGTCAGTGCCACGGTGCCGATGACTACCGTGCAAGGTACGGCGGGCAACGACACCCTGCTGGGCAGCGCCGAAAGCGAGATTTTCTACGGCGCAGCCGGCAACGACACGATCAATGGCGGGGCCGGTAGCGACATTCTGGTGGGCGGTGCGGGCATCGACAAACTCACCGGCGGTACCGGCGCCGATACGTTCCGTTTCGTCGCTCAGTCCGACAGTTACCGCAACGCAACTGCAAGCTTCGATGACACCGTCACCGACTTCGACGTCACCCAGTACAAGATCGACCTTGCCGGTCTCGGTTTCACCGGACTGGGCAATGGTCGTGGCGGCACCTTGCAGGTCAGCTACAGCGCCAGTAACGACCGCACTTACATCAAGGACTACGATGCCGACGCGAGCGGCAATCGCTTCGAGTTGATTCTCTCGGGCAACCTCGTCAGCACACTGAGCGCCAGCAACTTCATTTTCAATCGGGTGATCACCGGCACCAGCTCCAGCGACTCATTGCTGGGCAGCGATTCGGCCGACACCCTGCTCGGCCTCGCCGGAAACGACAACCTCAGTGGCGGCGCGGGCGACGATAAGCTCGACGGTGGGTCCGGCATGGACACCCTTACCGGTGGCGACGGGGCGGATACCTTTGTGTTCTCGAGTCGCCTGGACAGTTACCGCAACTACAACACCGGCGGTGCCAACCTCAGCGACGTGATCACTGATTTCGATATCAGCGCCGACAAGATCGACCTCTCGGCCATGGGTTTTACCGGCCTGGGGGATGGCAAGAACAATACCGTTTACCTTGTGCTCAACAGTGCCGGCACCAAGACTTACATCAAGTCCCTGACCGCCGACGCCGATGGCAACCGCTTTGAAGTGACGCTGAACGGCAACTACGTCGACAAGCTGACCAGCGCCAATTTCGTCTTCGCTACGTCGTCACCGGTCAACCATGCGCCGGTGGTGGCAACGGCGTTGCTGGATCAGAACGCCACCGAAAATACCCCGTTCAGCTACGTGGTGCCGGCCAACAGTTTTACTGATCCGGATAACGACAGCCTTAGCTACATCGCCAAACTGGCGAATGGCAACGCCCTGCCCAGCTGGCTGACACTCGATGCCGCGACTCGTACGTTCAGCGGCACACCCAGCGATACCGCATCGGGCACCTACTCCATACAGGTCACCGCGGCCGACGGCAGCAACGCCACCGTCAGCGACAGCTTTACCCTCGCCGTGCAGGACGTGCCCGCCTCACCCACGGTGATCAACGGCACGCCGAACAACGATACGCTGACCGGCACCGCTGCCAACGAACAACTCTTCGGTGGCGCCGGTAACGACACGCTGAATGGCGGCGCGGGCAACGATATTCTGGTCGGTGGCACCGGGGTGGACAAACTCACCGGCGGCGCGGGTGCCGATGTGTTCCGCTACACCTCGACACTCGACAGTTACCGCACCAGTTCCACCAGCGTCAGTGACCAGATCCTCGACTTCGACGCGACCGCCGACAAGATCGACGTCTCGGCGCTCGGCTACACGGCCCTGGGCAACGGTCTGAACGGTACGCTGCAAGTGACCTAAAGCGCTTCGACCAACCGTACCTATCTCAAGGACCTTACCGTCGACGCCAACGGCAACCGCTTCGAAGTGTCGCTGGCGGGCAACCTGGTGAGCAGCCTGACGGCGAGTCATTTTGTTTTCGCCGGCCAGAACCCCCCGAGCAATGCCGCACCGGTGGTGGCCATCCCCCTCCTCGACCAGAATGCCACCGAAAGCACGCCGTTCAATTACACCGTCACCCATGACAGTTTCACCGACGCCGACCAGGATGCGTTGACCTACACCGCAACCCTCGCTGACGGCAGTGCCCTGCCCGCGTGGCTGAGTTTCAACGCCACCAGCTTGACGTTCAGCGGGACGCCGACCAGCACGGCTTCGGGCAACTACAACGTATTGGTCAAGGCCACCGATCCCTCGGGTGCGTCGGTCAGCGACAGCTTCGCTCTGGCGGTGGCCGATGCGCCTGCGAACAACATCACCGGCACCAACAATGCCGAAACCCTCAACGGCACAGCGGGTGCGGACCTGATCCTTGGCCTTGGTGGCAATGACACAATCAAAGCCGGTACCGGCGCGGACATCGTCGACGGCGGCGCCGGGCGCGACTCGCTGTACGGCGGCGACGGTGCCGACACCTTCCGCTACACCAACGTGCTCGACAGCTACCGCGACTACGACACCGGGGGCATCACGGCCACCGACACGATTTACGACTTCACTGCAGGCGTCGACAAGATTGATGTGTCAGGGCTGGGCTTTCTCGGCCTCGGCGACGGCAGCAATCACACGCTGTACATGACCCTCAACGCGGCCGGCGACAAGACATATATCAAATCCGCCGACGCGGATGCCGATGGCAACCGTTTTGAAATCGCCCTCAACGGCAATTACGTCAACACCCTCACCGCCAGCGACTTCGTGTTCGGTGAGCGTGCCCAACAGGACATCCTCTACCTGCCCACCCTCGGCCAATCCAATGCGCGCCTGTTGCGCATGACGGAGGACGACGATCAGTCCGGCACTTCGATGCTGGTCAAGGACCTGGACCGCTACACCCCTTATGACGTGCGTAGCCAGTTCACCGATGCCGATGGCAATGGCATTGACATCGCGGTGGGAGGCAGCACGGTCAACGGCCTGTCGACCATGGGCGCCGAGGAGCTGAAGCTGTGCTGGTGGTTGACCGACACCAACCAGCCCGGGCCTGCCCTGTTGCGTGCCGTCGCGTTGCTGAACGACCAGCTCACCGAACTGCAATCGATCGATAACGTGACCATGGGCATCATTTGGGGCCAGGGTGAGGAAGCCGCCCAGGAGATCGCCCGCGCCACGGACAAAACAGCGGCAGCAGCGGACTACAAGGCCGCGACCCTGAAGGTGTTCGATTACCTGCATGCCCAGTTTGGCAACTTCAACGTGTACATCATGGAAACCGGTCACTACCAGGAGGATGCGGCGCGTGCCCGTGGTTACTCGGAAGAGAAAATTGCCTCGATCGTAGCCGGGGTCGGTTATGTTCGGGCCACCCAGGAAGCCATCGCCGCCGAGCGTGCCGACGTCAAGCTGGCGGTGGACTACACCGACCTGCCCTTGCGCTACGAAGTCGATCCGCTGGTGTACCCCGACGACGTCTGGCACTTGCACGAGGAATCGGCGGAAATCGTCGGCCAGCGCCTGGCCGACTACATCGCCGATGACCTTGGCTTTCAAGGCAACCCCGACGACAACAACAGCGTGCAAGAGATTTTCGACAACGCTCAAAACCAGGGCGGGATGATTTCCGGCACTGACCAGTCTGATACCCTGGTGGGCAGCTCGGGCAACGACACACTGGATGGCGACCTGGGCGCCGACTCCATGACCGGTGGCGACGGCAATGACATCTATGTGGTCGATAACGCGTCCGACAGCGTCACCGAAACCAGCACATCACCCTCGCAGATCGATACGGTGCAGGCCTCGGTCAGCTGGACCCTGGGCGCCAATCTCGAGAATCTGGTGCTCACCGGCGTGTCGGACATCGACGGTACCGGCAACGGGCTGCGCAACTTCATCACCGGCAATGCTGCCGCCAACGTGCTCAATGGCGCCGCAGGGGCCGACAGCATGAGTGGTGGCGATGGCAACGACACTTACTATGTCGACAACGCCGACGACACCGTGATCGAGACCCAAGGCAATGCGGTGCCCGGAGGGATAGACAGTGTGCACAGCAGTTTGGCGGCCTATACCCTCGGCGCCAATGTCGAGAATCTGTATATCGATAGCACGGGTGCCGCCACTGGCACGGGCAACGCGTTGGACAACACGCTGTTCGCCGGAGCCGGCAACAACGTGCTGGATGGGCGCGAGGGTAATGACACCGTGTCTTTTGGACGCGCCCTGTCCAGTGTCACCGCCAACCTCTCGACCTCAGCGCAACAAAACACGGGGGGCTCCGGGCTCGACACCTTGAAGTTCGTCGAAAACCTGACCGGAAGCGCCTACGCCGACAGTCTGTCGGGGAACAGCGCCGCGAACGTACTGAACGGTGGCGCAGGCAACGATACGCTGGTGGGTGGGTCGGGCGATGACCGGTTGATCGGCGGTGCAGGCACCGACAACCTCACCGGTGGCACTGGCGCAGATACTTACGCGTTTGGTGCGCTGTCTGACATGGGCATCGGGGCTTTGCGCGATGTGGTCAACGGCTTCAAGAGCGCCGAGGGCGATCATCTGGATTTCACCGGTCTGGACGCCAACCCGCTGACCGCCGAAGTCGACCCCTTTACCTTCATCGGCAGCAATGCCTTCGACCCTGTCAACGCCACCGGACAACTGCGCTTTGCCGACGGCATTCTCTACGGCAGTGTCAACGCCGACGCCACCCCCGAGTTCGAATTCGAAGTGGTGGGCATCAAGGAGCTGCACGCCAGCGATTTCACCGCCTGACGTCTTATGGGAGCGAGCGTGCTCGCTCCCATAAGGGAATTGCAGTACCCGAAAAATTAAAGGCCACTACAGACCCAATGGGGTGAGGGGACGAATTCCCTCGCCTCGGCGGTCATGCTCATTCCTCTTTGAACGCCGCAAGCAAGCGTTCACGCAAAGGCTTCATCAGGTAGTTCATCAAAGTGCGTTCCCCCGTGACCACCGTGACATCGGCAAGCATACCGGGGCGCACCAGCAGGCCGGCGGCCTGTAGCGAGACGACGGTGTCGGCGGGAATTTCGACCTTGGCGGAAAAGTACGGCTGGTGGGTCTGTTCATTGATCAACTGATCGGCGGACACCGTCTTCACCGTACCGATGACAGTCGGCGTATCCACCCGTTGCAGCGCAGTGAAATGCACATGCACCGGTAGACCCGGGCGCAACTTGTTAGCCATCAACGGCTCGAAACGCGCGGTGATCGCCATCGGCGCATCCAGGGGAACCACCTGCATCAGGGTTTGACCGGCCTGCACAACGCCCCCGACCGTGTGAATGCTCACGTCCATGACTTGCCCGGACACCGGCGCACGAATCGCACCGTTGTCGACTTCAAATTGAAAGGCGCGGATCTGGTCGGCATAACCTGCTGCTTCGGCAGAGACTTCACTGAGCTGGGTTTCGGCATCGCGACGAAATTCCTGCTGTGCCTGCAAGGCCTTGAGCCGGCTTTCATTGATCGCCTGGCGGGTCCTGCCGACATCGCCCACCCCGGAGGAAATCTGCCCGGCCAATTGGGCTGCGTTGCGCTCGACCTCGAAGAGTTTGTTGCGCGGAACGTAGCCCTCACGAGCCAAATTACGCAGGCCTTCCAGCTCCTGCTGCAGGAAGCGCATCTGCGTATCGTTGTTTCGCTTGACGCCTTCATAGCCCAGCAATTGCTGCTGCAATGCTGCAGCTTCGTGTTCGATGATCTGCAAGCGGCTGCCCAATTCTGCACGGCGGGTCACAAACAACTGGCTCTGCAAAGCCATGGAAGCCTTGACCCGTGGCTCGTCGGCATGTTCCAGCAGTTCAGCGGGCCATTGGATTTCGGCTGAGCCCAGGCGCTCGGCAATCAATCGCGCCTCGATGCTGCGATCGTTGAGCAACTTGCCCCGGGTGACATCCAGTTGCGACTGCGCCTGCACCGTGTTGAGCTGTGCCAGCAACTGCCCTTGGGTGACGCGGTCGCCATCACTGACCAGCAGTTTTTCCACCACGCCGCCGACCAACGACTGCACCGCTTTGCGTTCGCCCGCCACCACCACGGTGCCGCTGCCCACGACACCCTGGTCGAGCGGCGCGAGGCAGGCCCAGAGCAGGAAACCACCCAGTGCCAGGGCCAGGAAAACCACGCCATAGCGTGCTGCACTCCCCGCGTCGGTGTTGGCGCTGGGCAGCGTAGCATTACCGCGTATGCTCGGCCTCTGCTCGCTGTACGTTTGTTGCCCGGGGGTCAAGTCATGCATCTTCGCCAGTCTCCTTGACCGCAGCCTGTCTTGGCCCCGGGATCAATGCCTTGAGCACCCGATCCCGTGGACCGAATGCGTGTTGAGTACCGTCCTTGAGCACCAGGATGTGATCGGCCACCGCGAGTACATTAGGCCGGTGGGTAATCAGCACCACGGTGCTGCCGGCGACCTTGAGCGCACTGATTGCCTGAACCAGCGCCAGCTCTCCGGCTTCATCCAGGTTGGAGTTGGGCTCGTCGAGCACGATCAGCGACGGCAGCCCATAGAGCGCGCGAGCCAGGCCGAGGCGCTGCTTCTGTCCGCCGGACAGCCCCAGCCCGCCGGGGCCCAGCGGCGTGTCGTACCCCTTGGGGAACCTCAGGATCATTTCGTGTATGCCCGCGTGACGCCCCGCCGCGATGATCTTGTCCGCGTCCTGCTCACCGAATCGGGCAATATTGTCGGCCACACTGCCGTCGAACAGTTCGATGTCCTGCGGCAGGTATCCCAGGTGCGGGCCCAGAGCGTCGTGAGACCATTGACTGATCTCGGCGTCGTCCAGACGCACCGACCCGCCCATGGCCGGCCATACCCCGACCAGCGCCCTGGCCAGCGTTGATTTACCACTGGCGCTGGGGCCGACGACGGCGAGCACGTCACCTTTGACCAGGTTGAAATTGATGCCCCGCAGGATAGGTTGCGAGGCACCGGGTGGACCAACATACAATTGCTCCAGTCGCACTGCGCCGGTGGGTGGCGGCAAAGGCATGCGCAGGCGCTCGCGCGGATGCTGGGCAAGGAGCTGGCTCAGGCGCTGGTAACTCTGGCGGCCTGAGTTGAATTGCTTCCACGAGCCAATGGCGATTTCCACGGGGGCCAGGGCGCGCCCCAACAGCAGCGACATGGCGATCATCATGCCCGCCGACAATTGGCCTTCGAGTACCAGCAACGCGCCCAGGCCCAAGGCCAGCGATTGCCCGGAGATGCGCACGAAACGAGTCATCGAAGTGATACGCGCGCTGCGGTCGCTGGCATGGGCCTGGGCGGCAACGATGCGTTGCTGCAGCAGGCTCCAGCGCTGGCGCAATGGCCCTAGCATGCCCAAGGCCTGGATGACTTCGGCATTGTGGAACGTGCTGTTTACATAAGTTGAAGACTGCACACCCAGCCGATTGGCTTCGCCCAGACGCGTTCGCGTCGCCAACTCCCCCCACAGTGCCAGACCGATTAGCACCAGGGCCAGAACCAGCGTCAACACGCCGAACCAGGGATGGAAGATGAACGCTACCAGCAAAAAGATCGGCAACCATGGCGCATCGAGCAACGCAATCAGGCCCTGACCGGTGATCAACTGCCGCAGCGTCGCCAGATCGATGAGCACCTGAGCCGGGTTGGCATTGTGCTCGCGAAGGCCGCGGGCGAAGGCGGCGTCGAAAATCCGCTCGCCCAAGGCATCGTCGAGTCCCGCGCTCATGCGAATCATCACCGCACCGCGAACCCACTCGATCAGGGCGCTGAACATGAACAGTCCCAGCGCGATCAAAGTGAGCATGAACAAAGTGGTTTCGTTGCGACTGGTGAGGACCCGGTCGTACACCTGCATCATGTAGAGCGACGGCACCAGCACCAGCAGGTTGATCACGCCACTGAACAGTGCCAACGACCAAAACACCCGGCGGTAGGAGAGTAAAGCAGCATCAATGTCATGACGCGGATCGAGAAGAAAACCCATACAAAGTTGCTCGCAAAAGAATGAGTCGGTCCAGGACGCAATCCATCGCGAGCGTCTACCCCACGGGCGAAACGCTAAATGCAGTCTGACGTGCCGTTATCAGAGACGGTCCTCGTCGCTACAGGCGCCAATAACTGACAACGCGACCTCGGGATAGTGCCGGTTATGCAGGCAGGGTTTTCATGTGGCTGACGGGCGGGTATGCGCGCTGCATTGGGGAGTCGCGGCATGTCACTTTCGCTAGAACGCTTCCTTTGCCGTTACTTGTTGAGGCGCAGAGCATCAAAAGCATTTCGTTCCTCGCAGGCGGTGAAGTCATTTGCGCGGTGACCAGACCCGCTAGACTGGCCAGACCAAATGTATGGTCAGCCCACCTCCTGCAACCCAGCTTGATGAACGGTAAAGCATGCTTGCGCTAATGTATTCGGGCTCATGGTGAGCACAGTTATTA
>NZ_VIUK01000010.1:0-151260 GCF_007828295.1 Pseudomonas sp. SJZ080
CATGCGAATATTACTGATCAGACTGAATGCCATGCTGAGAGACGGCACCGAATGGCGGTGACGAATGGCAGGGTGAAGACAGTTGCTCCCACATTGGGTCTCCTGTGAACACAGAAATGTGAACACCGCAGATCAATTGTGGGAGCGGGCTTGCTCGCGAAGCTTTTGAGCTTTTCAGCGGTTCTGAGCCTGCTCCACCAACCACCCCATCAATTCGCGCAACTTCGGCGAAGGCGCCGGTTTCTCCGGGAACACCAGGTAATACGCCAACCCCGTTTTCACCTTCAATTCAAACGGCATGACCAGCCGCCCGGCACTCAGGTCATCGCCAATCAATGACCAATCGCCGATCGCCACACCGGTTCCTTGGGACGCCATCGACATCGCCAGGTCCAGGGTTTCGAAATGCTGGCCTTTGCTGACGTTGCTCAATTGAAGATCCGCCGCTTTCAGCCAGGCATTCCAGTCGCGCTCGTCCCGTGTCGGGTGCAGCAACAAGTGCTGTTGCAGATCCGCCGGCGTCTGCAACGCCATCGGCCCATCCAGCATCGGCCGAGAACACACCGGCGTCAGCTGCTCATCGAACAGCAGATAAGACGTCAACGCGCTGTCCGGCGGCGCGCCATACATCACCGCGGCGTCGAATTGCTCGCGGTGGAAATCCACACCGTGCTTGACCGTGGTGGTCAGCTCCACCGGCACATCCGGGCGTTCCCGTTGCCACTGCAAAAGCCGCGGTAACAACCAACGCATCACGCAGGTCGGCGCTTTGAGTTGCAGGGTTTCGCGCTTCTCGCCGATCTGCTCCACGGCCTCGTCGATCAAGCCGAAAATCTGCTGCACCCGTGGCAGCCATTCCCGACCTTCTGCCGTCAGGTCCAGCCCGCGAGCCTGGCGAATGAACAGCTCATAACCCAGATGTTCTTCCAGCCCGGCGATCTGTCGACTCACCGCGCCCTGGGTGATGAACAGCTGTTCGGCCGCACGGGTGAAGTTGCAGCACTGCGCGGTGATCAGAAAAGTGTGCAGCGCCGGCAGGGGAGGCAATCGTTTCATTGAGATCCAAGGTATGACGTGAGGACATGGCTAGTATGACTTTTTATCCATTGTTGCGGCTATGTGTCGCCCGTTCCAATGAGGCCATCCCTGGACCTGCCCATTCATCATAAACACTGCGCAGGCCCGGCGTCTCAAACGAACAAAAAGGGCAAAAGACATGGCGACGTGTGGCGAAGTATTGGTCAAGTTACTCGAAGATTACGGGGTTGAGCAGGTGTTCGGCATTCCCGGGGTTCATACCGTGGAGCTGTATCGCGGGCTGGCCCGTTCGAGCATCAACCACGTTACTCCGCGTCACGAACAGGGCGCCGGTTTCATGGCCGACGGTTATGCGCGCACCAGCGGTAAGCCGGGTGTGTGCTTCATCATCACTGGCCCGGGCATGACCAACATCACCACCGCCATGGGCCAGGCCTATGCCGATTCGATCCCGATGCTGGTGATCTCCAGCGTGCAGACCCGCAACCAGTTGGGCGGCGGTCGCGGCAAGCTCCATGAACTGCCGAACCAGAGTGCATTGGTCGGTGGCGTGGCAGCGTTCTCCCACACCCTGATGTCGGCGTCCGAATTGCCGGGCGTATTGGCCCGCGCTTTCGCCCTGTTCCAGGCCGGTCGCCCGCGTCCGGTGCACATCGAAATTCCGCTGGACGTGCTGGTCGAAGAAGCCGATGACCTGCTCACCAGCCTGCCGGTCAACATCGATCGTGCCGGTGCTTCGCCAAGTGCGATCAGCCGCATGACCGACCAGCTCGCCGGCGCCAGGCGCCCACTGATTCTTGCCGGTGGCGGTGCCATCGATGCCGCCGCTGAATTGACTGAACTGGCTGAACTGCTCGACGCGCCGGTGGCGCTGACCATCAACGCCAAAGGCATGCTCGCATCCAGCCATCCGTTGCTGATCGGTTCGACCCAAAGCCTGGTCGCGACCCGCGCCCTGGTGGCCGAGGCCGACGTGGTGCTGGCGATCGGCACCGAACTGGCAGAAACCGACTACGACGTCACCTTCGCCGGTGGCTTCGAGATTCCCGGCGTGCTGCTGCGCGTGGACATCGACCCTGACCAGACCGTGCGCAATTACCCGCCGAAAGTCGCCCTGGTGGCCGATTCGCGCAATGCTGCCCAGGCCTTGTTGAGCGCGCTGTCGCACAAGTCGCTGGCCGAGCGCAGCAACGATTGGGGCCAGGCCCGTGCCGCACGTCTGCGCGAAGATCTCGCCGCCACTTGGGATGCCCCGACCCTGGCCCAGACCCGCTTCCTCGAAACCGTCCTGCACGAATTGCCGGACGCCGTGTTCGTCGGCGATTCGACCCAACCGGTGTACACCGGCAACCTGACTTTCAACCCGGAACGCCCGCGCCGCTGGTTCAACTCGTCTACTGGCTACGGCACCCTCGGTTACGCCTTGCCGGCGGCGATTGGCGCCTGGCTTGGCGGCAGCGTTGAAAACGGCACGCGTCCTCCGGTGGTGTGCCTGATCGGTGACGGCGGCTTGCAATTCACCCTGCCGGAACTGGCCAGCGCCGTTGAAGCGCGCACGCCGGTGATCGTCCTGCTGTGGAATAACCAGGGCTACGAAGAGATCAAGAAATACATGGTCAACCGAGCCATCGAACCGGTCGGCGTAGACATCTACACCCCGGACTTCATCGGTGTCGCCAAGGCGTTGGGCTGCGCGGCTGAAGCGGTCGACGGCGTTGATCAGTTGCGCACTGCGCTGCGCTGCGCCACCGATCGCCAAGGCCCGACCCTGATTGAAATCGATCAGACGTCGTGGATGAAGGCGGTGTCGAAATGAATTTCTCTGCGAATTTACCGACCACTCTCGATGGTCTGTTCATTAACGGCAAATGGTCCGCCGGCAGCGAACACCTGCGGGTGATCAACCCGGCCACCGAAGCGCTGTTGACCACCGTGAATGGCGGCGATGCGCACTCGGTCGATCAAGCCGTGAAGGCTGCGACCGAAGCCTTCAAGGCCTGGTCGCAAACCACCGGTGCCGAGCGTGGCGCGATCCTGCGCAAAATCGCCGCAGGCGTGCAGGGCGGTCGCGAGCAGTTGATGCAGTTGCAGTCGAGCAACAACGGCAAACCGCTGTTCGAAGCGGCCATTGACGTCGATGACGTGATCGCTACGTTCGAGTACTACGCCGGTCTGGCCGAAGGCCTCGATGCGAAACAGGACAGCGCAGTCGAGCTGCCCACCGACGACTTCAGCGCCCGTGTGCGCCGCGAGCCGTGCGGTGTGGTCGGCCTGATCGTGCCGTGGAATTTCCCTATGGTGACCACCGCCTGGAAACTCGCACCGGCCCTGGCCGCCGGTTGCTGCGTGGTGCTCAAACCTTCCGAAGTGACGCCACTGCCGGAGCTGGAACTGGCGGCGATCATTGCCGACGCCGGGTTGCCGAAAGGCGTGTTCAACCTGGTCTGCGGCACCGGCCTGGCAGTGGGGGCGCCGCTCTCGGCAGACCCGCGCATCGCCAAGATTTCTTTCACCGGCAGCAACGCAGTCGGCGTGCAAGTGATGCAACGCGCCGCCGAAACCGTGAAGGGCGTGAGCCTCGAGCTGGGTGGCAAATCTTCGTTGCTGGTGCTCAAGGACGCCGACATCGCATTGGCGGTGGAAGTGGCCTGCGGCGGTGGCTTCTTCAACGCCGGGCAAATGTGTTCGGCCACCAGCCGTGTGCTGGTCGCCGATGAGCTGGCCGACGAGTTCCTCCTGCGCCTCAAGGCCCGCGCCGAAGCCATTCGCGTCGCCGACCCGTTCGACCCGAACGTGGAAATGGGCGCGCTGGTCAATCAGGCGCAATACCAACGCGTGCTCGGCCATATCGATCGCGGTTTGAGTGCCGGCGCCAAACTGATTTGTGGCGGCAATCGTCCTGCAGATCTGACCCGCGGATATTTTTTGCAGCCGACGATTTTCACCGAAGTGCCCCTCGACAGTGCGTTGTGGTGTGAAGAGATTTTCGGCCCGGTGATCTGCGTGCGCAGTTTTGCCTCTGAAGCCGAGGCGATTGCCCTGGCCAACGACAGCCAGTTCGGTCTGGTGGCCAGTGTGGTGACGCGCGACGCCGAGGCGGCAGATCGGGTCGCCAACGCTTTGCAGGCGGGACTTGTGTGGATCAATGCGCCGCAAGTGATCTTCCCGCAGACCGCCTGGGGTGGCTACAAACAGAGCAGCATCGGCCGCGAATTGGGGCCGTGGGGCTTGCAGGCTTTCCAGGAAATAAAACACGTGGTTCGCGCGGTCTGACGGCACGAAAAAGGTGAGCGCATGCCTCGTATCGAGGCATGCACTGGCGTCATGGCTTCAATGAATTTTTATCGATAGTCAGGTGTTTTACACGACCTCAGGATGAACTCACTGGTTCAGCCAAGCCCCCGAAAATACAAGGGATAACGCTGATCCGGCCGCGCGGATGCAACAGTTTCGACCTGCCTTATACCTACAAAAACAAAGGGAGTCCGTAATGGGCGAGCATGATCTGAACAGACGTCAATTTATCAAAACCGTGGGCGTGGCCTCGGTGGCAGCGGCGGCCATGAGCTTGCCCTTCGTCAAGGCCAACGCCAGCGACACCCGTTTCCAGGGCAAGACCCTGCGCTTGCTGACCTGGTCCGATGACACCGGGCTGGCAGCGCTGCGCAACATCGCGGCGACCTTTGAAGACAAGTACGGCTGCAAGGTCATCGCTGACCGCACCGGCAGTACCTCGGAAATGGTCGCCAAACTGAAGGCCGCCGGTGATCGTCCACAGTACGACATCATCACGTTGGCCGGTGTCGGTGCCGAAGGTCTGGCCGCCGCCAACCTGCTGGAAAAACCCGATCTCAACCGCATTCCCAACCTGGTCGACGTGCCGGAGAAATACCGCACTGGCGCCAATGGTCACGGGATCGGTTACCTGCTGTGGTGCAACAGCCTCGTCTACAGCACCCGCACTATCAAGGAAGCGCCGGACAGTTACGCCGCCCTGTGGGACGCGGAGCTGTCGCCGAACATCTTCCTGCCGCCGCCGAACTGGACCGAGGCCATGGACCTGATCATCATCGCCGCCAAACTGGCCGGTGGTGACGAGCACAACATCGAGCCAGGCTTCAAGAAACTCGCCGAGCTGAAAGATCGTGTGGTGACCCTGGGTGAAAACCCGAACCAGATCGCCGAGCTGTTCCGCACCGGCTCCCTGGACATGGGCGGCCTGTATGCCCCGGCGTTCTTCCCGAAACAGATCCGCGATCCGGCCTACGGCCTGGGTGCCACATTCGGCATGAAGGAAGGTTTCTACACCGACCTGATGTTGTCGGTGATGCCGAAGAATCGTCCGGGCGATACCGACATGACCTACGCCTTCATCAACCACTCTCTGGACCCGCTGGTGCAGGGCAAGATGGCTGAAGACATTTACAACGGCCCGGTCAACGCCAAGGCGATCATCTCCGCCGAAGCGCGCAAGAGCCCGTACATCCTCACGCCTGAGCAGATTGCCGAGAAAGCGATCATGCACGACAACGCCTTCCTGGCCTCTGTGCATGACCAATGGATTCGTCGTTACACGGAAATCTTTTCTTCCTGATCCGTAGGAGCTGCCGAAGGCTGCGATCTTTTGATCCTGTTCTTCGGCGGTATTGAAAAGATCAAAAGATCGCAGCCTTCGGCAGCTCCTACAGGTGCCAGGCGCGAGATATTCCTGATCTTCCATTGACGAGACCCTTGCTATGGAACACCAACCTCTGACTCATCCGGTCGTTACCGCTCCGGCGCGCGCCCACCGGGGTGTTTCGCCGACGACTCGCGCCTGGTTTTTCCTTTCGCCGTCGATGCTGTTTCTGGGCGTGCTGATTGCCGCCAGTCTGCTGGTGCTGCGCATGAGCGTGGGCACCAAAGGTGCGGAATGGACCGGGTTCAGCCTGGCCAGCTATGCACAGTTGCTGGAACCGTATTACCTCAAATCCTTGCTGCTGACCTTGCGCCTGGCGCTGATCAGCGCAGTGATCGCCGTGGTGCTGGCGATCCCGGTGGCCTACACCATGTCGCGCCTGACCTCACCGTTCGTGCGCCGGATCTTCCTCGCCGCCGTGCTGTTGCCATTGCTGGTCAACCTGCTGCTGCAAAGCTACGGCTGGCTGGTGATTCTCGGCCCGGGCGGGATGCTCAACCAAGCGCTGATGGGCCTGGGTCTGATCAAGCGCCCGATCATGCTGCTGTACAACCAGAACGGCGTGCTGATGGGCCTGGTGCAAACCGCGTTCCCGCTGGCCGTGTTGCCGATTGCCAGCGCCATGCGCGGCGTCGCCCGTACCTACGAAGAGGCCGCCGCCACGCTGGGCGCCAGTCGTTTGCAGGTGTTCCGTCAGGTGGTGTTGCCGATGAGTTTTCCGGGGATCATTACCGGTGCGACGTTGGTATTCGCCTACAACGCCAGCAGTTTCGTGGTGCCTTTGCTGCTCGGTGGCCGGCGCGTGCCGATGCTGGCTGTGATGGTCCATGACCAGATTGCCCCGCTGATGAACTGGCCCGCCGCGTCCGCCGCCGGTGTGGTGCTGATCGTCACCACGCTCGCGATCATGACCTTGTCCGAATACATCACCGGCCGTCGTCGCCGCATGCTGGAGGCTTCGCAATGAGCGCTGTGATCAAGAAGCGTCATTCACTGTTGCCGGGCGAAACCGGCAAGTTCGCCGGCATTCTCTCGGGTTTCATTCTGCTGCTGGCGGTGCTGCCGATCCTGACCATGATCGTCATGTCGTTCAGCGGCGCGTCGAACCTCGACTTCCCGCCGAGCAGCTACAGCCTGCAATGGTACAAGGCCGCCTGGCACACCTTTGTCTCGCCGGACTCCAGCGATGTGCTGAGCCTCGGCAAAGCCATGACCACCAGCCTGATGGTGGCGTGCCTGACCATGGTCTTCGCCACGATCATCGCGGTGCCGGCGGCCTACGCGCTGACCCGTTGCGAGTTCCGTGGCAAAGCCGTGGCGTTGCAATTGATGTCGCTGCCTCTGGTGTTTCCGATGGTGGTGTTGGGCCTGGCTTTGTTGCTGGTGTTCGACAGCCTGCCGTTCCAGATGACCACCTCGCGGCTGGTGATTGCCCACGTGATTCTGGCGCTGCCCTTTGTGGTGAAAAACTGCACGGCGGCGATGCTTTCCATCGGCAGCGAAGTCGAAGAGGCCGCGCAAATGCTCGGCGCCTCACCGCTGCGGGCGATTGTCGATGTGGTGGTGCCCTTGATGAAATCGGGGATTCTGGCGGGGATGCTGCTGGCGTTCATCGTCTCGTTCAACGAATTCACCGTGACCTATTTTCTCTACACCATCGACGTGATGACCGTGCCGATCTGGATGTACAGCCGCACCGTGTCTTCGCTCGACCCCACTGTATTTTCGTTTGCCGTGCTGATCGTGCTGATCGACTTCGTCCTGATCTGGGCGCTGGAGAAGCTGGTCGGTGAAGGTGGCGTTTCGTTCTGATTCTTGAGGTGATTCATATGTCTGGTCTGATTCTGGAAAACGTCGAGAAACACTACGGCTCGGCCTGCGCGGTAAAGGATGTGAACCTGCATTTGCCGGAAGGCAAACTGGTGTGTTTTCTCGGCCCGTCGGGTTGCGGCAAAACCACGTTGCTGCGGATGATCGCCGGGCTCGAAACCCTGACCGGCGGCGAGATTCGCCTGGACGGTGAAGACATCGGCCACACGCCGGCGCATCAGCGCAATTTCGGCATGGTGTTTCAATCCCTGGCGCTGTTCCCGCACATGACCGTGGGGGAGAACATCGCTTATCCGCTGAAACTGCGTGGGGTCAGCAAGGCTGATCAGCAGAAGCGGGTGGTGGAGCTGCTGGAACTGATTCAGTTAAAGGAAATGATTGATCGCCCGGTGGCGAAACTGTCGGGCGGCCAACGTCAGCGCGTGGCGATTGCCCGGGCGATTGCCAACCACCCGAAAATCCTTCTGCTGGATGAACCGCTGTCGGCGCTGGACGCCAAGCTGCGTGAGTCGATGCAGGTGGAAATCCGTCAACTGCAACAGCGCCTGAACATCACCACCATCATGGTGACCCACGACCAGCGCGAGGCCATGACCATGGCCGATATCGTCGTGGTGCTGGGGGAGCATCGCGTGCAGCAGGTCGGCACGCCGATCGAGATTTATCGTCATCCGGCGAACGAATTCGTCGCGGACTTTATCGGCTCGGGCAACATTTTCCCGGCCACGGCGCTGGGCAACGGCAAGGTGGGCCTGCCCGGTGGCGATTCGCTGGAAGTGCCGATCTGCAGCAGCATCGTGGTCGGCGAAAAAGTGAAAATGCTGATCCGCCCTGAAGACCTGCAACTGTCGCACCCGCAGGCGACGGCGGGGAATCGGTTGCTGGGCAAGGTGACGTTCGTGCGCGATATCGGTGCGACGATCGAGACGACCGTGGAGTGTTCGGGCGTTTCGTTTACGGCGCTGAGCACGCCGTGTCAGGGATTTGGGTTGAGCATTGGCAATCCGGTGTCGGTGACGTTGCCGGCGGAGGCTTGCCGAGTGCTCGGTGCCTGATCCGGATTTGATGTTGGCCTTACTGGCCTCTTCGCGAGCAAGTCGAAGAGGCCAGTCGCAACACCGCAAAAATCAGATCAAACGGTCAACCGCAACCGCGCCAAATCCCGCAACGGCGGCGCTCCGAACAACCGGCTGTACTCCCGGCTGAACTGCGACGGGCTTTCATACCCCACCCGATAACCTGCCGCCGACGCTTCCAGTCCTTCCGCCAGCATCAACCGACGCGCTTCCTGCAACCGCAACTGTTTCTGATACTGCAACGGACTCATCGCCGTCATGGCCTTGAACCGGTGATGCAGCGTCGAGACGCTCAAATTCACTTCCTTCGCCAATTCATCAATGCGCAGCGGTTGCTCGTAATTGCCGTTGAGCCATTTGATGGCCTGGCTGATGCGGTGGCTCTGGCTGTTGGCGATGGCAATTTCGTACAACCGATAGCCCTGCTGGCTGCGCAACAACCGATAGAGAATCTCCCGACGAATCAACGGCGCGAGCATGGCGATGTCTTTCGGTGTGTCCAGTAATCGCGCCAGGCGCAGCACCGCGTCGAGCATCGCCGTGTCGATCCGTTCGACATACAAACCGCGACCGGTGGGGCGGGTCGGCACCCCAAGCGGACCGGCGTCGGCAATCAGCGCGGTGATTTCCGCCGGGTCGATGTCCAGCCGGACCGAGAGGATCGGTTCTTCAGACGTGACATTCACAATTCGCCCGCTCAGGGGCATGGAGACCGACACCACCAGGTAGTTCAGCGGATCGTAATTGAAGAATTCGTCGGCCAGCCTGACCTCTTTGCGCCCCTGCGCCATGATGCACAACGCCGGTTGTGCCAGTACCGGGGCGAAGTCATGGGACTTGCTGTGTTTACCCAGAAACAGAGAGCCGACGGCGGTCGCATAATTGCCATCTTCCGTGGTGTTGCGACGGATGATGGCCGCCAGTTCCGCGCGCTGCTTCTCCATGTCGGCGTCCAGCGGGGCTTGAAAGTGATCGAGCGACGACATGCAGGGCATCCTCGGCGGAGCAGTGGGAATGAGCTGAGCTTAAATTTGTGCAAGGTGCAGCGGTAGACACATCCTGCGAAAAGCTTGCCTGATTCTGCACGGGGTTGCGCCGGCGGGTGGCTCTGGCTGTTTAACGCAGGGAAAACTTGCTCGAACCTCGTGTTTCAGCCCCGTAACAGGTTTTACACATTGTTACAGGTGCTGAAGGCAGCTTCGCAGGATTGTGCAATAAGCCGGCAGGAATCGACTAACGGGGCAGCGTGCCGACGCTTAACCTTGGATCCTGTCGCAGCCCGTCCCACGGCTGCCACTCGAGTACCTGGGAGGGTTGAACATGTCTACGCAGATCCCCGTCAGTCATATGGCCTTTGTCCGCGCCCGCGCCGGGCGTTCGGCGGAACTCGGTGCGCGCCTCAGCGCCTTGATCGAACCGTCGCGCACTGCGCCAGGCTGCCTGAGTTTTTCCCTGCAGCATTCGCAATGCGATCCGGAGTTGTGGCTGGTGTCGGGTTTCTGGACCCATCAGCAAGCCATGACGGCCTATTTCAGCACGCCGGCGATGGAGATTTTCGCCGAGCTGGTGCAGGAGCTGGTGGTCAACAGCCTCGATTTTCATACCTTCAAAGAGGTGTCGGCCGTCCAGGCGCTGGGCCAGACCCAGTCCTGGGTACACAAAATGGCGGGTTGAGGGTTTAATGGCTCGACTTTCCATCAGCCAGGATCCGCGACATGGCACGCAAAGCCTTTGAACATTTCGAAGCTGTTTCCGCTGTAGTACCGGGCGAGGGCGGCTACCACGCCGCGATTGCCGTCAAAACCCTGGGTGGTTCAGGGGCACCGCGCTTTCACAAAGTGCTTGCAGGGCAAATCTTCAAGACAGCCAATGAAGCCGATCTGGCTGCCGCCAAAGAGCTGACCCGCCTTAAAGACGTCAAAGAAGACACCGACCTGCTCTGGTAATTACTTGACCGCTCCCGGGCGGAACATCTTGAACAAGGCCTCAGGCCCCAGCTGAAAATAATCCGCGGGCCCGCCACCGCGCAGAATCGGTTCTGCCGCGGCGGTGTCGTACACGCCGTCCTTCAGCAGCCATTTGGCAATGTGCACGGCCACCACTTCGCCAAGAATCAGCCAGCTCGGCACCACATTGCCGTCGGCGCGCTGCAACTGGATGATCTGCGTGACCTTGCACTCGAAGGACACTGGGCTTTCGGCCACCCGTGGCACCTGAATGACCTTCGACGCCACAGGCGTCAGCCCGGACAACTCGAACTCATTGACCTGCGGCCCGACCATCGCGCAGCTCTGGTTCATCTGCTCGGCCAGTGGCCGGGTCGCCAGGTTCCAGGCGAACTCGCCTGTCTGTTCGATATTGTTCAGGCTGTCTTTACGCCCGACGCTGGAAAACCCGATGATCGGTGGAATGTAGTTGAAGGCGTTGAAGAAACTGTACGGCGCCAGGTTCAGGCGTCCGTTGGCATCCTGCGAAGAAATCCAGCCGATGGGGCGCGGGCCGACGATGGCGTTGAACGGGTCATGGGGCAGGCCGTGGCCGTTGGCGGGTTCGTAGAAGTGGATGTCGTCGGGCATGAAGGGATTCCTGTTGGTGTGGCGTTC
Organism: Pseudomonas sp. SJZ080; assembly: GCF_007828295.1. Taxonomy (NCBI): domain Bacteria; kingdom Pseudomonadati; phylum Pseudomonadota; class Gammaproteobacteria; order Pseudomonadales; family Pseudomonadaceae; genus Pseudomonas; species Pseudomonas sp. SJZ080. Next base: position 11,226 of record NZ_VIUK01000010.1, read on the forward strand.
ATAGTGCAAGGATGAACTCATAATTTCCAGCGCACGCAATCCCCTGTAGGAGCCGGCTTGCTGCGGGCGGCTCCTACAGGGGGTTGTGTTTCTTCAATGAAAAAGGGGCAGACCTGCGAAGGTCTGCCCCTGTTTTTATTGCGCGAACCGAATCAGTCCGTCTCGATCCGCGAATGCTTGCGGGTGTCTTTCATGGTGATGTACACCAGCAACGACACGGCAATGCACGCGGTGACATACCAGTAGTAACCGGTTTCCATGCCGATGCTCTTGAACCACAGCGCGATGTATTCAGCGGTGCCGCCGAAGATCGACACGGTCAGCGCATACGGCAGGCCAACGCCCAGCGCACGGATTTCGGTCGGGAACAGCTCGGCTTTCACCACCGCGTTGATCGAGGTGTAACCGCTGACGATGATCAGCGCCGCCATGATCAGGAAGAACGCACCCCACCAAGACTGGATGGTGTGCAAGGTGGTGAGGATCGGCACGGTGAACAGCGTGCCGAGGATGCCGAAGGCAATCAGGATCGGCCGACGACCGACCTTGTCCGACAGCCCGCCGATGATCGGTTGCAGGCACATGAACAGGAACAGCGTGGCAGCGGAAATAGTGGTGGAGTCGGAGATGCTCATGCCGACGGTGTTCACCAGGTATTTCTGCATGTACGTGGTGTAGGTGTAGAACGCCAGGGTGCCGCCCATGGTCAGGCCAACCACGGTCATCAGTTCCTTGGGATGGCGCATCAAGGTGCGCATCGCGCTTTCCTTGGCCTTCTCTTTCTTGGTGAACGACTCGGTTTCTTCCATGCCACGACGCAGGTAGAGCGCGACTACGGCACACAGCGCGCCGATGGCGAACGGGATGCGCCAGCCCCAGGCGTACAGCTCTTCGGTGGTCAGCACTTGTTGCAACACGATCAGCACGGCCAAGGCTATGAGCTGGCCGGAAATCAGGGTCACGTACTGGAAGCTGGAATAGAAACCGCGACGTTCCTTGGTCGCCATCTCGCTGAGGTAAGTCGCCGAGGTGCCGTACTCGCCGCCGACCGACAGGCCCTGCAGCAGGCGGGCGAACACCAGCAGGATCGGCGCGCCGATGCCGATGGTTTCATAACCCGGGCTCAAGGCGATCAGCAGCGAGCCGAAGCACATCAGGTACACCGAGGCCATCAACGCGCGTTTGCGACCGGCCTTGTCGGCGTAGAGGCCCATCAGCCAGCCACCGATCGGGCGCATCAGGAAGCCCACGGCGAAGATCGCAGCGGTGTTCAGCAGTTGTGCGGTGGTGTCGCCTTTGGGGAAAAACGCTTTGGCGAAGTACAGGGAGAAGGCGGCGTAGACGTACCAGTCGTACCACTCGACCATGTTGCCGACCGAGCCGCTGAAAATCGATTTGATGCGACTGGCGGTGGTTCTTTCTTTAGCCGGCACGGCAGCCGACCCAAGGGGCAGGGCGTTGGAGTTATCCATTGAAGGATCCTTCGTTTAATTGTTTTTGTGGAGCGCGTTGAAACGCAGCCTGCGTGGGCTATAGCAGGAGCTGTGCCAAGGGGAGGAGGGCCGGTTTAGAGGGGTTTAGAGGTTTGAGTGAGCGGAAATCCGCTGATTGAAGCGCGATCGTGAGCGGAAAGTCGCTGATCGGACCTGTGGATTTGTCTTGTTGGTACGGGCCTCTTCGCGGGCAAGCCCGCTCCCACCGTGGTCAGTGTCGTACACAAATTTACGTACGACGCCGAACCCTGTGGGAGCGGGCTTGCCCGCGAAGGGGCCCGTCCAGACACTACAAAAACATTTCCCGCGTCAGCCCATGCCGCTGCATCTTTTCATTAAAGGTCCGACGCGGCAGTTGCAGCTCTTCAAGCACCGCCTTCACATCGCCCTTGTGCCGGGTCAGCGCAGCGCGCAGGCAATGCGCTTCAAACGCTTCCTGCTGCGCCGCCAGCGATTGCCCCGGGTCGACGCCTGCGAGTGCGGGCTCACCCAGCCCCAACACCTGCCGCTCGGCCACGTTCGCCAGTTCGCGCACATTGCCCGGCCAGTCATGGCTCAGCAAATGGCTCAACTGCGGGCCGCTCAGCGGCGGGAATGTGCGCCCCAATCGTTCGGCGGCGCTTTGCGCAAACGACTCGAACAACAGCGGAATGTCTTCGCGGCGCTCACGCAACGGCGGCAAGCGCAACTCGGCGACGTTCAGCCGATAGGCCAGATCCTCGCGAAACCGCCCGGCCCGCGCCTCATCCAGCAGATCGGGTTTGGTCGCAGCGATGATCCGCAAGTCCACACGAATGCTCTGGTTGGAACCCAGCCGCTCCAGCTTCTGCTCCTGCAACACCCTCAGCAATTTCACCTGCTGGGCCAGCGGCATGCTTTCGATTTCATCGAGAAACAGCGTGCCGCCATCGGCGTATTCGAGCTTGCCGATGCGTTTGCCCTGAGCGCCGGTGAACGCGCCGCTCTCGTGACCGAACAGCTCGGCCTCGAACAATTGCTCAGGAATCGCCGCACAGTTGAGCGCGACAAACGGCTTGCCGGCACGCGGCCCGAAGTCGTGCAGGCAACGGGCAACCAGCTCCTTGCCGCTGCCTGTTTCACCACGGATCAACACGTTGACCGGTAACGCCGCCAGGTCCAGCACTTGCCGACGCAGCGTCTGCAAACCACGGGACACACCCAGCAACGTGGCATCGAGTTTGGCGCGGTTGTCGGCCTGTTCGTGCAAGGCGCGGTTTTCCAGCACCAACCGGCGCTTGTCCAGCGCACGGCGCAGGCTGCCCAGCAGGGTTTCCGGGCTAAAGGGTTTTTCGAGGAAATCGTAAGCACCATCGCGCATGGCATCGACGGCCATCGGCACGTCGCCATGGCCGGTCAGCAGAATCACCGGCAAGTCGGCATCGCGGCGCTGCACTTCGGCCAGCAGTTCCAGCCCGGTCATGCCGGGCATGCGCACGTCGCTGAGGATCACGCCGGGGTAATGCGCTGGCAGTTGCGCCAGGCATTCATCGGCGCGGCTGAACAGTTGCACCTCGAAACCCGACAGGCTCAGCCATTGTTCGACGGCGCTGCGGATGCTGCTTTCGTCGTCGACCACCATCACTGAATTCAGCATGCGTCAGGCGCCTCCGGGTCGATGGGCAGGGTGAGTGTGAACACCGCGCCGTTATCGTGATTATTGGCGCTCAGGCGTCCGCCCGATTCGTGAACAATGGCAAAGGATACGGCCAGACCGATGCCCAGGCCATCGCCCACCGGTTTGGTGGTGAAAAACGGGTCGAACACCTTCGACAGGTTTTCTTCGGCGATACCACTCCCGTTGTCGATGACGCTCAGGCGCCACAGTTGTTCGTCGGCTTCGAGGCGGATTTCCAGGCGTTTGCAGGGTTTGTCCTGCATCGCGTCCAGCGCATTGCGCAGCAGATTGATCAGCACCTGTTCCAGACGAATCGCATCGCCGCGCACCCACGCCGGGCGCGTCAGGTGCAGCACCGTGCTGACCTGTTCATCGCGCAGGCGAGTGTCGAGCAGCTCAAGCGATTGGTCCACCACCGCCGCCAGGTCCAGGCGTTCACGCAAGCCGCTGGGGCTTTTGCGGGCGAAGGTTTTCAGGTGGCCGGTGAGGGCGGCCATGCGCGTCAGCATGTCGTCCACCGGTTTCAGTGCCTTGTAGGCGTCATCGACCCGGCCGTGATCGAGCAGCAGGCGCAGGGTCGCGAGCTGCATGCGCTGGGCGGTCAACGGTTGATTGATTTCATGAGCCAGGGCCGCCGACATCTGGCCGAGGGCCGCGAGTTTGGCCGATTGCACCAGACCGTCCTGCGCCGTGCGTAAATCGCGAGTGCGTTCTTCCACCAGTTGTTCGAGTTCCTCTCGACTGCGCTGGCGCATTTTCGCCAGACGCCAGCGCTGGTTGAGGAACAGCAGCAGGAACACCAGCGTCAGCCACAGCCCGGCGGCGGCGAGTGCGGCGTTGCGGCTGTCTTCGAACGCCACCTGCGGGCGGCGCAGCAGGTGCAGCGTCCAGCCTTCGGTGGTCAGCGGCAGGGATTCCCACAGGTAATCCGTTTTGCCGTCCGGGCCATCGACCCGCGCCAGCTCACTGTTGTCGTCGAAGCGGCGCAGCGATTGATAATCCAGCAGCGTCAGGGGTTGCTTGTCGTATTGGCGGGTGGCCTTGAGCTCGGCGTGATCGCTGTCGCTCAGCGGTTTCAATTGGCGATAGCGCCAGCCCGGCTGATTGGCGATAAAGATGATTCCGCGTGCATCGCTGACCAGCAGCGTATCGCTGCCCTGACGCCATTCGCGTTCCAGTTCCGGAAACTCGAGCTTCACCACCATCGCCCCGAGAAACCGGCCATCGTCATCGGTCACGGCGCTGGACAGGAAGTAACCGGGAATCCCGCTGGTCACGCCCACTGCATAAAAGCGCCCGGTGCCCTGGGTGCGGGTCTGGCTGAAGTAGGGACGGAAACCGTAGTTGTGGCCGACGTAGCTGCTGGGCAAACGCCAGTTGCTCGCCGCCACGGCGAGGCCGGTGTGATCGAGCAGTTCCAGGGTCGAGGACTCGGCAGCGCCGTTGATTTTTTCCAGTTTGCGATTCAACGCATCCTGTTGCTCGGGGCTCACCGAACCTTTGAGCGCTGAACGCAACTCCGGGTCCAGCGCCAACACGGCGGGCAGGGCACGGTAGCGTTCGATCAGGGTGTGCAGGGAGGTGGCATACAAACCCAGTTGCTGATTGGCGCGGGCAGCGTCTTCCACCAGGGCCTGACGCTCGGCGTGACGCATGGCCAGGGTGGCTGCGAGGGCCGCGCCGGCGAGGATGATGAAGGTGTAGAGCGTCAGGCGCAGGGTTCGGGAAATCGGAATCATGGAGCGCGAGTCGGACTGGTGATAGGACGCGCAAGATAGCATGTGGGCTGTCTTGAACGAGCAGTCATCGCAAGTTGAGCTGCTGCATTTGATCAATGATGAGTTAGCGGTTCAAAGTGTTTCGAAAATGTGCCATTTCATTGCTAAGCAGTCCAAGCGAACGAATGGGTACCGCATGATTCATCAATTCATCGTAGTTTAAATGCGCCTCATGCATACCGTTGGCCAATCCGGTTTGATTGGATGGACTGACGTCTGTGGTTTGACCAAGGTGTTCGAGCATTCCCTGATTATTCAAAACCAGGTTTTCAAGTAAGGAAACTCCGCTCACACCGTTAGCATCAAGTTCATAAAAATAGTAATCACCGCCTCCTTGTATTGCATAGAACATCACACCTTCAAGAGCCTCTGACACAATCAACGCCTCCTGGTCATGTTCGCGACTGAGTTTTTCGAGCATGTTTGGAATTGCAGTGAAGTCATGCGAGGGGTTGAACCCATTCAGTTCTATTTCATTGGGTGGGCGCCGGCTCACCCGATAGACCTTTCCGCCAAAATCATCTCTGACCAGCAAGTTTCTATTGTTTAAACGGTAAGGCTGCTGATCGGGGTCGGTGCCGTTGTTCAGTATGTCAAGAACGGTATGTTGCTCCGCCGTCTCCGGAGCCGTGCTTTCCGGGGAGCCTGGAGACTCTGGAGCGGCTTCCTCTGGCGAGTTACTACCCAGTGACGCGGTGGGTGAATCCTGGTAGTCCATTGACTCATCATCGTCTTGTTCTGAAGCAGACTGTACGATCGGCGGCAGGCCAAACGCAGCCCTCAGATCCGGTTCGACGATTACAAACTCATCCAGAAATTCATCATCGTACGGCTGCCACATACGCCCATCAGGATCGATCCTGCAGATCGGGTTGTTTCCACAAAACCGATAAAAATTCAGGCCGTCAATCGAGCCGGCCGGATCCGGACTCACCCACCGCCCCAGCCACGGCGCGTAATACCGAAACCCATAGTAATAAAGCCCACAAGCATCCCGCTCTTTACCCGAATACCGAACGGTCTTGTAATCGGCATCAACACGCGAACGGGCCGCCCACCAGGCTGTACCGCCAAATGGGTAATAGCCTTCATGACTGATCACACCCGCGTCTTTATCCAGTTCCAGACTGCAAGACCCCACATGATCGTCGACGCTGTATCGCAGTTGATCAGCGTCGATATCAACGGGTTTGCCCTTGACCCAATGCAGGCACCGCACGCTGCCACGAGCCAGTGCAACGCAGATGACCTGCAACTCTTCATCGTCATCGGTTGTACGCACTTCCAGCCCCGGAAGGTAATGAACGACACGTCGATGAGCTACGGCACGGGCCTGCTGGGTACTGAATTTAACCACCCGTTCACCGCCAGCATCGTAGCGATACCACTCAGCATCATCGACGGCTGTCGGGCGGCGAACCGTGGTCACGCTTTGTAGCTGATTCAGCGCATCCCAAGTCATCGTTCGAGCACCGGGAGCCAGCCGTTGCAGATTGCCGTTTGCATCGAAATCGCGCCGATAATCCGGCTCGTCATCACCCTCGTTCCAGGGCAAGGCGCGGTTGCTCTGCGGATCGACGCGCAGCTGTTGCCTGAACGGGTTTTTATCGCTGACATGGCGCAACCGGGTGCGGTTGCCGACCGCGTCGTACTCGTAATGCTCGGTGTAGTTGAGTAGCCGGTCAGGGTCGATGGGACCGGGAATGATGAGTTCCGGCAAACCGGGATTCTGACCGGCATTGGCGGTCTCACGACCTGTGGCGCAGATGAGTTGGTAAAGGCTGTCGTAGGAAAAAGTGTTTGCTGCCTCTACACGCTGGTTGGCGAAAAACGTGACGGGTTGGGTGTGGTCCAGTAGTCGCAGGATGTTGCCGACCGGGTCGTACTCATAGCGCAGATCCTGCAGGCGAACACTTTTCAGGGTGGTAGCGGTCAAACGTTTCAACCGGCCGCTCGCCGCCTCGTAGGTCGCGCTGCTGGTGACGTCGTTGCCGGTCACCTGCGTCAGCAACTGGCCTTCGGCGTTGTAGCTCGCCGCTTTCAACAGCTGTTTCAGGCCTTGAGAGGCGAGGATCAGGTCAATGCGTTGCAGTTGCCCGGCGCGATCAAGGTAGAAGTGTTGTCGATGACCACCGGCATCGGTTTGCTCAAGTACTTGCCCCAACGGTCCGAAACGGCTCGCGGTGATGTAGTCCGCGCCGGGTTGCAGCAGCGCGTCGCGTTCGGCTTCGACCACGGGCCAGTGGGGAAGGACTTCAGCCTGATCCGGTAAAAATCGCCGGCGTTGGCGGATGACGCCGCCGCCGAGCGCCTGCTGGTCGAGCCAGACAACACCGGCTCGATCATCGTGGCGGATCAGCTGCCCACACTGATTGCGCTCGGCGAATTCGTCCGTGTTGTCGGCGTAGGTCAGGCGTTCAACGGTACGTACGGTCGAGCCCTGCATGTGTTCATGAACTGCGGTCAGCCGTTGCTGGACGTCGTACTCATTCTGCCAATGGCTGCCTCGGCCATCCCAGTGCTCGCGCATTTGCCCGGTCCCGTCGGGTAACCCCAGACGCCATCCGGCGTCGCGACTTTCAGTGCACAGCGTAGCGCCAGACAAGCTGTAAACCATGGCCACGTTCGGACGGGACCCCGGCGCGAGGAAGCGCGGATCCCGTTGCGCCACCAAGCGGCCGGCGACGTCATGTTGCTGAGCCGTCACCAGCGCAACGGGACTGAGTTCAGCAGCGTCCCGCCGCCAGTACGCGACCTGACGGACTGACAGGCCACGGTTGTCGATGACGCCAACGTGCGGAGTCTGCGAGTGTATGCTCGAGATCAATGCAGCGTCCTGTTGGTGCGCCGTGTTGCGTCGGGTGGCGGGTCAAACAAATCGTTTTCATCGAAGGCCACGGTGCACCAGATCCAGTACCATATCTCCCGGCGCAACGGTTTTAACTCCGCCGGATTCCCTTGCAGCATTTTCCTGGCCAGTATGGTTTTGGTCGGACGGCCTGCTGCATCGTAGAATTGCTTGTCGTGGAAGGCATGCTGGCGCATCGACTGATCATTGATGTACCCCCACCAATCAGCGAAGTACGGACGGTAAATCCGCACCTTCTCACCCTTGTTGTTGTATTCGACCGGCTCACTGACCCGCCAGCGCCGCGGTACTTCTTCCTCTATCGGTTTCCCGTCGGGGCCGAGGATCAGGCAACCCTTTTCGTCGACTCGCCACGATTTTCCCGGTTCGACCTCCTGTTTGGTCTGCAGGACCTGGCCAAAACCGTCCATGCAGGTGATGCTCACCCGGATTTTTCTTTCGTCAAAGTCGATATCGGTGACGTACCGGTCGGAAAGCAGGACGATGGCATAAGGCGGTTCACGATGTGTGGCGTCGATTTGTTGGCGCAGAATCTGCTCGTTGCCAACGAGTGTTTCCACGCCTTCAAGATGTTGCCGGGCCCTTTCACAGATGTGCCCACTGGGTAGCACAAAGCCGTTTGTCCTGGCCCAGGTCAGCCAGTCAGGGGAGGGGGGCGCGGTCCGGGAAATACGGCCCATCCAGCAGAAAGTGTCCCAGAAGGATGCGCTGGCGAAACGGCCGATGGCTGTTTTCTTATCGTTGATGGCGATAGCCGGATCGCGGTCCTGTGGTACGTAGCTTTCGAGAAGGTCGAAGCCCACGGGGACGCCCAGTTCCGTGCCATGAACACTAGTGACCAGCGGCTCACCGAACGCACTGTAACGGGCCTCCTGGATATTGCGGTTGGCGTCCTCGATGGCCGCTGGCAGGAATGTCCGGTAGTCGATGTCGAGGATGCGGGTGGTACAACCGTCCGGCAAGGTGACGGATTTCGTGAGGATACTGTAGGCGTCGTAGACAACCGCGGTTTCGCCATGGCTCTGCGTTTCCCGGAATTTCTTGACGTTGTAAAAGCGCTCCGGATCGTCATAGACGGGGAAGCTCTTGTGTACGGCCCACAGGTAATTTTTCGCGTCTTCCCGGTCTTCGACCGATTCCTTTGCCACCTCGGGCAGGAACAGCTCCATGATGTGATAACCGACAGATTCGAGTTTTTCCTTCAGGTTGAAGGGCATTTCGCCCTCGGGGTTTTTGAGTTTGTCGTAGGCACTCAGGGCTGCTTTATCCAGTTCCGCCGTTACCGTATGGGCTGTCAAACCCTCGAACGTTGCCTTGCCCGGGGCCAGCGGCTGCTGAGTGGCGGGGTCCATGTAAAGTTGCATGGACAAACCAGCCAGCACCGTTTTTTCGGCCCATGGGCCACCGTCCTTGCACCATTCAAGGACATTTTCATGGTTGATCTGCCCGGCGCTCAGCTCTGTTTTTTCCAGGACCATGGCATTGCTGCGTTGTTGGTAGGGCAAATCCAGGCTCCACGCTTCAAGGTTCGCGATGTCTTCGCCGAGATGGTGAATGTGGCACGCCTTGTTTTGCGTTATGTACCAGCGTTGCTGAGCTTCGTCATGGGCGTCTTTCCAATACCGTTGTTCGTGTTCATCGGTAAAGGGCGGCGTGTCGCCGGGAACCTTGCGTCGGGCGCAATGGATCGTGACGCCGTGGGTGACTCTGCCGTACTGATCCCATTCCAGGTTGAGGCTGTGCTGGCATAACGGGTCGTCCGGGATTTGCGGCTCATAGTGATAACTGCGGGTTTCCAGCTCCAGGACCTGCAGTACCGCGTAGGGTTGGTACTCGCCTTTTGGGCGTAACACCCACACCAGGGCTCTGCTCTCTGTTACGACGTAGGGGACGGCAGTGGCTGGGTCATCGTCCGCCGCGTAAACCTCCGAGCGCAGTAGTCTTCCGCTCAGGCATCGAGCTATTTCACGCTGAGTGTCTTCGTCCGGCGCGGTGAGCAGTTGCGCGGCGCGGTCGTTGAAATGGTACTGCTGCAGCAGTGTCGGTTTAAGGCTCGGGGCCTGCGAGTCACCTTGGTAGTAGCCGTTCCTCTGCTGGTCGATGGTGTCACCGATGTGGAAATAGCTCATGCTGCGGATGGGAGCCGTGAACCCCTCGGTCGCGCGTTCGGCCGGCGTTGCTTCGGTGTCGGTCTGTTCCAGCAGGCGAAAGCCGCGGAACTCTCGTTCGTGGCGGTCGTAAAAGCCGCCGCGGTAGTTGAATGCCTGGGTCAATCGGTTGCCGGTGATTTCATCGATCTGGGTCTGCTGACACACCAGGTGCATGGCGAATGGCAGCTGGCATACCGGATTTTTGATGCCCTTTTTGCGCTGCTCCAGCTTTTCATCCTGCCAGTATTGAGCTGAACTGCGATACGTCACGCGACTGCTGGCACCCATGTTGTTGCAAGTTGCATTGACCAGGTAGGGTTTGGCGTTGACGAAGTCATAGCGCCAATGCCGGGGACTCATGTGGGGCACGGTCAGGATCAGGCTCGAGCAACCGAGCCCTTGCAAGTCGGCGGTGCTGACCTGGCAGAGCGCGTCGTAGCGTACGCCGTCAGGCCAGGACAGTTCTTCATCAGCTTTTGGTTCATAACCATTACCGGCATGGTTCATGAAGACCTGAAAATGATCCGGCATCAGATAGATCAGGTCGACGGCTCCCGAGCCATCGAGGTCGGCCAGCAACACCTGCGCAGCATTGAACGTGTCGTAGGCAAACGGCAGGGAGCACAGGACAAATCCCTTGCCGAAGCGCCCGTGACCCAGGTTAGGCCAGCATTTGACTTCGTTGTGGCGGATGCGCACCAGCTGCGCCTGCCCGCTGCCCCGCATATCGGCGAAGGCCACCAGCTCGGTCGGCGTGTTGCTCAGCAACGGCAAGTCATCGTCGTCATGGGGGACATCAATGCCGCTGGCAAATCCCCCTTCGCGACGATTGGCATACAGACGCACGCTGCGGGTGCCGATGAGCGCCATGTCGCTCAGACCGTCACCCACAAGGTCAGCCATCTTCGCCATGGGGTGGAAAAATTCGCCGGGGAAGGCGTCGAAGGGGACGAAGTTCGACCAGTTGCGGTCCGGGTCGAGGGTGAAAAAACCGCACATGCCAGGCATGGCCACCACCCAGTCCAGTTTGCCGTCGCCCGTCAGGTCGGTGAGGGACTGGTGAATGGGTTTGCTGCTGTCGGCGGGCGGTATGTGAGGCAGTTGTTGCCAGTCGCTGTAATAGACGTCATCGCCACCGGTTTCGCAGCGCAACGGCTCGCGGTAATGCCAGGTATTGTCTTCGCGGCACAGCACCCCTGGCATCCCTTCGCCGTACAGGTCCACCAGTTGATAATGCTGACCGTCGTTCAGCCCGGGCATGTCCGGGAGTCGAGTCCAGCCCGGGTGAAGCGGATCGAGCTTGAACGGGTTGTAGCTAAATTCCATCGGTGGCCGGCTTTCTACCTGGCCCAGACTGTCATAGGCCTGGATATGGGCGGCTGTCAGGTGATGGTAGCCCAGTGAGTCCATGCGGTGGTCCAGTAACAGGCGCTGAACCAGCACAGGCTCACGCCCCAATTCCTTGATGAAGTGATGGAACATCAACACTTGTCGGCACAGGCGTCGGGTGCCCAGTTCAAAGCCGTAGGCGTAGTTCCAGAACGGGTCGCCGCGCTCGGGCCATGGAACTTGCTCGTCAAAGGTCGGCACCTGCTCGAGATCGGTGCTGCGCTCGCCATAATCGAACACCAGGTGGAAGTGCCAGTGCTGGGCTTTCCAGCTGTCGGCGATCCAGGCATACAGATGGGGATGGGCTTTTTCATTGCCATAGTGCACGCACCGAAGATAGCGCTGCGCACGGTAGTCGCGGTTTTGTGGTGGCGCAGGAAGTTCCGTCTCTTCCTTGTACTCGAAGACAATATGTTCGCCACGCGTGTTGAGGCTTTCGCAGATCATCCATACGCCAACGTGCGCAGGTTCATTCGGGTCGGCCCGACGCGAGTTCGTGGTTTTGCCATAGATATGCAGGCTGCCATCGGTGCCGTGAATCAGCCAGAAGCCTGCCGGATCGGCAGTTGAATACCAGTGCTCGATCAAGTCGAAACCGCCTTCGACCCTGGGCCAGTGGCGCACCACGAAAAAAGTATCGCCCAATGGCGTACCTTTGTATTCCGTCACCTCTCGGGAAGTGACGTCGCCGTTGTGATCCCGCTCTGGCATCCATACATCGCCGCCGGGGCCGACCACCTGATCGTTACCGTCGTAAGTCGGTACACCCTTGGTGGTACGCAGCGTGATGGCGTTTGTGTTGAGTGCCCAGCCGATACTGAAAGGGCTGTTACCCACACCGCTGCGGTAATCCAGACTCAGGGCAGGTGCAAAACCGCGGCCTGGGGAGATGGGCAAGCCTATGTTCAGCGACGCGCCGCCATCGGTCCCCACCGCCCCCCAACCCTTGCCGATGCTTTGAATGGCGCCGCCGGTCTTGGGCAGGGCCGGGGTATTGATTTCAATTCCGGATTGCTCGTTCATTGCGTCCCCCCACCGCGTCTGGCGGTATAGAGGATATGAATGATGACGTCGGTAAGACTCTCCAGGCAGGCTTTCTGAGCTTCAGGATTGGGGAAGGTCAAGGTCCATTTAGACACGGCTCCGCTGAACTCGAAGGGCAGGTAACGTTCGTCCTGGAAATTGAGCTGGAACAGCCCGTTGTCATCCACACCGGTAGAAATGGCAATTTGTTGGTGGGGACGCTTATCGTCCTTGGGAGTGGCCCCCACCGTGGCGGACATCTCGACCTTGCTCCAGGTCTGCTCGAGTATTGCGCAAATGTCCTCGTGAGGCCCGCGGACGTTTGGCAGCGACACGCTGATGCTGCGGATCCGGCGCATGAAATGGCCTTGGCCCTGGTAGTCATCGTCGAACATTTCCTGGGTCAGTTCGAACGTGCAGCTCCCGGCCTTTAACTGCTCGTGAAAGCCTCCTTCCCCGCCCCATTCTTTATTGATAACCGAACCCTGATGCTTGGCTTTCAGATTTTTCAGCGACACCGTCTTGCGGATTTCCAGTTCGCGCTTGTTGTTTTGCAAGTATTCACGGTGCATCTGCTGCAGACTGGTTTTCAGTTCTTCCCCGGCACCCAGGCCGCGGTAGGACGAGTTCCATGCTCCAGGCTGGATAAATGTCTGCCCGTAATTGCCCATTTCGTATTGCCAGCAGGCTTCGGCGGCCTGGCACAGTGATTGTGCGGTGGTGTAAGCCGTGTAATAGAAACTGGCGAATTTGCTGTTGAGCCAGTTGTAGGTCTGGGACTTGCTGAAGCGGTTGTTGCTGAGCAGGAATTCATGGGTAGCCCTGGCCTGCTCCAGTGCGGTTTGCGCCTGGCCCAGTTGCAGACCAGTGGCTTTGTGTTGTTCTTCGTAGACGGCGAGTTGGGAGTTGATTTGCTTGAGTTCGAGCTTCGCCTGGTCGTGAGCGTGCGTCCTATCTAGCAGTCGCAAGCGATATTGTTCGTAGAGTGTAATGGCATCTGCTGCCGAACTTACCTGCAGGCTCGCCATTTGGCTAAGCTGTGCAACAGTGTTGAAAGGACCTTCCGTGCGATGTCCACCAGTAGCTAAACCTATTATGTTCGGTACAGCTATGCTTCCCTGGCCGGCTGCAGCCGCGACGAGTGAGGCAGTATCCGCTACACGCCCGACAAGTTTTAAGCTCCCAGCAATAATTTCTCCGGGACTCGCCCATTGTTCTGCAAGTTTCGAGTGATGTATGACCCTCGCTTCAATACTGGCTTTACTGGCTTCCAGTACCTTTTTGTTTTCTAAATCGATATTCAGAGCCTGGGTCTGAATATCCACAGCCACTTTTGCCAGGTTCCACGCCTGCTGCTGTTGCAACTCCAGGTACTGCGCCTGTTCCTTGCGTTCGATAAGCGATAACAAGGTAGAGCCGAACTGAACGACGCTCTCCACGGCATTCTGCGCAAGCGCGAACATGAAGCTGAAGCGGTAGTGCGGAATCTGCGGGCTCAGCAGGCGACTCAGCGCCGCACCGGACAACCCCTGACTCCAGGCCGCGAGCAGGGCACGTGGGTCCAATGGTTTGGCGAACAACGGCAGGTTCAACTCGTTGCCCGCCATGTCCAGGTTATGTCGCAGGTGGAACAGCCGGCTTTCGGCCCTCTCCCAGCACTTGATCAGCTCAGGGTTGAATGGACGACGTAACCAGTGATTGTCGACACCGGACAAAGAGGTGTCCGTGCTGGTAGGCAGCAGGCACAACAACGGCGCAGCCTGGGACTCCGGCGCGCGGCCAATGCGCAGCGGCGGGTTCTGCTGGAGCGCACGCTGATCCGCGATCAATCGTTGTTCGAATTCGCGCAAATCCTGGTTTGTTGCGTTGCCCAGCTCCAATAGTGTGATTGGCTTCCAATCGTCAACTTGTCGGACGTCCGGTTTGCGCCCCAGTAAATCCAGAATATGGACATAGCGCAACTTGGCTTCTGCCAGCCCGTCCGGCGTCAGTTCCATATAGGCCTGGTCACCTTGGTTGCCTTCGATATCGAGGTAAAGGCGATACAAAGCCTTGCGAAGGTATTCCGGAGCGCTAAGGGCGATCTCGTGCGGGTCGTCCGGATACAGCACAGCGCGACTCGGCTCGATCGCGTGCGGCGATTCGTGCGGTATCAGCGGTACGGCTTGCCAATAGCCGGGACTCCCTGGGTCTTTGCTTTGGCGCGCGGGATTGAAGAGGTAAGCCAGCCAGCTTTTGGCTTCGTCGTAACGTTGCTCTTCGTTCAGGCGGGAGGCGACCAGCCATGGCAAGTACAGAAACAGTTCCAGGAAGTACAGGTGATAAGCGCCAGAGAAGTCCATGGCCTCCGGGAGGTTGGCAGGAGGGAGGGGGGGGTCGGTCTTTTGCATCTGAGTCTCCCAACCAAGGAGGTGCTCCATGCCTAACTCGGCATATTCGATCAGTTGCCTCGGGAAAGTCGTGTTCATGCGGATTGCCGCCCGTGCTGGAAACCCCCCGGGACTGTCGCTTGTTTTTACCTCGCTGTGAGCGATGCTCGAACCCTTGAAATCAATGAACTGAGCCTTGCCCAATGAAGGACTATCCCCTACTGACGGATTTTTCACGTCGTTGATACTCGGAGCGATTTGCAGGGGACCGTCGACTTCCGCTCCCCAACCGACAGTCAATGCTCGGAGGGCTCCGCCTAGGGGCTGCCATCCAAAAAAAGGAAATTTATCAGCGATTACCACCCCATAAATGAGCGGGATTTTTATCTTGTCGAGATCTGGCCATTCTCCAGGCCAGCCGGGGTTAAGAGTATTCTGATCAATATAGAGTTTCAGTTTAAGTGGCACGTCCTTGGCCAAACGGGTTTGGTAGGCGGTCTCTGCCAGCGCATGCATTTGTGCGAGTGATGCAGGCGCGGGAGTATTAATGTCATAGGGATGTGCGATGAATAGTTTATAACTATAGGCCGAGGTTACGTCCATAGCTTCAGAGATAGGGGCGGAAGCAAAGTTGAGAGTCATTCTCTCCTGGCCAATAGTGCGCCCTAAAACCTGAAGTGCAAGTCCAATGTCTCCGTTGGGAAGTTGGCTTTCATTAAAAAGAATTTTTATGAATCTCGAATCTGCGATCTTGTCTTTCAGGGACATCGACAATTTTTCTGGATTGTCAGGAAGAGTGAAGTAATTCTTATTAGGATCCTTGATGAAAGATTGGGCGTACCCTTTAGCTCCGTCGAACATATAGTCACCGGCGTTTTCAAAGAAGTCGGTACCTATTGGCCTTATGTAAGATCCCTCAAGTAGTGTGACTGTTCCTTTGTTCTGGAGATCCGTTTCGTAATAGACCAGACTCAACGAGAGGTTCTGCCGTGAAGGGTTACTTCTGTCGTGAAGAATTATTCTGAGCTTAGTGGCTTCGTTGAAGCCTTCATTCAACTTCAGTGTCAGTTCAATTTGGTTATCGACTCGGTTGTAAACGATATCGACGTCTTTGTGGCTCGGTTTTATCCTCGACTGCCAGTCGCCGTAATTCCATACATTTGAAATCTCAGTCGGGGTTCTGTCTGCAACGTCACCGAATACATTGGTTTTGACTGGCAGTCGATATTGAAAGCGGCCGGCGTTGTCACCCGCGAATATGCGGCCGATCAGTTGAACTTCTTCCTTGGTATCGTCATCTTCGACGAGCGGCTCTTTCGAGTTAACTCCAACTTGGCCGTTCTTTGGATACAGCGCCGTGACATTGAAGTTTTTGTCGATGCGTACGGTTCGTAGAAAGTCGTACCTGTCTTTACCTCCCGTAGTATCTGAAACGTCGCCTGTGTAGTTGGAGTAAAGTGCAAGAAACAGCGACTCGGGCGTGTTCCAGTGGTTGTACACCGCTATTGTGTGAGTTTGCTTTGCAATCTCCTCTGGTGTCTTTTCGATCATGTCCTGGTTCAGGCAGTAATTGTCAATGTAGACCCGTGGCGTGCTCCAGTTGTCATCGTACTTCTTGTAACTGCCATATAATCGGAACCGCGGGTGCAGTTTGACGGTGTTTTCCGCTAACGCCCCGGCAACCGGAGCGATAGCGTTGGGGTCCTGATACTCAAACTCGACCCAGACGATGAACAGACGGTTATTGAACCAGCAAGCGCGAACCGTGTGCAGCAGTGCCTTCTCCGAAATTGGCACATTGGCTCTTTTCCAGTCTGTCCAGGCACGGGGCAAAGGCTTGTCGAACTTCGGCACATTACCGCTCGCTGTGGTGGGGGGCTCAGCCCGTTGGCTCATGTCCAGTGACCGCCAGAAAAAAGCGTTTTCGGAAGGCGATTTTCCGATGAAGTAATATGTAGCGTTGGCGAAGTCTTCACCATTGATGTAGCCATTGCAGACCTGCACGTTGGACACTTCCTCGAACCGGGCGAGGTAGGCCAGTATCGCTGTCTGCACGGTTTTGGGCTCGATTCGGGCTTGGTTGATGTCGTTTTTCAATTGCTCGAAGCTATCGGTCGTGGTCAGGCGCAGATTCGGGTCCAGATAAATGTCTGGGAAGTAATGCAACTGCTGCATGGCGGCCCAGATCGGGTAGCGATTCAGTCCGTCTGACCAGGTTTTTTCCAGTTCCGCAGTAATACTGACGTGGCCGTAGCCGGGCTCCATGTTCATCATGATTGCGTTGATGAGTTGCTGAAGGCTGGCAATGGCACAGGCCACCGGGCTGGTGGGCACGTTCTGGCTGACCTGCACGTCCAGCAACCAGAATTCGTACAAGTCGTCGGCGGTCTTGATTTTTTCGGTCAGCCCCTTTTCGATCAGATAGGGGTTGCAGGGGACGACCTCATTCAGATACAGCGCGAGCATCGCATCACGCAAGGACTCATTGAGTGGCGCGTCCAGGCCAAGTGATAGGTCTGCGGAGTCGGGGGTCATGACGGCGTGGCCGACAACTTTCCAGTCATCGAGTTCGCTCTGCTGATTCAGACGTGTGGCCTGCAGCAGTGACTTGGCGGACAAACCACTGGCCTGGCAGGTCGTCTGGCAACGGCGTATCCAATCCACTTCCTTCATTGAACACGCTTGATTGCCGTCGAGGGTGAAAGTGAGCGTCGCCACTTCTTCCTCGGACCACGCCAGCAGTCTAGCCAGCGCAGCGTTGGCCGTTTCGCTGGCCACTTTGCGCAGGGCCTTGTTCTTCTGCCGGGGCTTGGGTGAATTGGCCAGGCTGAAGTAGCTCAGCACGGTGTCTTCCGATTCGCTCTGGGCGTGCAGCCAACGGCTGAAAGACTCAAGCAGATACAGGCAGGCTAACGTTGGGTCGCTGCCGCTGTCATCATATTGATCGGCGCCAAGCCAGTCTGGGTTGATCAGAAACATGCGCAATGCGCTATCGCTCAAACGCAAATGAACGATGATCTCGGCATGCTGCAATACACGCTGGAACTTGTCGAACAGACGGTCGGTTGCTTTATCGAATGCATCCACGAGAATGCTATAGACCGAGTAGCGAGCCCAGTGAATGACGGCGGCGGTGCGGTCCACTGGGAGCTTGGCGGTTTCCTGGAACAACCCTTCCAGCAATTGCACATGCTTGTCATGGGCACTCAGCAACAGCCCGGTGAGTTTTTCCTTGTAGGTTTGTTTTACCTCGGCTGACAACTTTTGCGCATCGAGCAATTTGTCTAGGCCGGTCTCCAGCCAGATGATGGGCTCGTCGACCAGTTCCAATTTCCGATCAAGCCCAGGCAACAGGCCTCTGTTATCGATCAGCCTGTGGTTGATCAGTAATGGATGCCATTCGAGTTTATCAGTGGAATCATTGAGAGGTGGGAGGCCAAGGGCCGCGACCTGTTGAGTGGTCACAACGCTTGCGCGAGTGTCGTCCTGCAATCGGGTCAGGCGTTTGCTCAGGTCGTCGGGCAGTGGTGGGTATTGAGTAACCGTCTCGGTTGCGCTGCCTTCGGCTAGATCGGCGATTGCCGGAGGGACATAAGGACCCAATCGTGCTTGCAGCTGCGCAACGGACTGTTGGCTTTCCTTCAGCCAGTCGACAGCCCAGACCAGTTGCATCAGCACATCGAGGATGTCAGGCGTATCGGGATTCGCCAGTGACCTCAAGCTGCCGCTGGCCAGTGCTTTTTTATAGGTCGATCCACCCAACAGTCCCGCCAGTGTCAGCAGGTCGGCAACCGGGTAACCGAAAAGCTGCGCGATGCGGGCCTGGCGATAGAGAGACGAGACCGTCGGTAAATCACGCTTTAATGTCGTTAAATAATCTGTGGTTTGTTTGGCCAACAGCAACAGGGAGTCTTCGGTCGGTTGCAAACCCAGGCCAGCGCACAGTTGCAGCACGGTTTTCTGCGTCTCGACATCCGTTACTGTCAGGTCGATTACCGTTTGATCGAGGATCAGCGGTGTGTCGAACAGCTGCACCCGGTTAAACACCTGATCGAACAAAGGCACTTCTCCCTTACCGCTGGCATAAGGCGGGAGATGGTCCAGCAGCGCGGCGAACTCTTCGGGGGCGATGGCGTAGTGCTGGTTCAGGTAGCGATAGACACCCAGTGCGCGCAAGGTGTTGTCGTTGAGTTCCATGCCAGGGTTGTGAGTGCCTTCAGAACGGATCACAGACATGACCAGCGTGTCCAGGTGCGTGAAGCTCATGCCGGTCCAGCGCTGTAGGCGGATCATGCGTTGCAGGCGGTCGAAACGGGTGGTCGAGGTCTTGGTCAGTTGCCAGCGGGTACTTTCGACTTTTTCCAGATCCATGGCGTCGTCGGGCGAGGCATCACCGTCCGTGCCGTTCACGTAGCACGCGCCATATCTGGACGGGGAAACGGGTTGCCCGGTCTTGCTGCTATTCGGGTGATAGGCCTCGATCTGCTGCATGGGGGGGGTATTGGCAGTTGGGCGACAAGCGCACGCTGTACCTCTGGCGCGCCAAGAGCTGTTCGACCTGTTCGGCGTGCAGGTCGCTGCGATGCATCAAATCGTCCAGATCAGGCGTGGTCCACCCAGGCGTGGTCGACTGCTCGCCAAGCGTGAGCTCGAAGGTGTGTCTTTCCAGCTCCTGCGGATTTTCCACGGGGCCCGCGACAGTGAGCACGTTGAATGTTGCGGTATATCCCTCTTCGATTTCCGGGAGCTCCTCATGCGCGATAACTTTCAAAACGAAAGGGGTCGCTGCACCGCCGCGGGTCCGGTTAACCAATTGGTAATTACTGCCATCGAAATTCAAGGAGCTGAATGCCAGGTTAACGATCTTGATTTGATCGCCCTTGCGAAAGGTCACAGGCACCACGTTTTCTGTTGCGTGGAATGCGGTGGGAATATTCGCCTGGGGGGTCGGGGTACCCACATCCGCTTGCGACTGCGGAATGACGTAGCAGTACGGCTGGATAGCGGGTGAAGGCAGATGCTTACTTTTAATACCCTCCCAACCGTGGATCAAATCATGGCGGGTCAGCTTGATATCGCCGCTTGGCAGTGATGCTGTAGTCAGCAATTTCTGTTGCTCTGGACTCAGCCCCGACAACAATTGTTGTGTTTGCAGAACAGCGTTGCCTACAGCCCCGTATTGGTTGTCGGCCGCTTGTCCAATCGGCAGCAGTTTGCTGGCCCGGTAATTCAACTCTCCCAGTCGCGGCTTGTTGCCGCTCAGGCCAAGTTGACACTGGTGATGGTAGAAGTTGTAGGGCAAGACGAAAGGAAAGTGACGTTCGCTCAACACTTGGTAAATGGTTTTGTCCTTGTCGGCCGGATCGACCTTGAGGTATTCGTGCAGATTATCGGCCAGCACATCCGTGACGATTTGCAGCATCGGTCTGGGAGTGAAGGTACTTTCACGGCTTATCAACAGCTCCTGCATATCGGGGCGACGCTCGGCCAGCAAAATACGCGTTGGGTCGATGGAGGTATTGAGGGCTTCGTCGTCGTCGTGTGTTGCTTCCAGTCGATGGATAAATGCCCAGAGCGCGGCCAGGTAGGCCACTGGCGAATCGATAGCGGCCATGGCCCCGACCTTGACGAACGAGTCCCAATCTTCCTTGAACTCCCTCTGCCAGGTAGCTCCTTCTCCCGTCATCGACCGAATGCCGGCGTGCTGCGCCAGTTGTTGCATGTTAGTGGAAGAGGTTTTGTACTCTCGGTACAAACGTCCGACCAGCGCCGCGTACCGGGTAGCATTTTTATAGGCCAGATCCGGATCGGCATCGCTATGACTCCTCAGGCGCAGAGCGAACTCGGATGGGGACAGACGCATGATGTCGAAGACTGATTCAATTCCCAGTTTCTGCATGGCCGTCTCGAAATCGACCCGCCCCTTTTTCGGTGACATGTCGCGTTCGACAAGCGCATTCATCAACGAACTTTTTTTGACGGTCATCTCGACGGCTCCGCTGCCAGATTAGGTTAGGGCTCCACAAAATGGACGGCCCCGCGGAGTTCAATCTAGCGAGAAAGCAAAGGGGTGTGACCTGTCAGGTTTGACAGTTCGGACATTTACATTTAGATCGATTAGTTCTTTGTGTTTGTTTTTTTAGTTCTAAATAAAAATAGCGACCGTTTGTCTGAACTGTCAGATATGACAGGTGGACATTGCGTGGTGGAGGGATAGAAATAGCGCCAATGACATGGTGAAAAATTGAACTATGGAGCGCTGACATTATGGCCAACGAAATGGACGAATCTGTGGAACCGCTTGTTTTCGCACCCGACATTATCACGCCTCCCTTCGCTAGCACGGTGGAGGATGGTTTTTTGATTTCTGCATCGGCTGCGACGGTCTCGTTCATAATTGGATGGAGGGTAGAAATTTGGTTCTCCGGTGAAAGTTATATGTATTACCCGACCGACTTCAACCCTGGTCCTTACTCGAGAATGAATTTTTACTTTCCCAGGAATTTGATTCCTGCAGGGCGGAAGTTCCATTTTGAAGTTGATTACCAATATGGGATCTTCAACAGCCCATGGGCTCTTTCCGGTGATCTGACAATGACATTGCCCAAACCCGTAATAACCAACGTAATATATTCTGGTGGCGCAGTTAGAATAGAGGGACGAAACGGGGTTTTTGGTGCCAGAATGATGGTCTGGGAAGGGTTGGGAAGCCATCTGTTTGATGCAGATATTGCACCCGACGGGAGTTGGACTAGATCTATCTCAATGAGTTTAACCCCTCGGAAAGGATTCCCATTCACTGCGCAACAATCTAATGATAGTGGCTTATCCGAGTATGCTGATAATTATTTTATCGACATACTCCCCCCCAAACCGGTGATTACCGGAGCCGAAACGTCTCCCGACGGATACCTTACCGTTCATGGCACAAATGGCTACCGAAATGCCCAGATCAAGATCTGGCGCGAGGGAGGGACGGATGGCGTTCTGTTCATTGTGGATAATCCATCAGAAGGGGCCTGGACGGTTAGCGATACCAGACGACGTTGGGTCTTCCCTCCCCAAAAACATTCCATCACGGCGCAACAATTTTTTTATCTGGACTCCGCTTATGCGGATACTTACGAATTCTATGTATTGCCGCCTACGCCGGTGATTACCCAAGTCGAAATATCTTCCGACGGATACCTTACCGTTCATGGATCGAATGGCTACCCAAATGCCCAGATCAAGATCTGGCGCCAGGGAGGGACGGATGGCGTTCTGTTCAGTGGGACTATCAGTTCAGCGGGACCCTGGACGGTTAGCGATACCAATCGACGTTGGATTTTCCCCCCCCACCCGAAGCATGTCATCTTGGCGCAACAGTATTTTAATCTGGACTCCGCTTATTCATCCGAATTCGAATTCGAAGTACGGCCGCCCAAGCCTGAAATCACCCCCCCGGCCAGTCCGATCGGCCTGAAGCAGACACTGGACGTGACCAACATTGGCTTGAATGCGGAGACGCTCAAGATGCTCCGAAGTGGCATCGAGGTGCCCGGCAGTTTTACCGGCACTGGTAGCTCTCGAACGTTTACCCCGAGTCAGAACTGGCTGTCAGGCAGTAACACGGTCAGTCTGGTTCAGATTGTGGGTGGTGTGTCCTCAGATCCAAGCGAGCCGTGTACTTTTACCGTATCGCTGGAGGCGCCCGAAATCAGCGGGCCGACAACACCCAGCAGCCCACGACCTACATTCGCAGGCAAGGGCGTCGATGGCGCGACGGTCGATGTGGTCCAGCACCATTTTGCGAGTCCAATCCTGGCAACGGCGACAGTGGAAAACGGCCAGTGGACAGCGACGCTGGCTGAAAGCAGGCCAGATCTTCCGGCCGGTTCTTTTTTGGTCACTGCCATGCAGACCCTGGATGGATTCTCTTCAGGCTGGTTCACTCCGGCATTTGAAATCAAGGTGAAGCCACCCAAGCCTGTGATCACCCCACCCACCGAAACTGTCGCACCGAACCAATCACTAACCATTACCCGTGTTTATTCGGGCGCTGCCACAGTGGCGTTGTTCGATGAGCACAATCTTTCGGTCGCTGGCGAATTTTCCGGTACAGGGGCTGTTCGCACGTTCACGCCCGCCGAGGAGTGGGTAACGGGATCGCACACTGTCAAGGCGAAGCAGGCCGTGGCCGCCGTGGATTCCGACTTCAGCGAGGAGTGCACTTTTATCGTAGAAGAGCAGGGGGAGAGGCCTGAGATCCCCACATTCGAACTTCCACGAGCGGGTACGGCAACCTCCACGCGTCCAGATATCAGGGTCAAGGGTTCGCCCGATGCATTGATCACCGTGAAACTCGTAGGCGCAGAAGTGTTGTGCTCGGCAAAGGCAGATCCCACTGGCGTATTGGAGTTCAGAGTCGCGTCCGCCCTGGAGCCCGGCCGGATTGACCTGGAAGTGAAACAGAAAGCGAGCGGGCCAGATTCCGGCTGGAGTGAGGCGCATACGTTTGTTGTCAACGCGCCACCGAAAACGCCGAAGATCAGGAATCCGCGGGGCTCCACTACTCCCGTGATAATTATTTCGGGGGAGGGTGAAACCCGAGGCTCAATCAAGATCCGCCATGAAAAGGAGCCGGAGGAGACGGAAATTGCCATAGTCGAGGGGTTCAGGAACTGGAGCTGGAAAGCCACCGAGCCATGGTCCAAGGGGAGCTACGCCATTGTTGCCCAACAGGTGGATGAAGGAGACCACTCGGGATGGTCTGAGCCGGCGCGCACCTTTGATGTGATCGATGCCCGGTATGGCATCAGGGACGGTGGCCGGGTACTCGGCCAGCCTGTGGTGGAGGAGAAGCAGAGCGTGCTGTTGCGGGTTCAGGTGATGTCCGGCATTACCGGTGAACCGTCCGCTGGTGTGCAGGTGCAGTGGCGTCTCAAAGGTGGGGATGATGTCCTGGCGACGACCGAGACGGGCCCGGATGGCTGGGCCAATTATCGCTACCTGCCCGGTACGGAGGGCCTTCACGAAGTGCTGGCGGACATCACCAACGATAATGACGGTGTTGCCATGAGTTGGCTCTTCGAAGTTACCGCCTTGTTGCACGATGAATGGGCGCAGGAGGCCAGGCTTTATCTGGACGGCGCGTTGGTTGATCTGGCCAAGGACGACATCGTCCTGTTGAGGGGCAAGCCGTATTCACTGGAACTTCGAGTCAACAGTGGCAGCCGGCTGATAGGGTCCCCGGTCATATTGCAAGACCAGTGGGGGGCGGAGGAAGCCGGGCTGCGGTTCGATCCGGCCATCGGCGTGCCACGGTTGGTAGAGGAGGGGAAACCGGTGGTGTGGTCCATCTCATTCAATGAGGGCGATGGTGCCTACTTTGGGTTGAACCTGACCTGCCCGTTATTGTCGGATTGGCCTTTGCCGGGGAAGGTTGAGACAGTTGATTTTGCTAAAGTCGTTGATCTTGTCTTCATAGGTAATCCCAAGGTCTTCGTCTTCGGTGGGGAGCCGGCTTATCCATGCATCGGTGGTTTGTACCGCATCAAGGTGCGACCTAGCGCTAACAGTCCATTACTTGGAAAATCCGTAAAACTTCAATTATCCCCCGAAGCTGCACCACTCGGTGTATTCACAAGTCCTCCCGGGTCCTATCAAAAAATGGTGGAGGGTGGCGTGGAATGGGCCCTAGATTGTCACTCCAGTGTCGAATCTGGAGCATTTTCAATCGGATTGCGTGTCTCTGACTGGGATGTCAAGGACTTGGATTTGTCGATGTGTTTAGGGCATAACAAGGTGAAAGTTGTAGCTTGGTCTCCACCTTCGCAGGACGTGCCTGGAGGGAAGTGGAAGTATGGTGCTTTCGTGAGATCCGTTGGGACGGAGCTAAAAGCCTCTGGTGTTCCGGTGACGATCGACGTGTCCGGGGTGGTTTCGCAAGGGTCTACGAATAGTAATGGTTACATAGAGGTTGAATATGATGACGGCCAATCGGCCAGACTGGAGTTTCACAATCGTTATGACGGAAGCTCCGTTTTCTCCCCGGAATAGCTCTAGTGAGAAGCTGCAGCCTTGCGCCTCAAGGGATTAGCCTCGAGCCTCGCTGCTAAAAAAAAAGCCGCGCTGTTTGTGAAAACAGCGCGGCTTTTTTACTATCGGTTAAAGCCTTACTGCACTTCCACCGCCAGACTCTCACTGATCTTCTTCTGCCAGATAGCAGGCCCAGTGATATGCACCGACTCACCCTTGCTATCAACGGCAACGGTGACCGGCATGTCTTTCACGTCGAACTCGTAGATCGCTTCCATGCCCAGTTCGGCGAAAGCCACTACGCGGGATTTCTTGATCGCTTGCGCCACCAGGTAAGCCGCGCCGCCAACCGCCATCAGGTAAACGGCCTTGTGGTCCTTGATCGCGTCGATCGCGGTCGGGCCGCGTTCGGATTTGCCGATCATGCCCAGCAGGCCGGTTTGCTCGAGGATCTGACGGGTGAACTTGTCCATCCGCGTGGCGGTGGTCGGACCGGCAGGGCCCACCACTTCTTCGCGCACCGGATCAACCGGGCCAACGTAGTAGATGAAGCGACCCTTGAGGTCTACCGGCAGGGTTTCGCCCTTGTTCAGCATCTCGACCATGCGCTTGTGCGCGGCGTCGCGACCGGTGAGCATCTTGCCGTTGAGCAGGACGGTTTCGCCCGGCTTCCAGCTCTGCACGTCTTCCGGGGTCAGGGTGTCGAGGTTGACGCGACGGGCCGACGGGCCGGCTTCCCAGACGATTTCCGGGTAAGCGTCCAGCGGTGGCGCTTCCAGGGTCGCCGGGCCGGAGCCATCCAATACGAAGTGCGCGTGACGGGTGGCGGCGCAGTTCGGGATCATGCACACCGGCAACGAAGCGGCGTGGGTCGGGTAATCCATGATCTTCACGTCGAGCACGGTGGTCAGGCCACCCAGGCCCTGGGCGCCGATGCCCAGTTGGTTGACCTTCTCGAACAGCTCCAGGCGCATCTCTTCGATACGGTTGGACGGGCCGCGCTTTTTCAGCTCATGAATGTCGATGGATTCCATCAACACTTCCTTGGCCATGACAGCGGCTTTCTCGGCGGTGCCGCCGATGCCGATGCCCAGCATGCCCGGTGGGCACCAGCCGGCGCCCATTTCCGGAACGGTCTTCAGCACCCAGTCGACGATCGAGTCGGACGGGTTGAGCATGGCCATTTTCGACTTGTTCTCGGAACCGCCGCCCTTGGCCGCCACGTCCACTTCCACGGTGTTACCCGGAACGATGGAGTAGTGGATAACGGCCGGGGTGTTGTCCTTGGTGTTTTTGCGAGCGCCCGCCGGGTCGGCGAGGATCGAGGCACGCAGGACGTTTTCCGGCAGGTTGTAAGCCCGGCGCACGCCTTCGTTGATCATGTCGTCCAGGCCCATGGTGGCGCCATCCCAACGCACGTCCATGCCCACGCGCACGAACACGGTGACGATGCCGGTGTCCTGGCAGATCGGGCGGTGGCCGGTGGCGCACATGCGCGAGTTGATCAGGATTTGCGCCATCGAGTCACGAGCCGCTGGCGATTCTTCGCGCAGGTAGGCTTCGTGCATCGCCTGGATGAAGTCAACGGGGTGGTAATAGGAAATGAATTGCAGGGCGTCGGCAACGCTCTGAATCAGGTCGTCTTGCTTGATCACGGTCATGAGTCGCGCTCCTCTAAAAGACGGGAACATTCAATAAGGTGCTTGCAGCTTGGGTGCATCGGTCGGTTGCAAGCACCTTTCAAGGCACGCCGGGCATGCTGGCGCGACGCTAAAAAGGCGCGGCAGTATAACGCGCCTCGGTGCCCGGTACACGCGTCGACAGTCAATCGTTGGTCGTACAGATTCACAGGCACTCCCCGCAGCAAGCCGGCTCCTACACGATGGTGAGGTTTATGCACAAATCCTGGGAGGGTCTAAAGTCATGACCTTGACGCTAGTTTTCCGGCCTGAAAATTGAATGGTCATTTGTCAGACACGCCACTAAAGTGGCATTCGGTCTGTAGAGTAGGACACTCGGTCAGCCTCCTTTCGCACGGTGAGTCAACGATTGACCCATAACGCCATCCAGCGCCTTTTGCTCAAACGTTTTGCCCTCGCAGCCGGCACCTACGCCCTGGCCCTGCTGCTGCTGTGGCTGGCGTTTTTCACCGGCCATTACGATGAACCCCTGGCCAATGTCGCCGTTGGCAGCGCGCTGGTGGTCATCAGCCAGGCGACGTTGTTCGCGGTGTTCTACAGCGGCTGGAACCTGCGGTTTTCCGACCCCAGCCTGACCGAAGCGCAAGTGTTGCTAGGACTGGGCTGGCAAACCTGGCTGATCGCCCATCTGGATGAGGCACGCGGTGCGTTTCTGGTGTTCTACGTGCTGATTCTGCTGTTCGGGCTGTTTCATTTGTCACGCCGGGCCTTTGTACGGTGCGCGCTGTTGGTGTTTTTCAGTTTCAGCGCGATCACGCTGTGGGAGGGCTACCACTTCCAGCTGGCCGACCCGGCGCTGGCCGCGTTGCAGGTGTGCGTGCTGTTTATCGTACTGGTCTGGCTGGAGCTTTACGCCCGCTACGTACAGGCCTCGCGCCAGCGGATGCGGCAACGCCGCTTTGCGTTGCAGGCGCATCAGGACACCCTGCGTGGAATGATGCGCCAGCTCGAAGACCTGGTGGCCACCGACGAGTTGACCGGGCTGTTCAACCGTCGGCATTTCCTGCGCCTGGCCTCCCGCGAACTCAACGCCATGGAAATCGGTGTCGTGCATGGCCTGGCGCTGATCGACCTCGACCATTTCAAACGCATCAACGATGTACACGGCCACGCTGCCGGCGATCAGGTGTTGCAAGCGTTCGCCGGTGTGGCCAGCGCCTGCTTGCGTGAAGGGGATGTGCTGGCCCGTTATGGCGGCGAAGAGTTCGTGGTGCTGCTGCCCGATTGCGGCCCTGAACGTCTGACGTCCTGTTGCGAGCGGTTGCGGATTGCCTTCACCGACGTCGAGTTGATCGGCCTGAAAGTGGGCAACCTCAGCCTGTCGGCGGGCATGACTCTGCTGGAATTGGGCGATGATCTCGACGACGCCTTGCAGCGTGCCGATCAGGCGCTGTATCGCGCCAAGCGCGACGGCCGCAATCGTTGCGCGGCGGCGTGGGAGAACGTCGATGCCTGAATTGCGGGTCGGCGATCGTCAATGGTCGGTAGCGCCTGGCAGCAACCTGCTGGATGCGTTGAATCAAAACGGTGTGTCCGTGCCCTACAGTTGTCGCGCCGGCAGTTGCCATGCGTGTCTGGTGCAATGTACGCAAGGATTGCCGAGCGACAGCCGGCCCGATGCGCTCAGCGCAGAGCAGCGTCAGCAAGGCTGGCGCCTGGCGTGCCAGTGCCAGGTGGTCGAGGATTTGCAGGTGCATGCCTTCGACCCGCAACAGGACGGCCGTCCGGCCGAGGTCGCCGCCGTCGATTGGTTGAGCAGCAGCGTTTTGCGACTGCGCCTGACGCCACAACGCCCGTTGCGCTACAGCGCCGGTCAGCATCTGGTGTTATGGGCCGGCAACGTAGCGCGGCCTTATTCCCTGGCCAGCCTGCCGGAAGAAGACCGCTTTCTGGAGTTCCATCTCGACTGTCGCCAACCCGGCGAATTCAGTGATGCTGCGCGTCAGTTGAAAATCGGCGATCCGCTGCGACTCGGCGAATTGCGCGGCGGGGCCTTGCATTACGATCCGGACTGGCACACCCGGCCACTGTGGCTGATGGCCGCTGGCACCGGACTGGGCCCGTTGTTCGGCGTCTTGCGTGAAGCCCTGCGGCAGGATCACCAAGGCGCCATCCGCGTGATTCACCTCGCCCATGACGCCGATGAGCATTATCTGGCCAAACCCTTGCAAGCCATGGCCGCCAGCCGCCCGAACCTCAGTGTCGAACTGTGGACACCGACCGAGTTGCCTGCGGCTTTGGCGCAACTGCGGCTTGTTTCGCGACAAACCCAGGCCTTAATCTGCGGATCCCCCGACAGCGTCGATGCCTTTGCCCGGCGCCTGTACCTGGCGGGACTGCCGCGCAATCAACTGCTGGCCGACGTCTTCCTGCCTCGCGGTTGAGCGCTGATTTTTCAGACGCGAGACCTTCCATGACCGATGCCATCCAGATTGAACGCGAACGCGGCCTGCTGACCCTGCGCCTGAACCGCCCCGACAAGAAAAACGCCCTGACCCGTGCGATGTATAGCCATCTGGCCGAAGCGCTGAAGCAGGCTGACACCGACCCCGAAATCAACGCGGTGCTGATCACCGGTTCCGCCGAGTGCTTCACCGCCGGCAACGATATCGCCGACTTCCTGCAGCAACCACCGAGCAACCTGGATAGCCCGGTGTTCCAGTTCATGCTCACGCTGCTGGAATGCCGAAAACCGGTGATCGCTGCCGTCGCGGGTGCGGCGGTGGGCATCGGCACGACGCTGCTGCTGCATTGCGATCTGGTGTATGTCAGCCGTGATGCGCGCTTGCGCATGCCCTTCGTCAACCTCGGCTTATGCCCGGAGTTCGGCTCCAGCCTGCTTTTGCCTCGATTGCTCGGGCATGCCAAAGCGGCGGAACTGTTGCTGCTCGGTGAAGGTTTCAGCGGTGAGCAAGCGGCCGAGTGGGGCATCGCAACCGAAGCGCTGGGCAGTGGCGAAGCCGCATTGGCCAAGGCGCGGGAGATGGCGCGGCGTTTCGAATCGCTGCCACCGGAAGCGGTGCGTATCAGCAAACAATTGATGAAAGCCCCGGACCGCGAGCAATTGCGCAAGGTGATAGAAGAAGAGAGCGCATTGTTCACCCAACGGCTGCGTTCGCCGGAAGCGGTTGCGGCGTTGTCGGGGTTTATCAACCGGCATTGAGATATCGCTGGCCGGACGGGCCCCTTCGCGGGCAAGCCCGCTCCCACAGGGATTGGAGGTGACCACAAATTTAGAGTTTCACTCAGGAACCTGTGGGAGCGGGCTTGCCCGCGAAGGCGGTCGTCCAGACAGCCTGTCTTCCAGATCAAAAAAGGCCCTGCCGTTCACACGGCGGGGCCTTTGCGTTTCAGCGGCTTCGGGGCAACCCGTTCATCGCTGCTGTCAACCTTGACAGTAGCGCCTACGCGCCAGTGAGGGTAATGAGAGGGAAGTTGTTTTCGGGCTGCTATCTTCGCTATGCCACGGCCACCAATGGATTGAAATGTCGATGCTCAATACCTTGCAAATCTCACTGGACGCATTCACTCCAAAAGTGACATCGGTAGATCCTCGTGGATTGGCAGTCAGAATGATCGACTACCACCGTGCGCAGGCAGGGTCGCCAGCAGAGTCCAGAATCACTCGTCAGAAGCATGACTGGCATGGACGCTTAAGCGCTTCCATCGATCCGAGACTCGGGCGTCAAGCAGAGTCGGATCCAGCAGTGAAGGAAAATCTCTGCGGCCATTTCAGCTTGTCCGCTGCGACGGTTTTTTCTGACAGTGTGGACTCGGGTTGGCGTTTGATGCTGTTCGATGAAACCGGGGAATCAACATGCTTCTGGGACAGTCGCGGACATTTTCGCCAGCAAACACACGACGCATTGAACAGGCTTGTCGCTGTGACAGAGAGCATGCCGGATCAACCTTCGGCAGTGGTCGAGCGATTGAGTTACGGCCAGGCCGATGCCGAGTCGGTCAGTCGAAATCAATGCGGTCGACTCATTCGACATGACGACACCGTCGGTAGTGAAACGACTTCAGACTTCGGGCTACTGGGCGCACCACTTGTGCAGACGCGACGCTTCACCCATTCCCTGCTCTCCGCGGACTGGCCGTTGGATGAATTAGAGCGAGAGACCTTGCTTGAACAGCAGCCCTTCACAACACGCTGGGAATTAAGTGCGCTGGGCGAAACGCTTCGACAGATCGACTCCCGCCAAAACATCCAGCGCAATATCTATGACCTGGCCGGAAATCTGAAACAAGCGCATCTACAGATCAAAGATTCTGTCGAAAAGCTTGTCGTCGAATCCTTTGAATACAACGTGGATAACCGGATTGTGCGCGAAGTCGCTGGCAATGGTGTCATAACCACTCGCGTGTACGATGATCGTGACGGGCGGCTTGCTCATCTGCATAGCGCAGCAAACGCTCAACGGCCCTTGCAAAGTCTGCGTTATGCCTACGATCCGGTGGGCAATGTGGTGGAGGTCAATGACGAGGCCGCAGCAACTGTTTACTTTCGCAATCAGCAAGTTGATCACCGTTGTACCTATGGTTATGACTCGCTCTTTCAACTGATCTGGAGTACGGGGTTCGAGGCACTCGATACCCAGGACTCCGCTCAGGTCGCCAACTTCCGTGAAGACTATGAATTTGACGAGGCCGGCAATTTGCGCAGGCTGGTTCATGTCGGCGGCAATCAGTACACGCGGAAAATGGTCACCGCGATTCACAGCAATCGCAGCCTTCCGGTTCACGATGACGAGGTGCCCGGCGAGCCCGAAATTGCCGCTGGTTTTGACCCTAACGGTAACAGCCGAGCCTTATTGCGCGGACAGGCGCTGGAGTGGGATGGCAGGAATCAGCTGCGGCGTGTGACGCCGGTGTTCAGGCCCGACGAAGAAGACGATAGCGAAGTGTATGGCTATGACAGCAAAGGACAGCGTCTGCGTAAATCCACTACCCGTTTAGGCAAAGTCGGAAACGTAATTCGAGAAGTTCGTTATTTGCCGGGTGTCGAACTAAACACTGATTCAAACACTGGCAAAGCGTACCAGGTGGTCAGGTTTATGGCAGGTCTGACCAGAATCAGCGTCATGCGCTGGGAATCAGAACCACCCTCCGGGATGGAGCCAGAGCATTGGAGTTACAGCCTGTCGGACCACCAGGGATCCAGCACCTTTGTATTGACTCAGGCGGCGCAGGTGCTGAGTCAGGAATGTTATCTACCTTATGGCGGAACGGCCTGGAGGGCAGATAACGGACGTCCCGAGGCCAGTTACAAGACCATTCGTTATTCAGGTAAGGAGCGCGATGCAAGCGGGCTTTATTTTTATGGATTGCGTTATTACGCAGACTGGTTGCAACGTTGGATAAATCCGGATCCTGCGGGTGCTGTCGATGGGCTGAATTTTTACCGTTTTGTGAGGAATAACCCGGTCACTCTTACGGATACCGATGGCTTGGCTCCCGTCACCCTGTTGTATGGTTTTGAACACGCAAGGACCCGGGTATTGCCCAACCTCGCAGCAGCGTTCCCACAGCAGAGTTTTGTACGGATAGATGAAATTAATGATGCCTTGCAAATAAATATGGACAACGCCTCTCAGGATTTCGAAGGGTTCAATGAAATGATCCGGGAGGGCGTCGAGGTTGAGGATGACAACGTTGATTACTTTCTACAGGCCACCCCGAGCTACAAGGGGGCGCGGGGCGATGCCAAAGGGTTGTTGCAAGGCTGGTCCGACTATTTGAAAACGCATTCCGCAGCGTTTGATATCACCCGCAAACTTCAAACCTACGAAAACAGTAGCGTAAAAGATGTCTCCCAATTCTGGAAAAAGAACCTTCGTCAGTCACTGTCTGAGCAGGAGGCGCAAGGCTTCACTGCGACACTGCGAAGCGATCCCGGGACATTGTTTTCTCAGCGGGACACCAGTTCTATCGCGGCAGGAGATGCACTCATAAACTGGCAATTCAGGAAGTTTTCAAAGCTCGCACTGGACTGGATGACCAGCACTCCAGACTTTGGTGAAGAGGCCGGGGTGGTGTTTCTTGATGTCGTTGCACGGTCCCCTCATTTTGTTTTTCAGGAGTTTCCTGAAAGCGTGTTTACGGCCAAGAGCTACAAAGAGGCAGGAGCGGAACTCGGCAAATCCTACAACCCAATAACGCATTCGGAGCGTCGCCATCTACAACGCAATACGCAGTTGGCCGACTCAAATTATGCCAAACGTGTCCGGCTCATTAACCTTGATCAAATCAGGAGCATGGTAAATAGCTGATACACAATACTTTGCAGATGTAAAAAAGCCCCGCCATTCACATGGCAGGGCTTTCTTTTTTCAGCAACCGGTCACTCAGACCTGCGGATCGCCAACGTGCAGGATTTTCATCCCGTTGGTGCCGCCGGTGGTGTGGTAGCTGTCGCCCTTGGTCAGGATGACCCAGTCGCCTTTCTCCACGACGCCGCGCTTGACCAGCTCGTCGATCGCCTTCTGGCTGACTTCGTGTGGCTCAAGCGAAGCCGGGTCGAACGGAATGGTGTACACGCCACGGAACATCGCTGCGCGCGCCTGGGTTTCGCGGTGCGGCGAATACGCATAGATAGGCACCGAAGAACGGATGCGCGACATGATCAGCGGGGTGTAACCGCTTTCGGTCAAGGCGATGATCGCTTTCACGCCCGGGAAGTGGTTGGCGGTGTACATGGTCGCCAGCGCAATGCTCTCGTCGCAGCGGGTGAATTCCTTGCCGATGCGGTGGCTGGAGGTCTTGCCGGTCGGGTGCTTTTCAGCGCCGACGCAGATGCGCGCCATCGCTTGCACGGCTTCCAGCGGATACAGGCCGGCGGCGGATTCGGCGGACAGCATCACGGCGTCGGTGTAGTCGAGCACGGCGTTGGCCACGTCGGACACTTCGGCGCGGGTCGGCATCGGGTTCTGGATCATCGACTCCATCATCTGGGTCGCCACGATCACAGCCTTGTTGTGGCGGCGTGCGTGCAGAATGATCTTCTTCTGAATGCCCACCAGCTCGGCGTCGCCGATTTCAACGCCCAGGTCGCCACGGGCAACCATCACGGCGTCGGAAGCCTGGATCAGACCGTCGAGGGTTTCGTCGTCGGCCACGGCTTCGGCGCGTTCGATCTTCGCCACCAGCCAGGCAGTACCGCCGGCCTCGTCACGCAGTTGACGGGCGTAGTTCATGTCGGCCGCATCACGCGGGAAGGACACGGCCAGGTAGTCGACCTGCATTTCTGCGGCGAGCTTGATGTCGGCCTTGTCTTTCTCGGTCAGGGCTGGCGCAGTCAGGCCACCGCCGCGACGGTTGATGCCTTTGTGGTCCGACAGCGGGCCGCCGATGGTCACGGTGCAGTTCAGTTCGGTCGCGGTGGCGGTGTCGACGCGCATTACCACACGGCCGTCGTCGAGCAGCAGTTCGTCGCCGACGCCGCAGTCCTTGACCAGGTCCGGGTAGTCGATGCCGACCACTTGCTGGTTGCCTTCGGTCAGAGGATGGCTGGTGGAGAAGGTGAATTGATCACCGATCTTCAGCTCGATCTTCTTGTCGGCGAATTTGGCGATACGGATTTTCGGGCCTTGCAGGTCACCCAGCAGGGCAACGAAGCGGCCGTGCTTGGCCGCGAGGTCACGCACCAGCTTCGCGCGAGCCTTGTGCTCGTCGGGGGTGCCGTGGGAGAAGTTCAGGCGGGCGACGTCCAGGCCAGCCAGAATCAGCTGTTCGAGAACTTCCGGCGAGTTACTGGCCGGGCCAAGGGTAGCGACGATTTTGGTACGACGGACGGACATGCATAGACTCCTGAGTTCAAGCGCTGAGTGAGGCTACTATGGTCTCCGGTTGTAGTCATTGTTCGTTTGCACTACTTATTCGTTTGTTTCTTTAAACGAACATTCCTGAAGATTTTGCACCACGGGTCGATACAGAGCTCAAGACAGGAGAACCCCCATGCGATTCGTGCTCATAGCCATCCTTGCCCTCAGTGTTGTGGGCTGCACCCGTTTTTCGATGAACCATCATTTGAATAATGCCTACAAGGCTTATGACCGTGGCAATTGCGAGCAAGTGACGCTTGAGCTGTCCAAAGTCGAGCGCGCCAGCCGCGCGCGGTCTTATGTGTGGCCGGAAGTGTCGATGCTGCGCGGGTTGTGTCTGGAGCGGCAGAAACTGTTTGTCGATGCGGCGCAGACCTACCAGTTCATCATCGCCTCCTACCCGCAAAGCGAGTACGCCTACCGCGCACGCGCCCGGTTGGAGACCTTGCAGTCGCTGGGTCATTACCCGCTGCGCAGCACCGCCGCCGTGGTTCGCCCGACCCGGTTCTGATTGCATTCGACGGCTGGCTCGCTGGCGGTGGTGAGCTATAGTCGAATAAGCCGGTTTAGAGCCTTGCTGTTAAGCCGACGTAACACCTGTGATCGGCAGAATCAAGCGACAGCGGCTCCATGGACTGTCGCACCGGGATCGGGGAGAGCGCGCCCATTGCCTAAAGTCTTGTTTGATAAAGGCAGGCCCGTTCCGAAGCATTAGTGCGGCCCTGCTTAAGGGCCTTGCTGGGCGTATTGCGCATGTTCACCGACCGCCGGATCGAGCGGCATCAACTGCCGTATTTTCTGAGAGTATTCAACAGCGTCACTGATAAACCGATCGGCTTCCTGGGCAATGTCTCTGAAGACGGGTTGATGCTCATCAGTCAGTTGCCAATCATGATCGGCGCCGATTTCGATTTGCGCCTGAAAATCCCCATGGCCGAAGGCTGCCAGCAGGTGATCGACCTCAACGCCTGCTGCCTGTGGTGCCATGAAGACGCAACCCCCCACCATTACGACGCCGGGTTCAGCCTGCAACGGGCACCGCCGGAATATGGGCAATTGGTGGCGGCGCTGAAGCAGTACTTCAGTTTTCAGCCGTTGCCTGCGTCTGCCTAAAACACCCCGGCCTTCTTCCATTGCAGGTACCGCGTCACCAGCGCGGCGCCCAGTTCATGAGTACTTGCATCCAACATCGGCACGCCATGGGCATTCAGTCGTTCGTGAAGTTCGGCCCGCGCGTTCAGGTAGTCCATCGTCCCGCAATAAACCAATGCTTCGTTCAAGGTTTGCACCGGTGCCTGACGCAGATGGTCGAGCACATCTTCCCTGAGGCTCGCCACCAGCACCCGATGCTGCTTGCCCAGGCGTTTGACTGCCGTGAGTAATTCCTCATCATCTTCATCCCGCAAATTGGTCACCAACACCACCAGTGCCCGACGTTTCTGCCGGCCCAGCAGTTGAGTGACGGCGGCTGAATAGTCGGCGCTGTGTTGGGTGCTATGAAGGTCGTAAACCGCATTGAGCAAGACGTTGAGTTGGCCGGCACCTTTTACCGGGGCGAGGTAGCGAGGCTGTTCGCTGGCAAACGTGCTGAGCCCCACCGCGTCGCCCTGACGCAACGCCACGTAACTGAGCAGCAGGCATGCATTGAGCGCGTGATTGAAATGCGCCAGTTCACCATCCTGGCTGCGCATGCGTCGACCGCAGTCGAGCATGAAAATGATCTGCTGGTCGCGTTCGTCCTGGTACTCCCGGGCAATCGGTGTGCGCTGGCGGGCGGTGGCTTTCCAGTCGATCTGGCGCAGGCTGTCGCCTTCGCGAAATTCCCGTAGCTGGTGAAACTCCAGGCCCAGGCCGCGTCGTTGTCGCTGGCGCACGCCGAGCTGGCTGAGCCAGTTGTCCACGGCCAACAGTTGACCGCCGTAGAGGCGGGCGAAGTCGGGGTACACGCGGGTGTGGTCGGACACGTTTGGCAGGCGTTTGTCGGACCATAGACCCATGGGGCTCGGCAGGTTGATTTCGCAGTGTTCGAAGGTGAAGTGGCCGCGCTTGAGTGGACGCAGGCGATAGCCGACCTGGCTGTGCCGGCCGGGTTGAAGTTCGAGCGACAGGGGCAGGTTTTCGAAGCTCAGGCCGTCGGGTACGTGGTCGAACATCCGGATAGTCAGTGGCTGGAGAAAGTCGTGTTCAACCTCCAGTCGCACTTCACTCCAACGGCCGAGCGCGAGGCTGCCGGGCATTTGTCTGGTTATCCGGGGTGAGGGCAGGCGTTTAAGGCGTACGCCATCGATTATTGCCAGAGCCAGTAGCGCCAGCAGCAACCCCCAGTTGATCGACAACAGCGTTGAAGGAACGGCGATCTCCAGCGCCCGCAGTGTGCCGAGTACGATGCCAATGGCCAGCAGCGCGGCGAGCCAGATCAGCAGCAGGCGTGAGGGTTTCATGATTTGGCACCGTGCGGGCAGGTCAAAAGATCGCAGCCTTCGGCAGCTCCTACGTCGAATGCGTGCCCCTGCAGGAACTGCCGAAGGCTGCGATCTTTTCCCCTGGCGACGATGTTCACAAACGCGGCGCCGGTACTTGATCGAGCAATTGCTGCAGCACGTGATCGACCTCCAGCCCTTCGATATCCAGCTCCGGCGCGATGCGTACACGGTGGCGCAACACCGCCAGCGCGCAGCCCTTGATGTCATCCGGAATCACGAATTCGCCGCCGCGCAACAAGGCTCGCGCCCGAGCGCAGCGCACCAGCGCAATGGAAGCCCGAGGCCCTGCGCCGAGGGTCAGGCCGGGCCAGCTACGGGTGGTGCGCGCCAGGCGTACGGCGTAATCGAGGACCTGGTCGTCCAGCGGCAGGTCGCTGGCGATGCGTTGCAATGCCAGCACGTCCTTGGCTTGCAACACGGTGCGCAGCGGTTGTACGTCGAGCATGTCGGCCCGGGTCGAGCGGCTGACCTGGCGCACCATGTCCAACTCCTGATCGATGTCGGGGTAGTCCATGCGCACCTTGAGCATGAAGCGGTCCAGCTCGGCTTCTGGCAGTGGATACGTACCTTCCTGCTCGATGGGGTTCTGCGTGGCGAGCACCATGAACGGCTGCGCGATGGGCAGGGCCCGGCCTTCGAGGGTGACTTGGCGTTCCTGCATGGCTTCAAGCAACGCCGCCTGGGTTTTCGCAGGGGCGCGGTTGATTTCGTCGGCGAGCAGCAAGTGGGTGAACAACGGACCTTTGCGCAGTTTGAATTGCTCTGTCTGCAGGTCGTACACCGCGTGCCCGGTGACATCGCTGGGCATCAGGTCCGGGGTGAACTGGATACGCGCGAATTCGCCGCCGAAGCAGCGGGCGAGTGCACGCACCAACAAGGTTTTGCCCAGCCCCGGCACACCTTCGAGCAGCACGTGGCCGCCGGCAATCAGCGCGGTGAGTACATCGTCGATCACTGTGTTCTGGCCGATGACGGCTTTTTGCAATTCAGTTCTGACGGCCTGGGCCAATTGGCTGGCGCGCTGGCGTTGCTGCGCGGCGTGGCTCGGTGCGCCGGGCTCGATCTGTTCACTCACGCGTTCCGGAGCCTTGCTAACTGTTATATGTGTTTTATCTTCCATAAATCAAGCGCTTACCTAATCTAACTTTTTTCGGGATTTTTACTTACGGAACGAGTGAGCTGCTGCCAATCTGCAAATTGCAAATCCATGGCTATCTCCTCATTTTTATTGCTCGTCAGAAGCAGAGGTTACGCCGCGATGGCCGACCGCTGTTTGGAGGTAATACCTCCAAAAGGCCATGTTTGTCCGTTCGTGTTTGTATGTCCAGATTCATCGCGTGACGTGCTCTGGTACTTCAGCAATGGCGTCGAATAAAGATTATCCCAACCAATCGTAATGCATTTTGCGGTTTTTGCGCTTGATGTAGGCGTTCTAGCGTGACCGTGCGGCATGAGTTAATGACCCCTGAGTCTGTAGACTATTAACGTTCGCTACCGGCCGGGATTCTGCCGGTGTTGACTGCGTGCAATGGGGTGGAAAGGGACGCTATTTACGCTGGTCTGGGTGAGGCGGCGGTCGGGATGAAGTGATGGACGAATGCAGCCCATTGCAACAGGCAGCGATCTAGCCCGAAGCGGAGGCTCACCTCCTCATGAAAGTTTCCGATCGATCTTGAATCTCGACGCGCGTCGTTTGTGCTTTCGCTGTAGGCGCTGAAAGTCATGAGGAAGATGTCCAAGCCGAACCGCCTCATTTTTCGCTTTTTATCGCTGCTCGGAGGTCTATCTCTTCCTCTTGGCGAAACCCGTCGTCACAAAGGATAAGTTTGGAAAGGCTAAACCAACAGACGGCGCAATCATCAATTGCAACCCAGTTTGTATGTTCAGGATGAGAGTCAAGCCAGCTGGATGCTTCGGCTTCTCGTCCTCCCGGCTGCAGGGAATCTTCCAGAATTGGAGTTGAGTCAATGATTCGATCTTGCAGATCTGAGGGGAACAGGGACTTTAGTTCATCCAAGGTGCGATTTACGCGCCAAGTGCTGCTGATTACCACGTACGTGTGCGGGTAATCACGCAGAACTGACGATAACCTGGGGAGGTACGCAAATGGCGCAGATTCCTTCGCAGGCCGGTCTTTTCGGGGGAAAAGAGGATGCAGAACGCCATCGATATCTAAAAAAATTATCAATCCATCTCTCCTGAGAGATATGAGATGGTCATCCTCCGAGCAAAAAATACAACGAATGCCATGTCTAATTCCATTCAGTACGCTAAGCGTAATGACCACTTTGAGAGTGCTGCACGAGAAGCTGTTTGGAAATTTGGCTTTAGCGAATTCTTCTTAGGTGTTGGTTTCGACAGTCACCGACCTACTCTCGGAGGTCGTAGATTGTCCGGTAATCCAAAGCCAACACGAGATACTTACCTTCATCGCGCTGATGCATCACAGAATCAAAAAACCAACCCCTCTGCTACCTGGACCAGCATTTCTTCTACGCGACGGGTGCCCTGTATTGTGGAGAGCATTGCAATAGGGCTTTTGTCCGAAAAACGGAATTTTGATTTGGTAAGCCAGTTTTCGGCCTTCTCGCTGTCTCCGAAAAGCACTCCTGCCATGGCCGTAATATGTGCAACACGAAATAGTCGATCACTTTCGTCTACTGTTAGTCGCTGACTAAGCATCAGCCTAGTTTTGAGGGTTTTGAGCGGAATGATCAGGTCACGCGCTTCAATGCTTATGATTCCATTGTCGCAAAGCTTATCGACAATGCTGGCTGGGAAGCCAGCCTCGATCAGATCGTGGATATCCTGATCTGAAGCGCGGATTGGAATATGAAGAATCACTTCCAACCGGAGCCGATAGGTGCGGTAAGCATCTTCACGAAAAATATCTGTAAACATGGGGGACGCCTATTATGATTCGTCTCTTTTATTTAGTATTAGCAATTTTTACACATTTTGACGATGGGCAAATTTATTCACACTAGTTCTTCAGTCCTCACTGTCGAGACTTACAAATCTTTGTGGTCTCGGAATGGGAGAGTCGCCACGTAACGCCGCTTTGACCGATTCGGCCGCTCGTTCAAGGCTATCTCGATCGGCCGCGTACACCGCCTCTATAAGCCTATCCCTGGCTGTTCGTTTGGCGTTGAGTATCTCTTCGACGCTGGGTTTTTTCGAAAGCTTCTTGTCTACGCCCATTGGAAGACTCTCTCAGAGGTTGTTGACCATGCTAACAAACTTATCCTAGTGTACATTCTGCCTGAACGTCCGGAGGCGCTAGGATCCAATGACCGAACGGTTATGAGACCAAGGAGAGTCGAAGGCAGGTGCTGGGCGTGGAGTTGTGTTGCACAACTGCGTTTTTAACTGCAAAGGCACGCGGGAAAGATGCGAGAATTAACCACAATTTCATTACAGACCGGTAACGAACGGTCTGATACAGGCAGATCTGCATCGTTTCGACGGTAGAGGAACGTTTTTATGACGCGAGCGTTTTGGGAGATTCTAGGCAGAAGCAAATCTAACGATCCTATCCCTTAACTACGGCGGGGATCTTCGCTCCGCGTGTATGTAAGCTCATCCTCAATCTGACCGGTTTCAGTATGAATCTTCACTGACGCGGGCACCGACAGCAGGCACCGCGCGGAAATCCAAAGAGGGTGTTCATCGGCAGACTCCTCACAGTGTCTCGGGCAGAATCAACGCGGCGGCATGGCGGCGCAAGAGAATGTCCATCAAGTCGCCCTGCACCTCCCCGAGCAAACCGGTGAAGGCCAGGCCGTCTTTTTTCTGCGGCGCCAGAAAGGTCAAGTCATAGAGTTCAAGACGCGAGGGCGAAAACACGGTGATGGGGCTGGAACCGTTGCCGATCAGCTTGCCGCCTACCACGGTGAGCGACAGCCTGGCTTCGTAGGGGTCTTCCTTCATGTCGCGGTCGCTGCCACGCAAATCCTTGATGTGGCCGTAGATCCCGGTCAGGGCATTGGCCATCAGCTCGTTTTCATAAAGCCGCACGCCGGTGCTGTTGCGCACCCGGATCCCGTGCCGGTCATTGTCGGTCACACGGTTGCGCCAGAGCAGATTATTGCCGCTCTCATACAGGGTGATGCCGTCGGATCTGTTTTTGTAGGTTTCGTTGTAGGCCACCAGGTTATTGACGCTGGAACGGTCCAGGACGATGCCTGACAGATGGTTGTTGTAGGCGCGGTTGTAGATGATCCAACTGTCATTGACCTCGCGGGATACAATAATGCCGTGCTTCTTGCGGGTACCAAAGGCATCGTTGTGGGCAATGATCAGCCGACGCGAGCGGTCATGCGGGTCGATGCCATAGACGATATTGTCGCGGTAGGAGTTGCCGAGAATCACCACGTCGTCTGCTTCATAGCAATAGAAGCCGTACCAGTTGTCGACGAACTGCGAATTGAGCAACCAGCCGGTCGGCCGCTTGCGCTTCATCTTCGGCGACATGCTCGGGCTGTACTGCGAAATACTCACCCCATAACTCTTGCTCGCGGTGTAGCCGAAGCTGGTGATGGTGCTGTTGACGATGTAAGTCTCGGTGCCGCCCCAGGATACCAAAAAAGGCCGGAACACCCCCTCTTGCTTGTACCAGGCCGGACTGTCGTCCTTCTCGCTCCAGGCGCTGACCTTGGTGTCGGTGATAAACAGCTTGCCGTCATTGACGATGAAAGATCCGCCCTCCTGGGACAAACGCAACTCCTTGACCGACTTATCAATATGCAGGGTTCCGCCCGGACGTATGACGATCGGCAAGCGTGCCAAAAACACCCCCGGCGCGGTTTCGCGCAAAGCCGTCGGTGGCAGGTTGCGCGCCAGTTGCGTCAGGCTGATGTAGCCACGGTCGATGAAGATCGCCACGGGCATTCGCTGCTGGCGCACCACCCATTCCTTTAAGCGGTTCTGGCCGCCAATGAACTCGTCGAGGGTTTTTTCCTTGAGCATCGGCTGGATCATTGCGCGACCGGCGGGCTTGTAAGAAATTTTCGCCATGGCTGCTTCGGCCGTATAGCCAGACAGGTCGGGCATTTGCGGCTCTTCGATCAGCAAGGGCTTTCCTGGCGTCTCGCTGATAGTGTAGAGCGGCAGCAGGACCTCATCCGCCGCGTTGACATCTGCGGTCTGCCCCAATAACAGTCCCGTGAGTAAAAACCCTATCTTGACGACACTACCCATAAGTCTCCCTCATCAAAATAATGCAACCTGGTGTGATCAAGGCGCCGATGACCACTATGGCATCGCTAAGGGAATGCCACTCACGCCGAAATTCGTTCTACCGAGCCAACTAGCCGGAAGTGAGGAATCACTTGATTTTCGACGTTACTCGAAGAATTAGGAGTGTAGACAAACATGACATTGCCACTGTCATTTTTTAAAAAAAAAGTCGAACACTTCGCGCCGACAATATGTGTAGCTACATCAGTAAAGCGAGCGCCCGAACTGATATATTGAGTTTTAAAAAAAACCACTATCGAATCAACTAGATATAAAAATCTTATCAAAATTGGCAATTTGAACAGAAAAAACCATTAGCACCCAAAAAAACTGTCGCTTGCGGATAGACACACCTAAAGCCGCTGGCGCGGCGCAA
Source organism: Pseudomonas sp. SJZ080 (assembly GCF_007828295.1). Lineage (NCBI taxonomy): Bacteria > Pseudomonadati > Pseudomonadota > Gammaproteobacteria > Pseudomonadales > Pseudomonadaceae > Pseudomonas > Pseudomonas sp. SJZ080. The sequence continues at coordinate 53,573 of NZ_VIUK01000010.1, forward strand.
CGCCAACATCACAACTTTCCGCTTGCTTTTTTAAACTCATGGCACAGTGTAAAGCGGCTGAAACATGTCAATAGTTTAATAACTGTTTATTGGCGCTCACATCACACGTGATAGTTAATACCTTTTGAAATGCAAAAATAAGAATTGGGTAATTTCGCTACCCCCATCCAATCAGGTCAAAAGTGATAAGGGCGAATTCACTGCCATTTTTGATGGCACCCATGGTTGGTTTTGGCGCAATCGCAGCAACAACGACGTGACCATCGCACTGAAAACGACCGGCGATTACTTGAGCGTCAAACAGTAATCCGAAGCAGCGATGGCTGTTCTATTGACGAAAATGCACCGTTCAGCCTGACCACAGACCATTTATTTCATCCATTTTTTGAAGAGTCCTTCCATGAAAACCACAACAACACTGATTCGCTCAATGCTCCTGATCTGGTTCCTTGGCCTGATGACGGCATACGGTGGTGGAGAGAAAGGAGCAACCTCCGAGAGCGCTGAGCACGGGCATTCACACGAGTAACACCCTGAGTAAAACAAGGCCGCATTTGCGACCTTGTTTGTTTCTACATCTCAACCTGGATTTAGGCCACTGAGCGCGGTAATGACCTTGGGTACGCAGGGTCGCGGTACTGCACTGACAACGAGCTAGCGTTCACGGCCATCCGTAATGACAGCCGAATTATGTTGAGCACGAGTCAATTTTCAAGAAATGGGAGATTCTCGTCTCGAATGAGGCGAGCAGCTTCATCGTATAGAAACGGGAGGAACATATAGCGGCGACCTTTGGTTACAGGAGTGGCTTCGTGCAAAAGAGAACACGAAAATACCACAGCCCCTCCAGTTGGGGCGCTGTACAGGGCTTTCCCAAACTCTGGAAAATGCAGGAAACCTCCTTCGTACTCTTCTGAATTAAGAAACAAGGAAACGGCAAAGCGGCGGTGCGCTGTACCCTTGGTGGTGTTATCCCGATGGGGCCGGAAATGCCCGCCTTCCTCGCTATTGTAGCAGGCCACCAAATAGCGCTCCATCCGAGTGGCATTGAACTGGAACGCTTTGTGTATCTCCGGAACCAGGCGGTTGGTTATACGCAGCGAGCATGCTTTGGACAGAGTGTCGTCCTCTATCGTGCAGTCGCGACGCTGTTTGTGGCTATGGTCGGCGATTTGGACGGTTTTACCCGACCGCTCCACCATAAACCCGGATTCCTCCCCGCCACGTTCGTCGTAAAAACTGATTAGCGCTTTACACAGCGCGGGCTCAAATATACGGGGAACCACTAGGACGGGTGCGTGTGGAGTGACAACATGTGTGGGAGCCAGTGCGGGCAATCTATCCAGAAAGCGCATTAGCGAGGGCACATGGTTATCAACCGGCTCCTCTATCGGAACGATGGCCATGACTCGTAGCGCAGGGTCCAGCACATAGGTCATTGGCCTGATGCTACCGTCTAGCTGCAATGTGTCGTAGAGCGCACTAACTGATCGATCAAAATCCCAGATGAAGCGCATGCCAGGTATCGAATCTTTTACCCGTTTCAGCTTTTCATCATCTGGATCTATGGAAACACCAAAGAAGCAGACTTGATCATCATCGAACCGTTGGCGGTGAGCCCGAACTCCTTCCAAAACTTTAATGGATGCAGGATCAGCCACAGAGCCCAAGAAAGAAATCACTACATACCGACCGGCAACAGTGTCGAAACAAAAGCGCTCTCTTAGTTGAGTGCGGCAGTAGAACCAAGGGGCAGGCTCACCGACTGAAAACGCCGTGGCGCGCATCACAACTCCTTGCCGGTAGGCAGTGGATCGTTATTGGGAGCAAAGCCAAGAGACTCATCCCGAATGCCGCCGCTTTCCCAAACGTACAAATGGGCCTGTGCTGTCGCCAGCTTCGATACCGAAGCAAGAAAAACTCCAAGCTCTCGGCTTGTAGGTAACGCTAGTTCAGCCTCTTTGACGCTGTCAAATGCGCTGATGCTCGGTAGAGCCCGCTGCCCCTTGGCGCTGGGAGCATGGCCTGGCTGGAAAACCTCGGCTAGCTTGCGCCACTGCGCAAAGCCTTCGAACCTCGGCGCGCTATTGCTGATTCTAGCCGGGCTTTACCTGTTGAACGCCTATTTCGTCGTCGTGCCTTGGCTTGCCGTAAGAGAGTTAATCGAGACGCTTACGAATGACGACCCAAAGGCGCTTATATAAACGGATGATTTGACTGGCCGCTTCTGGCCGATTCTGTTGAAAAAGTAGCTCCCCTGTCTGGCCTGCTGCAAAATCCGCGCATAGGCCAGCAGGGAAGCACGCAGCATGATGGGACAGTTATCGAGTGGGCAGGAACGGCTGTTTTACTCATTCAACCTTGAAGACCACATCCCCCGCCAATCACCTTCTGCGTAGCATTGATCGGTGTCTCGATCTGAGCGACTTGCGCCATTACCTCGCCGATTTTTACAGCCCGATTGGGCGTCCGACGATTGATCCCGAACTGATGATCCGCATGCTGATCGTGGGCTATTGCTACGGCATTCGCTCAGAGCGTCGGCTGTGCGAAGAGGCCCATTTGAACCTGGCGTATCGCTGGTTCTGCCGGTTGAGCCTTGAAGATGAAGTCCCCAATCACTCGACCTTTTCCAAAAATAGACACGGCCGTTTTCGGGACAGCGATCTGTTTCGCTGGCTGTTCAATGAAGTGCTGCGTCGTTGCATGGACGCCGGCCTGGTCAAGGGCGAAGGCTTTGCCGTGGACGCCAGCATCATCAAAGCGGATGCCAGCCGGCAGCGCGGCGTACCGGGTGGTGAACCGGTCAACTGGAGCGATCCAGCTCTGAGCACCCGCGCCGTGCGTGAGTATATTGAGGCACTCGATGAAGAGGCTCTGGCCGAAACGCTACCGAAGCGCCTATCGCTGACTGATCCTCAAGCCCGCAGGACCGCAGCTCCAGGTGGCCCAGCGTTCTACGCTTACTCCACGAATTATCTGATCGATACCGAGCACGGCGTGATCATGGATGTGGAACCCACACCGGCTCATCGAACCGCAGAAGTCGAGAGCACCAAGACGATGATCGATCGGCTCGAAGTGCAGTTCGACATCAAGCCGGAACGCCTGATTGGCGACACCGCTTACGGTACCGCGCCGATGCTGGCCTGGATGGTGGAGGAAAAGGACATCGAGCCACATGTGCCGGTGTGGGACAAAACCGAACGCAAGAACGACAGTTTTTCGAACAACGATTTCCGCTGGAATGAAGAGACTGAGGAATACTGCTGCCCGGCTGGCAATGCATTACGTAGCGAATGGCGAGCCTTCAAGAACGAGTGTTCGCACGTCACCAAAGCCAATACCATCATCTTCCGATCCAGGCAGACCGACTGCGTTGCCTGTCCGATGAAAGCCAAGTGCTGCCCGAACACTGCGTTCCGCAAGATCGCCCGCAGCATCCATGAAGCCGCGCGCGATGTGGCTCGGCGAATCGCAACGACACCTGCGTACGTGCGCTCTCGCCACGAACGTAAGAAGGTCGAAATGTTGTTTGCCCACCTCAAGCGCATCCTGAAACTGGATCGCCTGAGACTACGTGGCATGAGTGGCGCGACTGATGAATTCACGCTGGCCGCTGCGGTACAGAACCTGCGACGGCTGGCTAAATTTACATCTCAAGGGCCACCTGTCACGGGATAGGTGCGCCTGCACTCAGTAAAAAACCTCAAATTAACCCACTAACTGAGCAGCAACGGTCAACGAAGGGCGGAGAAATCACTCAATGTGGTGAGTCGGTTCTTAGGCGATGGTCGTGCCTGAGTTCAGGCCAGCTGAAAAACCGACTTTTTCAACAGAATCGGCCTATAGCTGCCCGTCAGAACCGGCGAAGAAATCGGAGGCGATTCAGTATTTGCCGACAGGCTAACGAATATCCAGACGAAAAAAAGCCCGCGTATGGCGGGCTTTTTTTCGAAGGGGAACCAAATCCTTTGGTCTTGGCCCAGTATTGCGCAGCAATACATAATGTATCAAGGCAAACCAATTGGAAGTTTAAAAGATTTGGATAGCTGGACTAAGTTGAGCTTCTCGCTAACGCACCCGATGAAATTGTCACAACTGGTATTGCGAATCCGGACGCTAGGACGTGGTAAACGGGCTTCCTGGCGACTCAAAGGCGAAGCGATCAATATCTCCAGAAGACAGGTGTCAGAATCACCAGCACCGTCAGAATTTCCAACCGCCCAAGCAGCATGCCGACGGTCAGCAGCCACTTAGCAGCGTCAGGCAACGAAGCAAAATTGCCCGCAGGCCCAATGACCGTGCCAAGCCCCGGCCCAACATTGCATACTGCGGTGGCGGCCCCACTCAAGGCAGTCGTCCAATCCAGTCCAATCAACGCCAACCCCAAAGCGATCACAGCAATAGTAATTGTGAAGAAAAACGAGAAGGTCAACAGCGAACGCAAGACGTCCTCATCGATGGAATGGCCGTTGTACTTTTTCTGGATCACCGCACGGGGATGAATCAGTTGTTTCAAGCCACTCAGGAGCAGCGCAGCGGCAACCTGAAAGCGGAAAATTTTAAGGCCACCGGCGGTTGAACCGGAGCATCCCCCGACGAAGGTCAGGTAGAAAAACAACAACACGGAAAAACTGCCCCACAGTGTGTAGTCACCCACTGCAATGCCCGTTGTCGTGACCACCGAAGTCACGTTGACGGCCACGATGCGAAAGGCTTCCCACCAGCCGTAATCGCTGTGTAAACACAGCCAGGTCCCTACGACCAACCAGGTCACAATCAAGAACCCGACAAACCCGCGCACCTGGTGATCCTTCAGTAGCGCGCGGCGATGACCGCGTAGCGTTGCGACGTACAGGGTAAAGGGCAGGCTGCCCAATATCATGATAAGCACTGCCACCCAATGTATGGCTGGCTGAGTCCAATGCCCAAGTGAGGCATCCGACGTAGAGAATCCACCGGTGGAAATCAATGACATCGAATGATTGATCGCTTCAAACGGTGTCATTCCTGCAATCCACAGCGCCAGAGTCCCAGCGCCTGTAAGCCCCACGTACAGCAACAAAATATATTTGGCGGCCACATGGGATCGCGGCGTCACCTTCTCCGACCAGTCTGACGACTCCGTCTGGAACAGGCGCATGCCGCCAACGCGCAACAGGGGAAGAATCGCCACCGCCATACCGATAAAGCCGATACCGCCCAGCCAGTGCAGCATCGAACGCCAGATCAACAATCCCGGTGACGCAGTATCCAAACCACTCAAAACGGTAGAGCCAGTAGTTGTGATGCCGGACATGGTTTCAAAGAAAGCATCGGTGTAACCGATATGGCTGATGAACACCATTGGCAAAGCCGCGAAGGTACACACCACCACCCAACTGCCCGTAGTCAACAGGTACATATCCCTTGGACGAAGCACCACGGTATCTGGACGTCCTCGCACGACCAACAGTAGGCCACCAGAGAAAGTGATCAAACTCGACCAAAGAAACGCGGGAAGGTCATCGCTGTACCCGTAGGCCAAGAGCGTAACCATAGGAATGGCCATGCTGACAGCCAGCGTGATCAGAAATACACCGAGGATGAAACCAATAAGCCGCATTGCCGCGATGGACATAGGAATAGCCTGCCAGATTTAAGCTGCGAAGCCTTTCAATCAGGCCTTCAGAGCGCTACCGACCATCCAACTCATAGCCAACGAGTGGAGAGTATCTGCAACGTAATTGAGTAATGTTTCCTACAAATAAAAAACCCGGCACAGGGCCGGGCTTGCCTGTACTCCCCTACTACACAGTTCCCAAATGAGAGGGATGGAGAACCGACTGAGGAGCACAGGTCGCCGATATTGCCAAAGCACGTTTAGCAAAGCAATCCATCTATGAAAAATGCTCCGACAGCTAACTGTCGCTACACCACTGCAATGAGCAGACTAAAAAACCGCTAATTCATTGCGCCGACAAATACCAGCTCCAACTGAAATTGTAGGTTTAGAGGGGATCGCGGGTTGGGACGAATTTCAAACAGATTGCCCCGAGCTTTGTAGGCTGATCATTTTTTCCAAAAATGGGGAACTGCCCCATTGGTTGGGGAAGACCCACCAATTTATAGGAATATGCCCCATCATGTTCTGTAAGCGCGCAGAAACACTCTGAAACAACTTACTAATTCATTAGTACTTTTTCTTCGAGGCCAGATGATGGCCTAACAGTTGCAATTTCCCCACTACCGCAGCATCTGCCGTCACTGAACAGTGATGGCGGGTTTCGCCGATAGGCATGACGCGAGGGGAATAAAATGAAATCTGCAACACAACATTTCCACTCAGTGAGCTGTTTACGCAGGGCAGGCCTAACCTCTGCGATGCTCGTGACCCTGGCAACGGCCAACGCGGTACCGCTTGACGATGTCAGCGAGCCGCCACCCACAGACCCCTCAGCATACTACAAACCTCCCGCCGACCCGCTGGCAGCCGCAGCCGCGTTGGAAGCCTTGAAAGGTCTGCCCGAAGCCAACCAAGGCGCAATCGCCTATCCCAACGGAGTGTACGGCGACCGAAACACACCGCGCGCCGAAAACGTGCTGCCGCCGAGCGTTCAGACCTCGTTTAATTTCCCTACCAACGGCAAGCCCAGCCCGTTGTTCGGAGCGCAGCCTTACACCCAGCAATTGCTGCTGTTCGAGGAGTTCGGTACGGAAAAACTCGACCCCACCCTGCCTGCACCACCACTGACATTCCCGGTACCCACCGTCGGCCCATTGCCGCAGCAAGACCCGAACAATGTCGCCCGCAGCGGCCCTTCGAGTTCGGCATTGGAAGCCTTCATGCGCCAGCCCGGGCTGTACCCGTTTCCATCGCAGTTCTCCAACGTGCTGGACCGCAACCCGTGGAAGGCGCAGATCGAAACCTTCCTCAACCGCCATCCGGTGGGTTCGCCGGCAGAGGGCCGGCCACCGGGAAAAGGCTGGTCGCATCAACGCTGGAACGAGTTCTATCCACAGGTCGCCTTCAAAACCGTGCAAGCAGGCGCTAAGCTCAATGGCGGCATGCGTGACCGCCGGCAATTGCACAACTATGCCGTTGGTGAGTTCGGGCCAGGCGGGCTCTACTACCAGACCTCGGACATTCCGACCACGACGGGCACGACCAAAGGCATCGATACCCGATTCCACCCCAGCATGCCGGTTCAGAATCACAATGCACTGTGGACCTTCGACGGCACCTTTCCGCCCAAATTGCTCATGGTGCGTTACGGCCAACCGGTGCTGATGCGTCACTACAACGCCCTGCCGATAGACCCGGCCGCCAACATGGGCTTCGGCCTGCACACCATCAGCACCCACGAACACAATGGCCACTCCCCGGCCGAAAGCGACGGCTACACCAACGCGTTTTTCTTTCCGGGGCAGTACTACGACTATCGCTGGCCGCTACAGCTGGCCGGTTACGACACCATCAACACCACAGCGCAGGACCCGCGGGCGGCGTTCCCATGCGCACCGGGTGAGAAGCTGTTCGTCAACGACGCAAGCCCCGGTCTGAAGACCTGCGAAAACGGCACGATTAAGATTCGTGGCGACTGGCGCGAAACCATGAGCACCCACTGGTTCCACGACCACATGCTCGATTTCACCGCGCAGAACGTCTACAAGGGCAACGCGGTGATGATGAACTACTACAGCGCTCTGGATCGCGGCAACGAAGCTGTCGAGGACGGCGTCAACCTGCGCCTGCCCAGCGGTTCGGCGCTGCCATGGGGCAACCGCGACTACGACGTCAACCTGGTGGTCGCCGACAAGGCCTGGGACGCCAACGGCCAGTTGTGGTTCAACCCATTCAATACCGACGGCTTTCTCGGCGATCAGATCCTGGTCAACTGGCAGTACCAGCCACGCTTGAAGGTACGGGCACGCAGTTACCGTTTTCGCATTCTCAACGGCTCGGTGTCGCGCTATTTGAGGATTGCCCTGGTACGTGAAGTCGCCGGCAACGGTGGCGAATTTCCAGGGCCGGCCGGCTCGAATCTGTCTTATACCCGCGTGCCTTTTCACTTGATCGGCAACGACGGCAACATCATGGAACACGCTGTGCCGTTCGACGGAAGCATGGATCTGGACGGCGATGGCGATAAGCAGAACCACAACGCGATCCTGCCCACACAAGGCATTGCCGAGCGCTTCGACATCATCGTCAACTTTGCGAAAAACGGGATTAAGACCGGCGACAAGCTGTACTTCGTCAATCTGATGGAACACAAGACCGGCAAGGGTCCAGAGAAGAACGCCCTGAGCCTCGCGGACGTGCTGTCCGAGAAGTACAAAGCGGTGATCAAGCAAGGCAGCAAAGGTCCGGAGTGGGACAAGGGCGATCCGGTAGTGGGCAAGTTCATGCAAATGATCGTGCAGCCCTACACCGGTACAGATGTCAGCATGAATCCTGCCGAATATGAGCCCGCCAAACCGGGCAAAGCCGCCGGTAAAGTCATGATCCCGCTGACCCTCGACCGCGATGACCCAGCCGTTCAGGCCAAGCTGAAACTGGCGCGGCACCGCGAGTTCATCTTCGGCCGCTCCGACGGCACAGACGAAGCTCCGTGGACCATCAAGACCGACGGCGGTTTTGGCTACAGCATGGACCCACGCCGGCTCAACGCGGCCCCGCAACTGGCCAACGGCCCGACCGATGGCGGCTACGTCGGCGACGGTACGCTGGAAGTGTGGAAAATCAAGAACGGCGGCAACGGCTGGAACCATCCGGTACACGTGCATTTCGAAGAAGGCATCATCCTCAGCCGCGACGGCAAGGCACCACCGGAATGGGAAAAATGGGCACGCAAGGACGTGTACCGCATCGGCCAGGGCATCGACAGTTCGGTCGATGTGGAAATGGCGATCCACTTCCGCGAATTCGCCGGGACCTACATGGAACACTGCCACAACACTCAGCACGAGGACACTTCGATGCTGCTGCGTTGGGATATCGAGCATCCCGGGCAGTTCCAGTTGATGCCGACGCCTCTGCCTGGATGGGACGGTGTCACCTACGTCAACTCTGCCGCGCTGCCGACCTTCCGCACTGGCGACGCGAAGAACAATGACGATGATGACGATCAGGGTTCGAACAAAAAACCCGTCGCCAACCCGGACAGCGCCGCCAGCGCCAACGGCCAAGCGGTGACCATCAATGTGCTGGCCAACGACACCGACCCGGACGGCAATGTGCCGCTAAAAGTCGTCGGTCTGGAGCAACCGGACTCCGGGCTGGGCACAGTCAGCACCGATAGTGTGCGGGTGATCTACACGCCACCCGCCACCATCGCCGCACCATTCACCACAACCTTCACCTACCAGGCCAGCGACGCCAAGGATGCTGTTTCGGATCGGACGACGGTCTCCGTGGCGGTCTCGGCACCGGCAGCGGTCAACGAAGACTTGGTTGTCACCAGCGCAACCGTCACCGCCCGCAGCAACAGCCGCTACACCTGGGACCTGGCAGGCACGACGTCGCGAGGCACGGGCAACAGCATCACGGCCACGGCCTCGACCACCGCCGGGCCGCTGAGCCTCGGCACGGCCACTCTCACCCCGACCGGCACGGGTGCGCGCTGGCGGGTGTCGGTGACTACCACCGGTAGCGGTCCGTCGCCGAGCCCAACAGTCACCATAAGCTCGGCGTTTGGAAAAAGCACCACAGCGCCCGTCAGCAGTCGTTGAACTGCATTTAGGGGAGTTTGCGCCACTAGCAGTAAGTTGGCCGCGCTTTCAATCACCACGGGGCAATGGCTAGTCTGCTTTTGCCCGGTGGTGATCACAGCGCTGAAAAATGGCACTTAGTAAAAGGGCTTAGTACCTCAGCTTCCCCCAAATCAATCCGATGAGTGCGGCTAAGCCAGACGCCGCGAGCACGCTAAGTTTCGCCGTTGAGAGTAACGCCGGATCAGGAAACGCTAACGACGCTATAAAAATGGACATGGTGAATCCGATACCCGCCAGCAGTCCCACCAAGCCGACACCCGCCCAGGTCACGCCCTCAGGTAGCTCACAAATTTTGAGTTTAACGAGGGTTACGCTGGCCAAAACGATTCCGAGAGGCTTGCCCAGTACCAGTGCCAATACAACCCCAATGAATACATTCAGCGAGACAGCATCTTCCAGGCTGCTGCCCTCTAGACTCACCCCAGCGTTTGCCAGTGCGAAAAGAGGCATAACCCCAAAAGCTACCCATGAATGCAGTCCTGCCTGGACGCGCTGCACTGGGGGCAGTATTTCCCGCTCGGCCTGTCGGAGTTGTTTCAGCGGTGCCGCCACGGCCTGCGGACTATTCCCGGTCTGGGCAAGTCGATCCATCAGTTCATGGAATGTACGCCCGATGGTGTCCAGCGGGCGCTCCGTTGTAGGCTTGGAGCTGGTCGGAGTCATCAGCCCAAGAATTACCCCTGCGAGCGTTGGGTGCACCCCCGTCTTCAGGAGGCCAAACCACACAATGGCGCCAGGCAGTATGTAGGCGTAGGCCTTGCTGATACCCATTCGCTGAAAAGCCAGCACCAATACCAGTCCACTCAACGCCACCACCAAACCGATATAATCCAGGCTTGAGGTATAGAACACGGCGATGATGAGGATGGCGACTATGTCGTCGATGATGGCCAGTGCCAACAGCAGCACGCGAATACCACCCGGGATCGACTTCCCCAAAAGTGCGAGAACACCCACTGCAAATGCGATATCAGTGGCCGTCGGCACGGCCCAACCTGCACTGCCCTCGGTTCCATGATTGAACAACGTGTAGATGATCGCCGGCACCAAGACGCCGCCCAATGCGGCTCCTAGAGGCAGGGTCGCCAACTTGAAGTTCGCAAGCGCGCCGTCATGAATCTCCTGGCGTATCTCCGCGCCAACAACAAGGAAGAAAACTGCCATCAAGCCATCATTGACTAAGAAGTGTAGTGAGCAAGCGACTTTGAATTCACCGAGCCCTAAAGTGAGTTGGGTGTTCCAGAAATGCTCGTAGGAGCCGGCAATCGGGCTGTTCGCCCAGATCAGTGCTACCAATGCCGCGAGTAATAGAACGACGCCGCTGACGGCTTCGATATGGGTAAACCGCTCAATCGCTGTCAGCGCGCGTACGGTCAACTCTTGGGGACGTGGAATCGAGGGTGACGCCAAGTTTTTATCAGGCACATTAACTCTCCGCTGGCGGCCCGACCAACGTTTGAGCATTAACCTGCGATGTGCCGTATGCAGCAACGCACCCGGCTCGATGATAGGTAGCTTAACAGCGGGAAGCAAATGACTCCGCCAATGAACCTTCCGCCGGCAATGTCACTCCATCAAAGGTGATCGAGTTGTTGCATTGGCAGACCGAACTTAAATCGTGGACCAGTGACGTCGCTATAAAAGGTATTGAAGATGATCGCTCGTTGGCGCTGGCAGCTACATCAGATGACGAAACGGCTCTGGTTCAGAGCCAGTTTATTTTCTGTACTGGGTGTGGCGACCGCATTGCTCGCCGTGGTCTTCAATGACTACATTCCCGCCTCACTGCCAGCGCGTATCGGCGCTGACGCTGTTGACAAAATTTTGGGCATCATCGCCTCCAGCATGCTCGCCGTGACCACCTTTTCGCTCAGCACAATGGTGACGGCCTACGGTGCCGCTAGCAGTGGCGTAACACCCCGCGCCACCACACTGGTAATGGAAGACCGCACCACCCAAAATGCCCTCGCCACCTTTATCGGTTCATTTCTGTTTAGCCTGGTGGGGATCATTGCATTAAGTACTGGAGCCTACGGTGCGCAAGGAAGGGTTCTGCTTTTTGCAGTGACCATCGGCGTGGTGATTCTGATCGTGTACACACTTCTGCGTTGGATCGATCACCTATCGAGATTGGGGCGGGTGGGTGAAACCATTGATCGCGTCGAAGCGGCCACCATCCATGCGATAAAAAATCGGGTCGAATGGCCTTATCTGGGCGGCGCCGCCTACCCTGCCGATGGGAGTGTTCCGTGCTCAGCGAAAGCCATTACGAGTCTTCAGACCGGGTATGTCCAACACGTCGATGTGCATGCATTGGGTGCGATTGCTGAAGAGCATGAGACGCAGATTTATCTCGATATTGTTCCCGGCAGCTTTGTGCATGAAGGCATGCGTCTGGCCCAGGTCGTGATTTTAAGCAATGAACACATCGGAGATCCGGGGGCCTGCGCTGAAAAAATCCTGGGTGCCTTGACCATTGGCGTACGCCGAACCTTTGAACACGATCCACGGTTCGGGCTTTCGGTGCTGTCTGAGATCGCCTCACGAGCCTTGTCGCCTGCGGTCAATGATCCTGGAACTGCAATTGACGTACTGGGACGCGGGGTCAGGAGCCTTACCTGCTGGGGTAAACCAACAGAACAGATGGCGGAAATAGGTTCAGGGTGCGAGCGAGTCTTCCTGCACGGACTGGATGTTGGTGACCTGTTCGACGATTTTTTCGCTCCCATCGCCAGAGATGGTGCGAGCTTGATTGAAGTGGACGTCCGACTGATGAAGGCCCTGATCAGTCTGGCGCAGATAAATCCGGATATTTTCAAAAGTGCCTGTACCAGACATATGAGCCTACTACTCCAACGAGCGGAACATGCGCTCACATTGTCGGAAGACCAGGCGAAGCTCAGTGCACTGGCCCGAGCACTGGTCCACTAGAACACCCTAAGGATTTGTCTTTCGGGTTGTGACGTCATTATCCGGCGATTGCAGAAAGCCACGAGCCAGTTGCTGATACAACTCGGGCCCCATCCGTGCGCTGACCGCTTTAGCAATCAATGCGACTGCCATGAGGCTGATCACCATCCCATGGCTGTCGATCATCTCCATCACGATAATTGCGGAAGTGATCGGGGACTGTGTTACTGCGGCCAGAAAACCGACCATGCACAGCGCAATGATAGGCTGCGTCGCCAAACCAAAGAAGTCCGCGACGTTGGCTCCTACAGCGGCGCCGACTGCCAGGGACGGGGCAAAAATGCCGCCCGGGATACCGGAGAAGTAAGTCACTACCGTCGCAAGAAAACGCGTGATCGGTGCGTGCCATGGCAGGCCGACATCGGACACGATGATCTGCGACGTGATCCCGTAGCCGCTGCCAAATGACATACCGCCACTCAACCAGCCCAGTATTGCCACGATCATTCCACACGCGCCGGCGAACCATACAGGATGCGTGCGCCGCCATTCCCAGAGGACGAATCGATGATGGCGCTGGGGCCACAGCAAGATCCGACTGAACAGGCCGCCCAGCAGCCCGCAGCCAATTCCGATTACCAGCACCGGGGCAATGATATCCAGGCCGATTTCGTGTATGTCGAAGTGACCGAAATAGTTGTAGTTGCCCTGCAAGGCGATGGCGACCATCCCCGACAGGATGATCGTACTGAGCAAGACCCCGCTGGTGCGGGTCTCCAGCTTGCGCCCCAGTTCTTCGACGGCAAAGGCCACACCGGCTAGCGGCGTATTGAAGGCTGCCGCGATGCCTGCCGCCCCTCCGGCCAGAATGAGATCTTCGCTGCGGATGATTCGCGCATTGGGCAGGTAACGGTGGAAAAAATGCATGATCGAAGCGGCGATTTGCACCGATGGCCCTTCACGTCCAGCGGAAAAGCCACCGGTCAGCGCCAGCGTACCAAGGCCGATCTTGGCGAAGGCAATGCGCAGCGACACCAGTTTGTCGACACGTTTGCCTTGATGCGCCAATCGCGTAGCGGCTATCACCTGAGGAATGCCGCTGCCTTGGGAGCCAACAAAAAAACGGGTGGTCAACCACACCACCAGCATGCCGACCAAGGGTGTGTAAATAAACGGCAACCAGGGTCGTTCGGCGGTCTGTTGCGCAAATTGCGTCAGCGCCAGATCGGCCAGCCGGGCAAACATCACGACAAGCAGCCCCGCCAAGGTTGCGGCAACCCAGAGAGTCACTCGTGTGCGCCAGCGGATGGAGGCGAAGCGGCGACGCAGTAGCACTATCGGTTTGATCACCCGAGCGAATTCCCATTGAGTTTCAGGACTGTGGAGCTGGCAAGACTAACCGGATATGCGCTGTCGTCCAACGGCTCTAGCTCCAATGCGCACAACCATCCCGTCACTGCAAATCTTTATCAGGACTTCCACCGCCGAGATTGGCTCAATCCACCGCTGTCCTCGCCTGAATCAACTACAGTGGAATCACTCTGCATACAGACAAAAACAAGACGGAGATTTCCCATGCGAGTAATAAGCCGCTTTGCCCTGTTAGCCGCCGCTACGTTGGCGGTCGCCACCGCAGCTCAGGCCGCCCCGGTGTTCATCAACATCCTGACTGGCGGAACCAGTGGGGTTTACTACCCGATTGGTGTTGGCCTGTCGCAGATCTATAACGACGGCATCCCAGGCGTGAAGACTTCGGTTCAGGCCACAAAAGCTTCGGTGGAAAATTTGAACCTGCTGCAAGCCGGTCGTGGAGAGTTAGCACTCGCACTGGGTGACTCCGTAGCCGATGCGAAGAACGGCGTGGAAGACGCCGGTTTCAGTGCGCCGTTAACCAAATTGCGCGCCATTGCGGGAGCCTACCCTAACTACATTCAAATCGTGGCCAGCAAAGAGTCAGGAATCAAAACCTTAGCGGACCTCAAAGGTAAGACCATCTCCGTCGGAGCGCCAAAATCAGGCACTGAACTGAACGCGCGAGCAATCTTCAAAGCAGCAGGCCTGTCCTATGAAGACATGGGTAAAGTGCAATACCTGCCCTTTGCCGAATCAGTCGAATTGATCAAGAACCGGCAGTTGGATGCCACCCTGCAATCTTCCGGGTTGGGCATGGCTGCTATTCGCGACTTGTCCTCTGTCATGCCGTTGAACTACGTTGCCATCCCGACTGAGGTGGTCGAAAAAATCGGCAACCCCGCCTACCAGGGCGCGATGATTCCGGCCAATACCTATGATGGGCAACCTGAAGCGGTGCCGACAGTGGCGATCACCAATATTCTGGTAACGCGTGCAGACGTGTCCGATGAAGTGGCTTATGAAATGACCAAGCTGTTGTTCGAAAACCTGACCCGCCTGGGCAACTCTCATTCGGCGGCCAAGGACATCAAGCTGGAAAATGCAGCCAAAAACCTGCCGATAGCACTGCACCCGGGCGCGGAACGTTACTACAAGGAAAAGAGCGCGTTGTAATGACAAGGCGCGGCGACCGGGGCCGCAGCGCCTTCGTTCGCTCTTTTCAATGTGGTCATGAGGTAGGCAACTAATGAGTGAAGAGCATCAGGGCATCTCCGCGAATCCGCGAGACTGGCCAAAAACCCTGTTTTACGTGGCGTTGCTGTTCTCGATTTTTCAGATCGCCACCGCAGCGTTTGCACCCATCTCAAGTCAGGTTTTACGCGCCGTACACGTCGGCTTTTTGCTTTGGGTAGTCTTTTTGAGCTACCCCGCTTACGGCAAGGATCGCCCTTGGCAACCGCTGGCTTGGGTACTCAGTCTGGCTGGGATTGCCACGGCTTTGTATCAGTGGGTGTTCGAGGCTGACTTGATTCAGCGTTCCGGCGATCTGACGGCGGCAGACACCGTGGTCGGCCTCGTGCTGATCGCACTGGTGTTCGAAGCCGCCCGACGGGTGATGGGAATTGCGCTGCCGATCATCTGCGGCCTGTTCCTGGCCTATGGCTTGTTTGGCGAGTATCTGCCCGGTGACCTCGCACACCGCGGATATGGACTTGACCAGATCATCAACCAACTCTCATTTGGTACCGAAGGGTTGTACGGAACACCAACCTACGTTTCCGCCACCTACATTTTCCTGTTCATCCTGTTCGGTGCCTTTCTGGAACAGGCTGGCATGATCAAGTTGTTCACCGATTTCGCCATGGGGTTGTTCGGTCACAAGCTGGGCGGTCCGGCCAAAGTCGCAGTCGCCTCGTCGGCCCTGATGGGGACCATAACCGGTTCCGGGATTGCCAACGTCGTGACGACAGGGCAATTCACTATCCCGTTGATGAAGCATTTCGGTTACCGGGCTGCGTTTGCCGGCGGGGTCGAAGCGACCTCCAGCATGGGCAGCCAGTTGATGCCACCCGTGATGGGGGCCGTCGCCTTTATCATGGCTGAAACTATCAACGTGCCGTTCGTGGAGATTGCCAAGGCAGCGTTGATTCCCGCGATTCTTTACTTCGGATCCGTGTTCTGGATGGTACATCTGGAAGCGAAGCGCTCGAATCTCAAAGGCCTGCCCAAGGACCAATGCCCCAGTGCACTGGGCGCGGTAAAGGAGAATTGGTACCTGCTAATTCCCCTATTGGTCCTGGTCTACCTGCTGTTTTCCGGTCGCACGCCCCTGTTCTCCGGCATGGTCGGGCTGGCACTGACGGCCATCGTCATTCTCGGTTCGGCGATCATTCTCAGAGTGCACAGCTTAGGCCTGCGCTGTGCGTTCTGGATCGCCCTCGGCGTTCTGTGCACCGGATTCTTCCAGCTGGGAATCGGCGTGATCTTTTTAGTCATCGCGGTGCTGGTATTGGTGTGCGGATTCATCAAAGGCGGCAGGGAAACGCTGACGATCTGCCTGCATGCGCTGGTCGAAGGTGCGCGACATGCCGTACCGGTGGGGATCGCCTGTGCGCTGGTGGGCATCATCATCGGCGTAGTGTCACTGACAGGCGTCGCATCAACTTTTGCGGGTTACATCCTGGCCATTGGCCGGGACAACCTGCTGCTGTCACTGGTGCTCACGATGATCACCTGCCTGGTGCTGGGCATGGGCATTCCGACCATACCCAACTACATCATCACCAGTTCAATCGCAGCACCTGCACTGTTGGAGTTGGGTGTCCCCCTGATCGTGTCACACATGTTCGTGTTCTATTTCGGCATCCTAGCCGACCTAACGCCACCTGTAGCCCTCGCCTGTTTTGCCGCAGCACCGATTGCGAAGGAGACCGGATTCAAGATCAGTCTATGGGCGGTCCGTATTGCGCTGGCTGGATTCATCATTCCGTTCATGGCCGTCTACAACCCGGCGCTCATGTTGCAAGGTGGCAATTTATGGATGACTGCCTACATGCTGATCAAGACGACTTTGGCGGTCGGTCTGTGGGGAATGGCGTCAACGGGGTACTTGCAACAGAAGATGGCGCTGTGGGAACGCTTCTTGAGTGTTGGCGCAGGTGCGCTGTTGATCGTGGCTTTGCCGTTGACCGATGAAGCTGGCTTCGCACTTGGGCTGCTGGTAATCCTTCAACACGTGTGGCGGTCGAAGCAGGTCGGGACGGCTAACGCATGATTGGATTGTGTCTGGGCTTGGCCGGTGTCGTCTGGGCTCAGCTACCCATTTCGCAGTTCACACTGGCATGGGACCACACTGTCGAGAAGATCCGTTGGGAAGAGGACTACCACGTCACCAAGCAAGGCTTGGTGTTGGTGGAAGCCAGAATCCGGGGTAATGGTGCGGGAATGGAAGTTCCTGAGGACGCCCGACTGGACAACGGCAGTTGGCACTACCGACGACAGCTGCCACCGCTGCAACCTCTGCGCTTGGGGCGAACGCCTGAGGCTGGAGACTACCAATTGTGTGTTGATGGGGCGTGTCACTTCATGAGCCAATGGATTGGAGTACCGACCAATAGCCAACCGTTCATACAAATTTGGAGTTGTGAGACAGGTTGATGCTTGTGTATCCGAATGCGGTTTTCGAACGGCAGTCATCGAGTCGATTACCTGAAAAAGTACGTATGCACAGGTCGAACGAATTTTGCCAACGACTAAAAGCTAGGGCTGATCACCTGCGAGGTTATCGCGCCCCATCAAATTTAAACTTTCGCAGACGGCCTCTGCTTCTTCGCGCACGAGGTACTTTTCACTGACGAAAATACCTGTAATCGTGTTGATGATTCTGTAATAAAAATCTGCGCGGTTATTGCTCGCCGAATCTCGATCAACCTGCCCCTCGACTTCAAGTAGAGGTCGCTTTTGCACGACAAATATTTCGTCCATATCGCCCCCAGGCTTGGTACCCCGATCGTGGAAGCCACTACCTCCAATACACTCACACGATTCGAAGTCTATCGTGTAGCAAGGTACCTCAGGCGGGGAATCACGTCGGCTGGATGCGGAGGGGCGTAGTCAATTTTCGGTGGAAACAATTGCCGAGACGTATATCGCACGAGACGCAGACACCGAGTGACCACTCACCCCGGGGACTCCACGCCTGTGGTGAACACCCATGATCTATGCAAAGCGCAGGCAATCAGGGGGCAGCCCGGAAGTCACCATAACCTCTCGGCAGCTCCATCCAAGTGTCAAGAGCTGCAAGCTGCCTGGTGACAGCAGCGTCCCACTCAGGACCCCGTGCCATGTTTTTACTCATCATGTCGAGGATGACAGCTGTCGCCTGTTCGTACTCATGGTGTATTTCCAACGCTTTTGCTAAAAACTCTTCTTGCCGAGTCATAGGGGCTCCAAAGGCGGAAACCGAGCATTGATCCGCATCCATACACAATGGACATCGGTACGAATTCATTGGTTGCAAGAGGCTAATTGTTAGCCCCAACGCCACATCCGTTACACCTGATTGCTTCGCGCAATGACCCGACTGGCGTAGGTACACACCAAACCAAAGGCCAACAAAAAGAACGCCAAATAAGGGGTCATGTTTTCCCTCCTCTCGGTGTGGGGCATATCTGTTCGTGAATATATCCGTGCTTTGGCAGGCATCGAGGTTAAGGTGGGTTAAGAAAATTTAATCTTCGGCCGCAGCGCTGGTCACTAAGGTAGACCTGCTTAGGCTCTCGGCATTGAGTCGCAAGCGTTAAAAGCAGATTGAGCGGAGAAACGTATGAGTTGCGCATTGGTCATAGAGGACGACAGGGTGACGGCGGAAGTCATCATCGCTGAACTCCAACGCCATGGTTTCAGTTCGAAATGGGCTGCAACTGGACGCGACGGTTTGGCACTGGCGATTGCAGGAGGTTATGACGCCATTACCCTAGATCGAATGCTTCCCGATTTTGATGGCCTGACCATTGTCAGTACGTTACGTAGTCTTGGGATTCAAACACCGGTCCTGATGATCAGTGCACTTTCAGACGTCGATGAGCGCGTTCAGGGCCTGCGGGCTGGCGGCGATGACTATCTGACCAAACCCTTTTCTGCTATCGAGATGGTTGCGCGTCTTGACGCGTTGCTTCGGCGCACCAGCGCAGACACAAGCCATCCGCAACTCTGTTGCGGAAACCTGCAACTGGATCTGGTTGAGCACAAACTGACTCGAAATGACGAACACATCCTGCTGCTACCGACCGAGTTTAAGCTACTCAATTACCTGATGCGCAATGCCGGTCAGTTGGTCACCCGGACCATGCTGTTTGAAGAGGTCTGGGGTTATCACTTCGACCCTGGGACGAACATCATTGATGTTCACATTGGTCGGCTGCGCAAAAAAATTGAGGGCGATGAAGGTACTCCCGTCATTCATACAATACGCGGTGCCGGCTATGTCCTTGCTACCAAAGACTGACGAATGGCGCTCATCCGGTAGTCGATTGATCGGGTTCTACGCCATATTTTTTGTGGTTTGGGGGGCTCTCTTCACCGGAGTATTGTACTGGGAAATCTCCCACTACCTGGGAACTGTCGCAGAACGGACATTATTGCAGCGTGCCCACTACTATCAAAAAATCGATGACAAAAAACTGGTGAAAGAACTGGCTGCCAGTGAAGCCTATTCAACGCCCGGGATCGATGCTTACGGATTGTTCACTTCCGACGGGCAACACGTTGCAGGAGACCTGCTCAAACTGCGCTCCAGTTTGCCCGATGACGGCAAAGTTCATTATCTTGAGCGCGGACTGAGCATTGCGTTACCTGACAAAGAAACCAGAAGCAGTTATGCCCTGTTAGCACGTCGCCCCGACGGGCATATTCTTATTCTGGCGCGTGACGGCGGCTCGATTTTAGCCGTTGGCGGGATTATCGAGCAGGCATTGATGTGGGGATTTTCGTTAACGCTCATCCCCGGATTGATTGGCTGGCACTTGTTGCGGCGTCTGCCGTTACGCCGTGTCAAACGCCTACAGCTTTGTACCGAGAGCATCGTTTCAGGCAACTTATCGGAGCGTTTACCCATATCCGCCCGTCGCGATGAATTGGATATGTTGGCAAGCGCCGTGAATACGATGCTCGATCATATCGAGCAACTGATGCATGAAGTCAAAAGCGTTTGTGATGGTGTCGCCCACGATTTGCGTACGCCACTAACACGGCTGCGTGCAAGGCTTTATCAGCTCCAGCAACTGCCTATGGACAGTGATCACGAGCAAACATTGAACCAAGCCCTTGAGGAAAGCGAATCGATCATGGTGCGTTTTCAAGGATTGCTTCGGGTTGCTGAACTCGACGACATTCGTCGCCGCTCGGCATTTGCACCTTTCCAAATCATGGCGCTGTTACAGCAAGCGCATGAATTTTATGAGCCTTTGGCACTGGATCGTTCTCAGACGCTCTCCTTAGAAACTACCAATGACCTGCCTCAGCTGTATGGCGACTCTTCGTTGATGTTTGAAGCCTTGGTCAACCTGCTCGATAACGCCATCAAATTTACCCCGGAGGGAGGGCACATCAAGTTGCGGGGAAGTATCAAGGATTCAACGGTCATCATTGAAGTTGCTGACGATGGGACTGGCATACCCGAGACAGACCGTACACACGTCATCCGAAGGCTCTACCGAGGGAGCGCTAGCAGAATGCAACCCGGCCATGGCCTCGGATTATCCTTGGTCGCGGCCATCGTGAAATTGCACGGCTACACGCTAGATATCCAGCCCGCCGCTATGCATAGCGGTACCCGTGTCTTGATTCTCTGCCCTATGGTGTCCAGTAGATCTACGGACTTATCGATATCTGCACATTAAATTTAACTTAATCCAGCTTAATTTGAACCCCACCGCCCTCAGGGCTAGCTTTGCAGCACATTCTGCTGAACCAGGGCCTCTTCCTTGTGAAATACCTGTTGTCCCCGTTTGTCTTAACCATGTTCTGTCTGACGATGCCTCTAGTCTTCGCCAAGCAGGCGCTGGCTGAAACCCACTCGCCAGGGGCGATGATCCCAGCCCCGCCAAAGCTTGGGGCTGAAGCTTGGATACTGATTGACGCGGCCACGGGTAGCGTGATTACCAGTCACAACAGCGATATGCGACTCCCCCCCGCAAGCCTGACAAAAATGATGACCGCGTTTGCCACTACCGGAGAAATCAAGGCCGGACACCTGAAAGCTGATGACAGCGTCTCTGTCAGCGAAAATGCGTGGCGTACGGGTGGTTCACGAATGTTTCTTGACCCGGGTAGTTCGGTTTCTGTTCACGACTTACTGAACGGTGTGATCATCGACTCTGGTAATGACGCAAGCGTTGCACTCGCCGAACATGTGGCCGGAAGTGAGGACGCCTTCGTCCGGATGATGAATTCGACCGCATCTGTATTAGGTATGGGTAACACGCACTTTGTAAATTCCACCGGGCTGCCTGATCCAGATCATTATTCATCTGCCCGCGATATGGCTTTGTTAGCCCAGGCAATCATCAGCCAAGGGGTTCAATCCTACGCCCTTTACTCCAAAAAACACTTTTCCTGGAACGGCATTCGGCAAGCCAATCGCAATCTACTTTTATGGCGCGACGCAAGCTTTGACGGATTGAAGACTGGCCATACCGAGGCCGCCGGTTATTGCATGGTGGCTTCGTCGCACCGAGCCGGGCGGCGCTTAATTAGTGTGATATTTGGCGCTAGCAGCGCACATAAACGCACGGCAGAGACGGAAAAGCTCATGGGTTATGGCTTTCGCTTCTTTGATACCCAAACCTACAAAAAAGCAGGGGAGATACTCACGTGGTCTGCGCTATGGAAAGGCAAAGAACGATTGATCGCCGTGGGATTGCTGGAGGATCTGATCCTCACCTTACCCAAGAATGAAAATCGTGAAGTAGAGACACGGCTGGAGATTGACAGACCACTCGAAGCGCCTATTTCTGCTGGCACCATCGTTGGAAAACTGGATCTGTACGAAGCTGAGCAAAAACTTGGGAGCCTGCCATTGGTAGCACTGGAAGATGGTGAGCCAGGTGTTTGGTGGATACGTTGGTGGGACACAGTGCATCTGTTTTTTTACAATACAATCCGCGGTTGGTTCGATGAATCTGTGATTGCATGACCGTAGCCGACGCTACATCCACACCGAGGTGGAAATCCTCGGACGACTCACGGAGCTGGAGTATCCGATGAACTCAGATGACTTGCGAAGAGAATTAGCACTGTCGAAGTTCTTCAACGGCGACTCAGCACTGAATGACGCCACCCAGGGACTGAGTCAGGATGAGAAAAAATTGTGTATCGAGTTAGCCTTCGAACAAGAGGCCACGCGCCTGGGTATCGAGGTGTGGGAACTCACTCTTACACTGATTTCAGAGTCTCCCGAAGAACTTAAATTTCTGATCCTGGAATTTCACCGAGAGGTAGCAGAAATGGTAGAAATGGAGTGGGAGGAGTATTGCAAGCTGAATGGAGTTAACGGGTAGTCTTCTTAAGTCACTGGGGTGCGATTATGAGTTATCAGGATATTTCAGCAGGTATCGAATTTCCCGATGACTTTTTTTTTACCGTTATAGATATCCCTGCAAACCACTCTCCAGTTAGTTACGAAGTTGATAAAAAAAGTGGGCAAATTTTCGTTGGCCGGTTCCTTAGTACATCAACATTGTATCCGGCCTACTACGGATTTATTCCAAATACGCTGAACGATGATGGCGATCCTCTGGATGTACTATTGATTTGCCCATGCCCAGTATCATCTGGCGTTGTTGTTCGCAGTCGACCAGTTGGTGTAATTTACACAACAAGTGAAACTGGTACGGGAGCCATAATAGTAGCGGTAACACACGAAAGGCTAAGCACTACGTACAGTAATGTGAAGGAATGGGAAGACCTTCCTGTACTGTTGCTCGCTCAGGTCCAGCATTACTTCGAGTACTGCAAGGTGCAAGAGCCAGGCAAGTGGCTGAAGATGGGGCGTTGGGGAACCGCAGATGACGCAAGGGCGGAGATTTGCAAGTCGGTAGCCACCTATATCAAAGGTTAGTTTTTGAAACTCCTGAGTCAAAGGGATATACGTTGTCCTTACTTATGACGTAAAGCATAAGCGGGCCAAGGCCTATGGCACATTCGCAGTCTTCGTCATCGTTTACTTCATTTTCTCGATTCCAGTCGCCAGGGTGTGGCGGATGCCTTGGCACAACTAGATGAAGGAGATGTACTGGTGGTTTCCAGCTGCTTCCCCTATACCCCAAGCGTGCTCGCCACCGCGAGAAAAAACTTCTCCGAGCGTATACAATGAGATGAAGCTTTCGGAGCGAAAGCATTTGTCTTGTAGAGGATAGGCGCTTCGATGCACGAAGACCGAAGTTCGAAGCTAGATAGTCTTAAATCAAGCGACCTACACTGAATAGCGTAGAGCGGACTGAAACAGGGTGGCGATTATAAGAAGCTACTGGGAGGCTCCAGAAGGGTGCTCATATGGACCTGAATAAAAATGGGGATGAGATCCTACAATGTTTAGGTACGGCCTGTGCGAGGCGAATTATTACAAGATTTAACTGAGACATATGTTGTTGCTTTACTTTTTAACCTATTGATACTGCAAAAAACGCCATCTGTGAGAGCCTGCTTATCCATGCGGCTTCTTTAAAGCCAGATCGACTACTTTACGGTCGTTCATCTTAGCCCTGAGAACACGATTCTGGTCCATTAGTACTTCATTGATGGACGCGAGACTGGCGACTTTGGTACGCAACTCCTCGATCTCCTGACGGTAGGCTGCGGACTTCTCGCGCTCTGCGATCAGATCCTGTTGTTTGACATCACGCATGGCGCGACTGGAGCGCCCTTGAGCCTCGCGGATAGCCTCGGCAATATTTGGGTAGTGGTTGTGGATCAGCGCCGTCGATACTCCCGCCTCGCGGGCTACTGCGGCGATGGTAACCTTGGTTTCCCCGGTGTGGGCACGACCCCTCTGGATGCGGTAGAGGGCGAGTTTCAGATCCTTCTCTCGGTCCTCCGCCCGCTTGTAGTTAGTTGCCTTGCCTATGAGCTTCATGCAATTAAAGTCTCCGGGGCCATCCCCAACTGGACCAGTACGTCACGGCAGCGAGTCAGGTCGCGCTCAACGCGCTGGCGGCCGCCCTCGCCGATGCTCGGGCAATGCTGCAGCCCTTTTAGGTCATCGTAGAGTCGCTGGTAGATGGCCGCGTGGCCGTGCCCGATCACGGCATTGTTGCAATTGCCGCAGCGGGTGCGCTCAAGGGTATTACCGACGCAACCGTCATTGTCCGCCGTACACCAGGCATGGCCGTTGCTGCGAATCGCGGTGCTCTCGGCAATGGCTTTCAGCATCGAGGCGTGATCCTTGAAGATCAGCAGGTTCTCCGGTTCACGCTGCCACTGTTTGAGCGAGCGTCCATAGCCGCCGGCTAGGGTTTCTTCGCCCAGCCAGTTATCGACGACGCTGAGCTTGATATCTTCCAACTCCATCTGAATATCGGCGTACAGATCAAGGTCCAGGTGCTGTCCCCAGCTGTCGTCCATAGCGTAGCCCAAGGTCATGTCCAGCGACCGGTGCGCGTAATGCTGCTTGAGGTAGCGCAAATCACCGAAGCGGCTGTGCGCGGCATAGGTGGCAAACTTGCGGCGGAACTGATGGCTGGCGAGATTCCAGTTCAGTCCGCAATCCTTGGCGAATGCCTTAAGGTTTGAACCCAAAGACCAGCCGGCAAGCGTGCGCACTCGGTTGCCCTCTTTGGAATATACGGCAAGAAAGAGCGCATGGCGGTGCTTTTGCGCCTCGAAGATCTGCGGATCATGCGGGTTGGCGCGGCGCCGCTGCAGGATCTCGGCGGCGATCATGGCCTGATAGGGTACGCACCAGCGCTCCATCACGCGCAGGGTACGCACGGCGACCTCGGGGATCATCCAGTCATGGATACCGACATCGGTCTTGTCCGACCTTGAGCGCATCCAGTGGTAGACAGTGCCCTCATCGTCTTGAGTGCGGTGGTGCGCACCCGACTGCACGTTTGCCAGCTCATGGTAGCGACAGCCGGAGGTACTGGCCAGGATGATATAGCAGGCCGTGCGCAGGTCGCTCAGCTCCCTGTTGAATGCCTTCAGACCGCCCTCCCGACCAAGGGCGCCTAGGTGGCGGTTCTTGGCCGCAATGACAGCTTCACGACGCCGCCCCTTTCGCTGCTCCGCAATGACATCCAGCGCGTCGCGTAGGTCAAGCAATTGCTGGCCTCGTTCAACCTGCTGATAGGCTCGCTCGAACAGAATGCAGAACACATCATCGGGTATCAGCGGGGTCTTGCCGCCTTGGTCGTGGTGGGAGCCGCTGCCAGTAAGCCCTGCCATCGCACTTGCAGAAGTTTCGGGCCAGGGATGCTGTGGCATGGGGTCGGCGGTATAACTGCTCAGCTCATGGAGCGCTTCAACGGCTTTGAAACGGCCAACCAGCCCAGCCTGCGACAGCGTCTTGCCCTTGGAGCGGTGGGGCTGCCGGTGTGCCTTGCAGGCGGCTACGTAGGTCGCGCATACCTGGGGTGTCACGGCGCTCAGGTGGTCGAGCTTGAGCGCTTCCAGATGGCGCAGGAATGGCCTTGCATCAGAGAAACATTGCAGCAATGCACGGCCTTTAGGACGACCCGCCCCACGACGCCCACGCTTTAAATAGCGGTACAGTATCGCCTTCATCACCGCGCGAAACGCCGGTGGCACGGTGCCGAAGTTCAGCCGTTTCTGGTTGGCCGGCATGTTGCTGGTGAAGCCGTTGAGGTGCCAAGTGTCGTCGCCGTAGCGGCTGAGGATGACCCATTGCCCATCGACCTGAGTAGCGCTGATTATCAGTGCGTCGCGCTCGGATTCGCGGAGCCCACGCACATCGCCCGGCTGGGTGGCAAGGGGTGCCCAGGGTAGCGCCTCCGGGGTGTTGTCGCTCATGCAAAGATCTCCAGGCTGTCGATCAGATCAACCGACCAGAACGGGTGCGGCAGGGTGCGGGCGCGCTCACGGGCGGCCTCCACCGCTACGGCCTTGAAGGTGCCGCGCCGCAGCCCCTCGGCGATAATGTAGTGATCGATTAAGCGGGGGATGTGAACGTACTCCCGGGCCCAGCGCCGCTTGTCCATGCGCGAGCGCTCGGCCAGCACGCGGAAGTAGAAGCTGAACAGCTTGTACAGATCCTCAGCGGTCACCGCATAGTGCTTGCAGCGCAGGCAGTTCATGAAGTTCATGCAAGTAGCGCCTTCGCGCTTCGGGGCGTACTGACCGTTCATTGGGTCGGCGCAGCGGCCCATGGGGGTGTCCTTGTAGGTCGCACCGAGGGTCCGAGTCAGCAACTCCTGTACCAGTACCTCTCCCATGAACTGCCAATTGCGACGAGCATTCTCGTCGGGCGCCAAGTAGTTTTGGTCGGTCACCTGCGAGGTATTGCCGAGAGCCGCGGCGGTGGTCGCCAGATCGCCGTCGGTCAGCTCGAAGATGCGGTTGGCGAATGTCTTGCGTAGACGCGAGATGTTGATACGCAGTGGCTTTCCGTCGCCGTCGACCAGACCATGCTCGGCTACGAGGCGGTTAGTCGCCCATGCCAACGCTTCTTGGCTCAACGCCGTGACTAGACCCTTTTCGCTGCGAGTGCGATACAGCCACACTCGGCCCTTGAGGCCGTCCGGGGCCTCTGCATCCACGGGTTCGGTTAGGGCCATCACGCGGCGGATCAGGCGTTCCACGTTGGTTCTCACGCTCGGCGTGGACTCCAAAAGGCGTTCGGCATCCGACTCGGGGCGCAGAGCCACCTTGCTGGTGTTGTAGCCGCGCCGCTTCCAGAGCACCAGGAACACAGCGTTGTCCTTGGGGTGCGGGCGCAGGCAGTCGCGGCCCATTTCCAGCAGTGGGGTGGTATTGCGTCCGGTGTGAAGCGCCACGACCAGCAGGGCCAGGCTTAGAAGTTCGCCGGTCAAAGGAGTGTTTTCGGTCCAGATTGGCCTGATTGCCTGCTTGAGTGCGACGGTGAATGCATGCCGCTCGCGCTTGGTTAGCGCCGTTTCACCCCTGTGCTTGCGGTTGCTGTTCGGAAAGGGGTTGCGCGGGAAAGTGCTCGCATCGCCGGTGGCGACCAGGGGGATCAGCCCACGCCTTCCCAAGGCGAGCAGCACTGGCTTGGTCTGCGTGTAGAGGCTCTTCTGAGTGGTAGTCGCCACGCCCAGCCCGGCTAGATGGCTGAGATAACCGTCGATCAGCTCTCGGTTCAAATCGGCGAGGCTCAAGTCTCGGCCCATTGCCGTCGCGTGCAGCACGCAGCAGTCGAGGAAATTGCGCAGCCCGTTCAAGCAGTAGCTGGCCACGGTGCTGGTCGCGACAGCGCCCTCCTGGGCGGCGAGGAAGCGTTCGATCTGACGCTGACAGGAGTAGGTGATGGGGTCGATGCCAGCTCCGTACCAGCGGGCAAAGTTGAAGCTACGTTTATTAGAGGCGTTCCGCCCGAATTCAACCGTGGTGTTCGTTGGAGGAATGGCCTCAGGCAGAATGACCACATTGTTCGCCGCATCGTGGCTGTGTTCGACTTGGGGGATGCTGAGGTCGGCCTGGGCAAACACCTTGCGCTTGCCCATCAGGCCGCCCCCACCAGTGCGTTCAATTCATCGTCATAGGCCAGCACCGCCTCGTCGGCTATTTCGTTGACCAAGTGCAGGTACACCATGGTCGTCTGAATCGAACTGTGGCCAAGTTGCCGTTGAACGAATACCAAGGGCTCTAGGCCGCAAGCAGGGTTACGCTGAAGGCTGACTAGGGTATGGGTGGCATAGGAATGCCGAAGCATGTGCGTATGGACCTTGATCCCAGCCCGCTTGCCGGTCTCGCTGATGATCCGGTTGAGACTCTTGCCGTCGTCGCCATAGGGTTCCCCGGACTGGTTGAGGAACAGTGCCTTTTGCTGGGTCTTGCTCTGCGAAGCGCGCTCGCCGCGCACCTTCGTCACATAACGATAAAGTTCGGCCATGAACTTGCGGCTGACGTAAATATCTCGCGGCTTGCTGCCCTTAGTCACCATGCCTCTGCCGTCGAACGGATCGAGTCGAACGCGGAGGTTGCGCTCGGTTCGCGCCGCCTTGTTCGGGTCGAAGACATAGGCTACCGGGAAGGCGGCGATTTCCTCGCGGCGCATACCCGTATGCAGCCCTAGGCGCATCATCATCCGGTGATGGGGGTTCTCCGCTGCGGCCAAAAGCGACTTGATCTCGGCCATGTTCAAGAATTTGGGCAGGGCTTTGTGACTACGCGGCATAACATCGTTTGCCATGACCTTACCGCCACTGGCATCGATATGCGCAAGGAAGCCAGACTCTCGCCTCACGGTGCGTTCTTCATAGGCGAAAGGCAGGCGCTTCACCCACCCTTCCTTCAGCGCGAATTCATAAAACTTGCAGATGTAAGTCAACCGCTGGCGAGTGGTGTTCGGTGCCAGTTCGCATGTCATCAGGCAGTAGTCCCGATAGGCCGCCACAAGGCTCTTGGCCTCGCCACGATCCACGTCAAGCCAGTCCATCTCATGCGCTTGCAAGAAGCTGAAGAAATCGTAAAGAGCGCGTCCATTACTGGGCCAGGAACGCTTCGAGCCGATGGCCCCGCGAAGCAGGTAGTGACGAAAGAACCGATTGGCCGGGACGCAACTTTCCATCGAGTCCCAAAGCAGAATGGGAAACTCCGGATAGGGTTGCCCAGCGATCACCAATTCCTCAGTAGCCCACACAAGCTCCATCAGCCGTCCTCTGCGCTAGTAAGATATCCAATCCCTTTGTCTGCTTTGACAGAGATAAAATCATCAGACTGTCTCTTGAGCAATGCCTGTGAGCTTCTAAAGGTTTGTTTCTAATATGGCAGATTTCTAACGCTTTCCAAGTACCGGATCATAAGGCGTTCCTCAAGGTTTGCAGGTGGGCGACCTGACGACTGAATTCAACGCTGGACAGCCGTTGCTTCGGTCGCGGGCTCATGGCCTGGCTGATAGCGCGTGTGGGTTGGCCGGTGAGGCGTGCGAGCACCAGCCATTGTTCGGCGACGCCGAGGTGTTCAAAACCGGGATGACGGCGCCGCACCCGGCGCAGGATGTCGTGCTGCAAGGCTTGCAACAGGCTGGCTTGACCGGTGCGGCGCCACATGAAATCGGCGCTGGCGCGCAGATGCTCGTGGAGTTGCCGACGGGCTCTCGGGGCGGGTTCGATCAACGGGCCATGGCGCACGCCAACGTGCCAGAGACCCAGGCCGATCAGCGCCATGAGCGCAACCAGCGCCTGGGGGAAATAGCGCAGCAACAAGGTCAGCAGGCTGTCATGGTCGGTGTTGAACAGCAGGGTCACGTTCGTGTCTGCGGTCAGGTACCACAGCAGCCAGGCGTTGTCGTACCGATCGATGGCCGGGGTTTTCCACAGGTCGGCGTCGGTGACCACGATGATCGAACCGAGCCCGTGGCTCAGCTGCATCATGTGCGTGGCCTTGCCGCTGTTGGCCCAGGCTTGCGCGAGGTTTTTCGGGTCTTCGAGATGGAACGCGGTATCGAAGGTGGCATACGCCGGCGCGTCTTCGTTTTCAAGGTACAGCTTGGTCAGTTTGGGGTAGGGATCCTTTTCGATGTCGGTTGGCGGGTCCTTGAGGTCTTTGCTCAATGACTGATGCACCTGGACCCGGTCGAGCAACAGGTCATTGCTCTGGCCCAGTTTTTCATCCCACAACGACTCGGCGATGAACAAAAGACGTCCGCCGGCGCGGGTCCAGTTCAGCACTTGATCGATCTGGCGCGGGGTCATGCCGGAGCGGTCGCCGAGCAACAACAGGCTGCGTTGCCGAGGCTCCAGCGTGGGCAGGATGTCGAGGCTGTTGGCATGGCTGACGGTCAGGCCTTGTTTGCGCAGGAAATGTTCGGCGGCCAGATAAGGGTTGGCCTGGGCTTCGGGCGACGGGCCGTGATCGATGTCTGCCTGATAGGGCGTCGCCCTGGCATACAGATAAAAACTCAACGCGCCCAACAGCACGGCGATGAATACGCCGGCGGCGAGCCACACTCGCCGGTTCAATGCGTAGCCCCCGGACCGAACAAGGACCGCCAGCCGTCACACAGTTCCTGTTGCAAATGCGCCGGTGGCAGGCGATGCCCGTAGGCCATGTTCTGCCAGTGCCCGGTCAGGTTTTTGCTGAAGGCCAACAGGGCGGGTTGTTGCAGTCGTTCGACGCGCGCCAGGACCTGGCCTTCGGTATCGGCGGGTTTCAGCGCCATGTTGTAATCGTGCAGCAAGTGACTGAGCAGCGCGCGATAGAGCAAACCGAGCGCCTCGCGAGGGTTGGATTGCCAGAGGCTTTCGGCGCTGGCGGCAATGTCGGCGGGCAGGGTTTCGCGGTTCAGGTCCAGGCCGAATGCCTGCTGCGGCAGCGGCCGCGCGACCTTGCCCTTCAGCGCCGGTCGACGACTGACGAACGCCTGCAACCATGCCCGGTAACGCCAGATCAACCAACCGATCGCGCCAATGACGGCGCCCCACAGCACCCCTTCAATCAAGGTCGCCAAGGTGCCGAAGCGCTGGTTATCCAGCAACTTGAGCAGGGCCTTCAGCCATTCGGGGGCTTTGCCATCGTCGGAGGTTTCGGCGGATGGCTTGTCCTCGCCAAAACGATAGCGTGTGACGGTTTCCTTGTTCTTGAACGGCGGCTGATCGAGGATCGCCTTGATGCTGTCCCGGGACGCCTGGCTGGTCAGTGGCTGGTCCAGCAGACGCGGACTGTCAGGGGTAATGACCGGCTCGTCGGCCCAGACGTTTTGCCCGGTCGGCACCAGAAAAAAGGCCGCCAGCAGCAGGGTGAGGGCGGTGCCGCTCAAGCGTCGGCGCAGGCGGCGGAACACCAGTTCGATGTCCCAGGCCTCCAGCACCGTGCGCCGATTCAGGTAAAGACTGAAGCCGCAGGCCACGTAGATCGGTTCCCACACCACCAGCACCAACACGTAAAACCCATTGGTCAGGTGTTCCAGCCAGCGCCAGTCCTGTGTGGCGGCGGACAGCAATGTCTGCCAGCTCCAGTCGAGTTCGACTTGTGGCGGCAGGAGCAGGTAAAACAGCACCATCAGGCCGATCCACAGCGCACTTTCCAGATGCACGCCGATGATGGTCAGCCAGCGCGCTGCACCGCCGTCGCGTTGCAATAGCACCTGCAAGCGCTGTTGTCGTGCCAGGCCATTCAGGCCTTCGAGTTGCACCACCGGCAACAGGAAACTGCGACTCAGGCTCAAGCGTCGCCAGGTCAGGCTGGCCAGCAATTGTGGTTTGAGCAGTCGTGGCCACTGGCGCAGCGCCTGTTTCAGCGTGGGCGTTTCACCGAACATCGCTTTGGACAGGATGTACAGCGGCAGGCGCTCGAACGCCGGTTTCAGCCACCAGAAGATAAACACGGCGAGGGAGGGCGAATCCCACAGCAGCAAGGTGAGCAGGACGAAAACCGGCAGGGTCACGATGGCCCAGCTGGCCATCAGCAGGCGTCGGTGCCGCTGGCTCAGCAGCACGCCCAGGTCCATGGCTTCCCAGGTGGTTCGAGGGCGGATCACCACGGTCGCGTCACTCAGGCGCATGGCGGGTCCGTCCGGCGAACAGCAGGTACATCGCTACCAGGAACCACAGCGCCGCGCCGACCAGATATTTGGTCATCGGTGCTGGCCCGGTCATCGACGACCAGTAGGCTTCGATAAATGCCGCGATCAACAGAAACAGCATGACCCCGCAAATCAGCAGCACACTTTTACGCGCCGCCACACGCAAGGCTTCGGCGCGCGGCAGTCGTCCCGGTGCAATCAAGGCCCAGCCCAGTTGCAGGCCGGCAGCACCCGCCAGGGCAATGGCACTGAGTTCGAAGGCGCCGTGGCCGATCACAAAGGACCAGAAGGTTTGCCCGTAGCCGATCTGAGTCAGGTGCCCGGCCACCGCGCCGATCATCAACCCGTTGAAGAACAGGAAAAACGCGCTGCCCAGGCCAAACAGCAAACCGCTGGCAAAAGTCTGAAAGGCAATGCCGATGTTGTGCATGATGTAGAAACCGAACATCACCCAGTCTTCACTGGCTGCCCGTTCCGCCGAGCGCCCAAGGCGACCGGCGACAGGGTCGTACATGCCTTGCATTTCGCTGACCTGTTCGGCCGGGATCAGGTTGTAGACCAGGTCCGGGAACAGATACACCAGCACCGCAAAGCCGATCAGGCTACCGAAAAACATCAGGCTGGCGGCGAGCACGAAACGCCACTGTTCACGCACCAGTCGAGGGAAATCCGCCAGGATGAAACCCAGTGCGTTGGCACCCAGGCGGCTGCGATGCTGATAAAGCTGTTGATGCCCGCGCAGCACCTGTTGCTGCAGCGAGTCGATCAGAAAACTGCTGTAGCCGCGTTCCTGGGCAAGCGCCAAATGCTGGCAGAGCCTCCGATAATCTTTCGGGAAACTGGCGATTCGCGAGGTGTCCTTGTTCCGCTCCAGCCTGTCGAGCAGGAGGGAAAACTGCGCCCATTCAGCCTTGTGGCGATTCTCGAAAAGACTTTGCTTCATGCGGGGCCCAACAAACCGCGGGCGATGCCGTTGAGTTCCGCCACGGCGCGTGGCGCTGAAACCTTCAACGGTTGCGCGAGGATGGAGGCGAGTTCCGTGACCCGCGCTTCGGAGAGTTCACCCTGGCGTTCGGCAAACCCGAGGATGGCGCGTTGCTCGGGCAGCGTCAGGGCAAACGACGGACGCCGTGGCTCGGCGTCAGGCAGTTGCGGTCGGGTGAGCGGCTGTTCGCGGTAGATTACCAGCGTACCGGCAGCCAGGTCGCCGAGGCGTTTGAAGTTGGGGTGTTGCAGGCAACTGATGGCGCCGAGGAAATAGCCGAACGGCAACAGGTCGACAAAGCGCAGCAGGTTGCGCAACAGCGACGCGGACCAGCCGATCGGTGTGCCGTCGTCCTGCACCACCCGCAGGCCCATCCATTGCTTGCCCGGCGAGCGTCCCTGGTTGAGCACCTCGAACAACACCATGTACCACCAGCTCACTACGAACAGCAGGATCGAGCCCAACCCGGCGCCGAGTTTTCCCAGGAACGCGAGGACAATAAACAGCAGGCCCAGAATCAACCCGCGCAGTCCGAGGTCGATGGAGAACGCCAGCGCACGCACCATCAACCCGGCCGGGCGCAGTGGCAAGTCGATGCCTTCCGGCGTTTCAACCTGATACCGCGTATCCAGTGGCGGGGACAGCGTCGCTTTCCTTGGCAGTGCTGCGGTCTCGAGCATGGGCAACCTGATGATGTGGCCTGATCGGGATTCTCTGTGCGGCCGATGCTAGCAGCCTCTTGGGGGGAAACGACATAACTATGTATTGGATCCAGAGGGGCTTTAGGCAATGACGCCAGTCGCCGTAGTGATATTGCGGCGCTTTCTGCTGACGATGTTGCAGCGTTACCGTTTGTCTGGACTGTCACTTTTAACAGGTTAGAGGGAGGTTCCAATCAGCGTAGAACGTAAGTTCAAATCGTGTTTGAACCACTGTTTCAGGAGAAGGATCATGTCTAACTTTGAAAACGAATTGCGCAGCATCAATGATTCGGAGGAAACCCAGGCAGACGCCATCCCGCATATTTCCAGTCCGGCAAACTCATCCCAAGTGGGGGCCAGGATAAGGGTGATAGGTAGCGGGCATGCCAGACGTAACATCCGAGCGGTGACGCCCGGCATGGAAGATGGACTCAGCAATTCGATGCAGATGGGTGGGGATGGTTACTTCGAGGTAAATTTTCTCCAAGACCCGAAGCGTGGAAGAAATGACTTTCAAATGCTGCAGTGGGAGATGTATCCAGAAAGTCATCGGCGCTCTGCCGTTTGGACTGTTTATTACATGCCTAAGCATGTCCCTACTGCACCTGTTCTGGGCGCTGTAGTCGGTAGACGACCAACCTTTTCGGGGTATGGCGCGGCACCCGGTGCAATCTTGCAGATCGTCCAGGCTGGCTCTGGTGCCGTTGTTTATGCCAGCCTCGCTGTGGCAGCCGATGGCGCGTTCAGCGGCCCCGCCACGACGGATTTACCTTTGGGACAGTTTATTTATACCGGACGTTATACGCTCGACGGTCACATGAGCGAGTGGGCTGAAAGTGTCCTTGTAACTGTCCAGTAGTCTAACCAACCTGCCGCGGACCGAACTCATAAGCGGTTAACCGCTCATAGGTTCGGCCCGCGCATTCAACCAGTCCGTCACCCCGCAATGAGCTAGCGCTTCGCTAAAGGTTTGCATTGCTACCTGGCGCAGGTTGTCGGGCGGCCTGATCGGGGAAAACGACATAACTATGTATTGCACGGTGCGTGGCCAGAGGTGATTGAATGCAAGATTGCTGGCCGTGGCGGGATGCAAACGCCTAGACTTCGCCGATCTTCAGTTCAGGAATAGCCCGTGACCTCGATCTTCTGGTACGACTATGAAACCACCGGCATCAACCCTCGTTGCGACCGTCCGCTGCAAGTGGCGGGGCTTCGCACTGACTTCGATCTCAATGTCATAGACGAGCCGGTCAATCTTTACTGCCAGCCCAGTGAGGACATCCTGCCGCATCCGGCGGCCTGCGCAATCACGGGCATCACACCAGGCCAATTGACCGGGCACGGTTTGAGCGAAGCCGATTTCATGACCCGGGTGCACGCCCAACTGGCGGCGCCGGGCACTTGTGGCGCGGGTTACAACACTTTGCGTTTCGACGACGAGATGACTCGTTACAGCCTGTACCGCAACTTTTTCGACCCTTATGCACGTGAATGGCAGGGCGGCAACAGTCGTTGGGACCTGATCGATGTGGTGCGTGCGGCGTACGCCTTGCGACCGGATGGCATCACCTGGCCCAAGGATGACGAGGGGCGGGTAACGCTCAAGCTCGAACGCCTGACCGCCGCCAATGGCATCGATCACGGCAATGCTCACGAAGCGCTGTCGGACGTTCGCGCGACCATCGCGCTGGCCCGTCTGATTCGGGAAAAACAACCGAAGCTATACGACTGGCTGTTCCAGTTGCGCAGTAAACAAAAGGTGATGGATCAGATTCGGCTGTTGCAGCCGATGGTGCACATTTCCGGGCGCTTTTCGGCGGCGCGCAGTTATGTCGGCGTGGTGCTGCCGCTGGCCTGGCACCCGCGCAACAAGAATGCATTGATTGTCTGCGACCTGCACCTGGATCCCCAAGGCTTGCTTGATCTGGACGCCGACGCTTTGCGCCAGCGCCTGTATACCCGTCGCGATGATCTGGCCGAGGGCGAGTTGCCAGTGCCGCTCAAGCTTATCCACATCAACAAATGCCCGGTGGTCGCGCCCCTGTCAGTACTTCGTCCCGCTGATCAGCAACGCCTGGGGCTGGACATGGCGCTATATCAGGAGCGCACGCTGCGGCTAAGTGACGCACAGCAAGTTTGGCGAGATAAAGTTCAGGCCATTTATGCCAGCGAAGATTTCACCCAGAGTCAGGACCCTGAGCAACAGTTATACGATGGTTTTATCGGAGATCGGGATCGGCGCCTTTGTGAGCAAGTCCGAGCGGCTGACCCGGCGCAATTAGCCAAGGAACAATGGCCTTTCGATAATGAACGTTTACCCGAATTATTGTTTCGATATCGAGCACGCAACTTTCCCGATACGTTGAATTTCGAAGAGCAAGAACGTTGGCGAA
Source organism: Pseudomonas sp. SJZ080 (assembly GCF_007828295.1). Lineage (NCBI taxonomy): Bacteria > Pseudomonadati > Pseudomonadota > Gammaproteobacteria > Pseudomonadales > Pseudomonadaceae > Pseudomonas > Pseudomonas sp. SJZ080. Next base: position 89,393 of record NZ_VIUK01000010.1, read on the forward strand.
TATTCTGTCGGCAACGTTTGTCAGACCCTGAGTGGGGAGCGCCCAATACGCTGGAAACTTTTACAGAGGCCACGGCCCAATTGAACATGACGGCAACGCCGTTCCAGCAAGAGGTGCTCAACGAGTGGAGCAATTATGTCCAGGCATTGCGCAAACGTTTGAATCTTTGAAAATGAAAATGCCCGGCACTGAATACCGGGCATAAAAAAACGCCAGCGTTTGCTGGCGTTCTTTTTTGCAGAAGAAAGCGTTGCGGCTTAGCCCAGCAGGGTAGCCCAGCCTTCAACCACGTCACCGCCCCACTTGGCTTTCCACTCTTTCAGAGTCTTGTGGTTGCCACCTTTGGTTTCGATGACTTCGCCGTTGTGCGGGTTTTTGTATTGTTTAACTTTGCGAGCGCGCTTGGTGCCAGTAGTTTTTACTGCGCCGCCGCGTGGTGCTTTGGTTTTGGATTCTGGATCCAGCAACGCGATGATGTCACGCAGGGACTTGGAGTATTCGCCCATCAGGGTGCGCAGTTTGCCTTCGAATTCCAGCTCGGTTTGCAGTTTGTCGTCTTGGGACAGGTTCTTCAAACGGGCTTGCAGCTCTTTGATAGCTTCTTCGGTGGCACGATATTCGTTGATCAAGGACATGGGGACTACCTTATGTTGGTGCACTGGATGTCAGGGGACAGTGCCGCAATAATAGTCAGGGTGTTTCATCAAGTAAACATTAAACCGGAGTTTATTTAAATTAGTTGTCGTGAATAGGGCACCCGCGGGATGTGCAGTTAAATAGTGTGACGCGGGTATCACAGATATTCACAATTGAGTACTTGAAGATGGGCAATAAGAGCACCATTGCGCGGGTGAGCGGGCGCTTTCACGCTTGTGCCTGCAGCCCTCGAGCAAGGCAAGGTGTCATCTATACTGCAGTTTTTTCGCGCAGTCGCTAGAATGGCGGCCTTTGCGAAGTTCTGGAGTTTCCCCCCCATGCGCACTTTTCGGCTGGTGATTGCTTGCCCGGACCGCGTCGGCATCGTTGCTAAAGTCAGTAACTTTCTGGCGTCACATAACGGCTGGATCACTGAAGCGAGCCATCACTCGGATAATCTCAGTGGCTGGTTCTTCATGCGTCACGAAATTCGAGCCGATTCTCTGCCTTTTGGTATCGAAGCCTTCCGCGAAGCGTTCGCGCCGATTGCCGAAGAGTTCTCGATGAACTGGCGCATTACCGATACCGCGCAGAAAAAACGCGTGGTGTTGATGGCCAGCCGCGAGTCTCATTGCCTGGCCGACTTGCTGCACCGCTGGCACAGTGACGAACTGGACTGCGAAATCTCCTGCGTGATTTCCAACCATGACGATTTGCGCAGCATGGTCGAGTGGCACGGTATTCCTTACTACCATGTGCCGGTCAATCCACAGGATAAAGAACCGGCGTTCGCCGAAGTCTCGCGTCTGGTCAAACAGCACGAAGCCGAGGTGGTGGTACTTGCCCGTTACATGCAAATCCTGCCGCCCGAGTTGTGCAGTGAATATGCGCACAAGGTCATCAACATTCACCACAGCTTCCTGCCGTCGTTCGTCGGCGCCAAGCCCTATCACCAGGCTTCCCTGCGTGGGGTGAAGCTGATCGGTGCTACGTGCCACTACGTGACTGAAGAGCTGGATGCCGGCCCGATCATCGAGCAGGACGTGGTGCGTGTCAGCCACAGCGACAGTATCGAAGACATGGTGCGTTTCGGGCGTGATGTCGAGAAGATGGTGCTGGCTCGTGGTCTGCGTTATCACCTGGAAGACCGGGTGCTGGTGCATGGCAACAAGACCGTGGTGTTCTGATACCCGCACGGCACGGTTGAAATTCGAAGGGCCTGGGCGTTCAATCGCTCAGGCCCTTCGCCGTTTCTGCACTGAGGACATGACCATGGCCGATCCACTGGACAAAGCTACTTCCAAAGCCCCCGACACATTGGGGGAGGGGTGTTTGAGCCGCTACGACCCGGATGACTTGAGCCCTGACGATGGCACGGAGTTTCCGGGGGCGGCGGAGTTGTGGGAGGCGTTGAATCCGGACTCTGACCCTGACTTGTAGGAACCGGCTTGTTGGCGAAGCGGCCTTGAAGTTTGGCGCGCGGACGCTTTTTGTGTGCATATCCGTTGCTGCGGTAACGGATAGGTACACAACAAAAAACACCCCCGCTAAGCCTGCCTGAACCTCATCAACTTCTTCAACAACGGCCGTCCAAGCATCAACAAAAACACCGGCCCCCCAACCGCCAGATAAAAGTAATAAGTCACCGCCCGCCAAATCAGAATCGCCGCCGCCGCGGTGGATTTCCCCACCATGGGCGCCAGCAGCGCGGCCGAAGTCAATTCCGCAGCACCAGCGCCGCCCGGCAACAGGCTGAATTGCCCCGCGCTCAGCGAAAGCATCTGAATCAGAAAACTCCAGGCCCACTGCAAATCCGCGCCGAGCCCACGCAACGCCAGATACAACACGCTGTAACGCAGAAGCCAATGCACACAGGTCAGGGCAAACACCCTGATCAACGTCTGAACAGGCAACTTCAGCGTGTCAGTGAAAGCCGCCAGAAAATGCAGGAGCTTTCGCGCCCAACGCATTCGCGTGCTGCCTTTGACATTCAGGCGCACGAGCAAGCGTCCACTCAGGCGAATCAGCAGCCGATGGTAGCGCGCGATTACCACGCAACTGAGCAGCCCGCCGAACATCGAAATGGCGCTGACCGTCAGCAGCCATTCCATACGTTCGCTGAGGTGCTGGAACAACGCATAAATCAGAATCCCGCTTAACGCGCAGAGAAAGAACAGCAGATCGCTCAGTTGATCCATGGCGAAAACCGCGCTACCCCGTGCCGGTCGCACGCCGTTGCGTGCCAGCAACGCCATGATCGTCAGCGGTCCGCCGCTGCCGCCCGGTGTGGCGCAGTAGGCGAACTCGGCCGCCATCACCACGCCAAGGCTTTTGACCGGGCTGACCTTGTCGCGCTGATCGCCCAGCAACAGACGCAAGCGCATCGTGTTCACCACCCAGCACAGCAGGATCATGCCGAACATGATCAACAGCCAGCTCAATGGAAAACTCTGCAGTCGCGACCAGGTCTGGTTGCCGCCCAGCAACAGAGGAATCAGCACCGCAGCGAGCAGCGCGACAAACAGCACAATTGCGCGACTCATGCGGAGCGACCGACACGGTCGTCGTGCAGCGCCAGCCACCGCGCCTTGGTCAACGGCACGCGGCCCTCGGCGAGCAGGCGCTTGAGGGTTTGCAACCAATAATTGCGTGAGAAAGGGTGACGCATGTCCACCGGATGCAACCCCAGGCGAATCACTTGCGCTTGACGCCAACGCTGTTCGCGCTGATCGCTGACCAGCTTCGACAAACCCCGACGCCAGGCACTGCGCGCACTCCATACCAACCCCGGCGCATCGACCGGGGTGAAATCCGGCAGGCGATACAGGTGTTGCGGATCGCTGGTGTAACTCAAGGGTAACTGGCGCAAGGCCCGGCGCGTTCCTTCACTCATCAGCCAGGCCGGGGCGACAAAACCCTCCAGCGGCCAGTGATAACGATGGAACACTTCAATGCCGGCACGCAGACGTGCGAGCGCTGCTTCCTGAGACAGGCTGTAAAACTCGCCTTCGTGGGTGTAGATGCGGCGCATAAACCAGTCTCGCGGTGTGTGGGGGGCCGGGCTTTCATCGCAATGAAAATAGCCGTGCAGCGCCAGTTCGTCCCCTCGGCCGACACGGCCGGTGAGCATCCGCCGAAATCCCGGATGGGCCTCAAGATCGTTGTGCTTGTGAAAATCCGGCACAACCAGCCAAGTCATCGGCACTTCGCCCAAGGCGTCAACGGCGTCGACGAAGGGTTGGTAGTCGGCCCAGGTCTGCGGCGCGACGTCGTGCAACACCAATAGCAGACTGGACGCGTTCATGGGCTCAGCCATTGGCGATCCGCGGCCATTGGCTGCCGAGGACGGCGTGATAATGACCCAGCAGACTGTCGACCACTGCGTCCCAGGAATAATGTCGCTCGACATGACTGCGGGCCTGTTGGCCCAAAACCGCACTCCCCGAAGCGAACAGCTCCCGAACGGCGTTGGCCATCGCCATTGAGTTGTTTGGCGCGCAAAGCAGACCGCATTCTGTGGTGATGATTTCCTGAAAGGCCCCGGCTGCCACGGCCACCACCGGAATGCCGCACGCCATGGCTTCTAGAATCACCAGGCCGAAGGTTTCCTGATCGCCGGCATGCAGCAACGCATCGGCACTGGCCATCAGCCTTGCCACTTGCGTCGCCGGGCAGAATTCATCGATCACCGTCACGTTTTCCGGCACCACCGCAGGCATAGACGAACCCACCAGCAGCAAGTGATAGCGGCGACCCAGGCGTTTCATGCAGTCGAGCAACACCGGCAGGTTTTTTTCCTTGGAGCCGCGCCCGGCAAAAATCAGCAGATGGGTATTTTCATCGATGCCCAGTTCTGCGCGCAGGCCCGGGTCTCGGGCATCGGGATGGAAGGTGTGCAAATCGACACCCAAGGGTTGTACGAAAACGTTCTTCACCCCGAGGCCGATCAATTTGTCGGCCATGATCCGGCTCGGCGCCAGCACCCGGTCGAAGTTACCGTAGAGCTTTCTGACATAGGCCTCGACATTGGTGGTGACCCAGTTGCCCATGCGGTTACTGACCAGCAGCGGCAGGTCCGAGTGATAAAAGCCGATCACTGGCACATCGAGTTGCCGCCGAGCATCGAGCGCTGCCCAGGCCGTGAGGTACGGGTCACCGACTTCAATCAGATCGGGCTGTAAATCCTGCAGGACATTGCGCCAGGGGGCGAGACGGAGAGGGAAACGGTAACCCTTGCCGAAGGGCAGGGCGGGAGCCGGTACCGTGTAAACGCCATCCAGTTCACTCAGGTGTGAACCAGGGACCAGCAGACTGTGGCGAATGCCCGGCTTACTCCCCAGGCGACGGTGTTTTGCATCCAGATACGTGCGCACGCCACCGCTGGCAGGGGCGTAGAACATGGTTATGTCCGCGATATGCACGATGAGCATCCCTCCGGTCCGTTGTTCTCCCTTGGTTGACCTTTATGAAGGATAGATGTTCGGCTGGGTTTTGTGGCGGGGATGTCGGCGAGGTTTTTGCGGTGTGTTACAGGCCGCCTTCGCGAGCAAGCCCGCTCCCACGGTGATCTCAGTCGTACACATAATTTGTGTCCACCAAAGATCACTGTGGGAGCGGGCTTGCCCGCGAAGGGGCCCGCAAGAGCGACTTAAATCCTGAAACTGCCTACCAACTGTTTCAGCCGCGCCGCCTGCTGCTCCAGGTCAGAGCACGCCCGCAATGTCGATTGCAGGTTTTCCACCCCTTCCTGGTTCAGCGTGTTGATCTCGGTGATGTCGACATTGATCGACTCGACCACCGCCGTCTGTTCCTCGGTCGCCGTGGCCACCGACTGGTTCATTCCGTCAATTTCGCCAATGCGCAAGGTCACGCTGTTCAGGCGCTCGCCCGCCAGGTTGGCGATTTCCACGCTGTCCTGGCTGTGACGCTGACTGTCGCTCATGGTGCTGACGGATTCGCGGGCGCCGACTTGCAGCTCCTCGATCATGGTCTGCACCTGTTGCGCCGATTCCTGTGTGCGGTGCGCCAGGTTGCGGACCTCATCGGCCACCACGGCAAAACCACGCCCGGCTTCACCGGCACGGGCGGCCTCGATAGCGGCGTTGAGCGCCAGCAGGTTGGTTTGCTGGGAAATGCTGGTGATCACTTCGAGGATCTGCCCGATGTTCACGGTTTTGCTGTTCAGCGATTCGATGTTGGTGCTGGAGGCGCTGAGCATGCTCGACAGTTGGTTCATCGCGACAATGCTGCGATCTACCACTTGCTGGCCATCTTCGGCCAGGCTGCGGGCATCACTGGCCTGACTCGAGGCCTGGGCGGCGTTGCGCGCAATTTCCTGGGCCGCGGCACCGAGCTGGTTGATGGCGGCGGCGACGCTGCTGGTGCGCGAAGCTTGCTGGTCGGAGTTGTACATCGACGAGTTGGAGGCCGCGACCACACGCAACGCCACTTCGTTGACCTGGCCGGTGGCCGAGGACACTTCGCGGATCGAACCGTGAATGCGCTCCACGAAACGGTTGAACGCGGTGCCGAGGCTGCCGAATTCGTCGTTGTTCTGGATAGTCAGGCGTTTGGTCAGGTCGCCTTCGCCGTCGGCGATGTCGGCCATGGCGCGGGTCATGACGTGCAGCGGCTGGATCAGGATGCGGATCAACATACCCAGCAGGGCGATGATGATCGCGACTGCAATGACAGTCGCAACCACCGCCGAGGCGCGGAATTCGCTGAGCTTCGCGAAGGCTTTATCCTTGTCCACCGACAGACCGATGTACCAGTTGACGGAAGACAGGCCTTTGATCGGGGTGAACGTGACGATGCGGGTTTTGCCATCGGCTTCTATTTCACTGAAATCGCTGCTGATGCGGGGGGTATTTTTCGGGTACGCCTCAGCCAGGGGTTTCATCACCAGCGCTTTGTCCGGGTGGACCAGAATCTTGCCGTCGGCGCTGACCAGGAACGCATAACCCATACCGCCGAAGTCCAGCGCATTCAGGCTGTCAGCGATCACTTGCAGGCTCAGGTCGCCGCCGACCACGCCGATGTTCTGGCCGTCCTTGAGGACGCTATTGACGATGGAGATGACCAGTTGGCCGGAGGCCAGATCGATATAGGGTTCGGTCAGTGCCGAGCCGCTGGTGCTTTGGGCGCTTTTGTACCAGGGACGGGCGCGAGGGTCATAGCCATCCGGCATTTTGCTGTCCGGGCGAATGATGAAGGTGCCATCCTTGTTGCCCAGATAGGCGCCCATGAAGGTCGACGTCACCGCTTTCTGCTCCAGCAGCTTGGCGACGTTGCCGATGTCAGCGTTCAGCGCGACGTTTTGTGAGAGGTTTTCGACCAGCAGGCTGCGGCCGGTCAGCCAGGTCTGGATATTGTTGGCAGTCACACTGCCCATTTCTTGCAGATAGTTGTCCAGGTCCTTGCTGATCGCGTTGCGCTGCAGATAGTCGTTGTACAGCGTGAACGAGGCGAACGCGGCAATAACGATGAGGGCGGCGGCAAGCAGGATTTTATGGCTGAAGCGCAGGTTTTTGTTCATGGCTTGGGGTTCCGCTAAGGTCTTAATGCCCAAGGCGTGCTTTTATAAAGAAACGCACAGTGGGCGGTCATGAAAACAAGCTGATATTTCCTTCCTTCCTTAGGGGGATAACCGATGCTTTTCAGTCTTTTATATCGGCCGCACAGAATCAAAGATTAACCAAAGGTGACCAAATGCCTGATTCCTCGCAACTCGTTATCGGTGCCGATCTCACGGGGCAACCGATCGCCCAGGCCATGCGCCTGGCGAACCGCCACGGTCTGGTCGCGGGGGCTACCGGGACCGGCAAGACCGTCACCTTGCAAAAACTGGCCGAAGCGTTCAGCGATGCTGGCGTGGCCGTGTTTGCGGCGGATATCAAAGGTGACCTGTGCGGCCTCGGCGCAGCCGGTAACCCTCAAGGCAAAATAGCCGAGCGTATCGCCGGGATGCCCTGGCTGAACCACACGCCTCAGGCCTATCCGGTCACCCTGTGGGACATTCACGGTCAGTCCGGTCATCCATTGCGCACAACCTTGAGCGAAATGGGCCCGTTACTGATTGGCGCCCTGTTGGAGCTGACCGACAGCCAACAGTCGGCGTTGTACGCGGCGTTCAAAGTCGCGGACCGCGAAGGCTTGTTGCTGCTGGATTTGAAAGACCTGAAGGCACTGCTCAATCACCTGCGTGACCACCCCGAATTGCTGGGGGACGACGCGGCGTTGATGACCACAGGGTCGAGTCAGGCGCTATTGCGACGCCTGGCGATTCTGGAACAACAAGGCGCCGAAGCACTGTTCGGCGAACCGGCGCTGCAACTCGAAGATATTTTGCAGCCGACCGCCGAGGGGCGCGGGCGGATTCATCTGTTGGATGCCAGTCGTCTGGTGCACGAGGCGCCCAAGGTCTACGCGACATTCCTCTTGTGGCTACTGGCCGAACTGTTCGAGCAACTGCCGGAGCGCGGCGATGCCGACAAACCGCTGCTGGCGCTGTTTTTCGACGAAGCACATTTGTTGTTTGCCGATACACCCAAGGCGCTGCAGGAACGTCTGGAGCAAGTGGTGCGGCTGATTCGCTCGAAAGGCGTGGGCGTGTATTTCGTCACCCAGTCGCCGGGTGACTTGCCGGATGACGTGCTGGCTCAACTCGGCCTGCGCGTCCAGCATGGCTTGCGCGCGTTCACGGCCAAGGAACAGAAATCCCTTCGGGCCGTGGCCGAGGGTTTCCGGCCGAACCCGGCGTTCGACGCCTTGTCGGTGTTGACTGAGCTGGGGATTGGCGAAGCGCTGGTCGGCACGTTGCAGGACAAGGGGACGCCGGAGATGGTCCAGCGCGTATTGGTCGCGCCGCCGCAATCGCGGATTGGGCCGTTGAGCGAAACCGAGCGCACGGTGTTGATCGCCGGGTCGCCGTTCAAGGGACGGTATGACAAGCCAGTTGATCGCGAATCCGCGTATGAAATATTGATGGGGCGTAAAGGTCTGGCGCCGGAGGCAGAAGCGGTGCCCGGCAAACCGGCGCCAGAGGAGCCGAGCTTCACCGACAAGGCCGGGGAATTCCTCGGCACAGCGGCAGGGCAGGCACTGAAATCGGCGATGCGACAGGCGGCCAATCAGTTGGGGCGGCAGTTGGTGCGCGGCCTGATGGGTTCGCTGCTCGGTGGCAGTAAACGCCGCTAGCGAGTGGGCCTAATCAAAATGTGGGAGCGGGCTTGCTCGCGAAAGCAGTGTGTCAGGCGATACAGATGTCGACTGACACTCCGCTTTCGCGAGCAAGCCCGCTCCCACATTTGATGTGTATTAATCCTTGGGTTTGGCGTGAGCCGCCAATCGCTCAAGCGCCGCTCGCAGGTTGGGGTCGGTAATCCCCTCAGCCGTCGCCTGAATGGTCGCGCCCGCATCGCTGGACAAACTGATGGTATGCCCCGCTGCCCCTTGCTGGACGGTCGGCGGCTGCACCTTGAACAGAATCCGCGTCAGGCTGGCGAATTCATCGAACATCTGTAACTGCCGTTGCAGACGCTTTTGTTGATAACGCAGACGGGTTGCCCAATGACCATCGGTGACGATCAGCAACAAACTGCCTTCGCGCCACGATGCCACATGGCAATGCTCGCGGGCGGCGGGCTGCAATTGGCTTTCCAGCAGACGTTGTAAATGACCCAGGCGTTGAGCATGGCCAAAAATGGCTTTCAGCGGTTTGGCTTCGCGAAGCAGAACGGCGGGTGCTCTGGCCGTAAGAGGGCGAAATGCCATGATCAGACACCTGAAGTAACAGAGCCGCCATGGTAGCAGAAAGCACTGGATGCGCCCGACCCATTGCTTTGCGCGCGCTTTACCCATTAAATCAACAAGTAACTTCTGCTGTAACCGGCTTGAAGTTCAGCAAAAAGCCCTTATTTTAAGTGAGCCCCGTCACAGCGCAGTGCATGCATCGTGGAACAACGCCACTTTCCTCACCATCGTTTCCGGGTAGAATGCTCGTTCGCATGCGGCCATGAGGGCTGCACGGGCGACTCACGGGGCCGCCCTCCATCCCTTTAGTGTGGAAGATCCTGCCGATATGTTTGCGCCTTTGTTAAAGAAACTTTTTGGAAGCAAGAACGAGCGTGAAGTCAAACGCATGCTCAAGACGGTGCAACTCGTCAATGCCTTCGAAGAGCAAATGGTGGCCCTTTCGGACGATCAATTGCGTGCCAAGACAGATGAGTTCAAGGCCCGCATCGCCAAAGGGGAAACCCTCGACAAACTGCTGCCAGAAGCCTTTGCGGTCGCCCGCGAAGCCGGTAAGCGCGTCATGGGTATGCGCCACTTCGATGTCCAGCTGATCGGCGGCATGACCTTGCATGAAGGCATGATCGCGGAAATGCGTACCGGTGAAGGCAAGACCCTGGTGGCCACACTGGGTGTTTACCTCAACGCGCTGTCCGGCAAGGGCGTGCACGTTGTGACTGTGAACGACTACCTGGCCCGCCGTGACGCCAACTGGATGCGTCCGCTCTACGAATTCCTCGGCATGACGGTCGGTGTGGTCACGCCATTCCAGCCGCCGGAAGAGAAACGCGCCGCTTACGCCGCCGACATCACGTACGGCACCAACAACGAATTCGGTTTCGACTACCTGCGCGACAACATGGCGTTCAGCATGGAAGAAAAATTCCAGCGCGAACTCAACTTTGCCGTGATCGACGAAGTCGACTCCATCCTCATCGACGAAGCCCGTACGCCGCTGATCATTTCCGGTCAGGCCGAGGACAGCTCCAAGCTGTACATCGAGATCAACAAACTGATCCCTCAGCTTGAATTGCATGTCGAAGAAGTCGAGGGCGAAGTCACCAAGGCCGGCCATTACACCGTCGACGAGAAGACCCGTCAGGTCGAGCTCAACGAAGCCGGTCACCAGTTCATCGAGGACATGTTGACCCGCGTCGGCCTGCTGGCTGAAGGCGAGAGCCTGTACTCTGCGCACAATCTGGGCCTGCTGACCCACGTTTATGCCGGTCTGCGCGCTCACAAGCTGTTCAATCGCAACGTCGAATACATCGTGCAGGACGGTCAGGTCGTCCTGGTCGACGAACACACCGGTCGTACCATGCCGGGTCGCCGTTTGTCCGAAGGCCTGCACCAGGCCATCGAAGCCAAGGAAAACCTGAATATCCAGGCCGAAAGCCAGACACTGGCGTCGACCACGTTCCAGAACTACTTCCGTCTGTACAACAAGCTGTCCGGCATGACCGGTACCGCGGACACCGAAGCGTTCGAATTCCACCAGATCTATGGCCTGCAGGTCATGGTCATCCCGCCGAACAAGCCTTTGGCGCGTAAAGACTACAACGACCTGGTGTTCCTGACCGCCGACGAGAAATACGCGGCGATCATCAACGACATCAAGGAATGCATGACCCAGGGCCGTCCGGTGCTGGTGGGTACTGCAACCATCGAAACTTCCGAGCACATGTCTGCGCTGCTGCAGAAGGAAGGTATCGAGCACAAGGTCCTGAACGCCAAGTTCCACGAAAAAGAAGCCGAGATCATTGCCCAGGCCGGTCGTCCGGGTGCACTGACCATCGCCACCAACATGGCCGGTCGTGGTACCGACATCCTGTTGGGCGGTAACTGGGAAGTGGAAGTCGCGTCGCTCGAAGATCCAACGCCGGAGCAGATTGCCCAGATCAAGGCCGACTGGCAGAAACGTCACCAACAAGTGCTCGAGTCGGGCGGTTTGCAGGTGATTGCATCCGAACGTCACGAATCGCGCCGTATCGACAACCAGTTGCGTGGTCGTGCCGGTCGTCAGGGTGACGCCGGTTCCAGCCGTTTCTACCTGTCGCTGGAAGACAGCCTGATGCGCATCTTCGCCTCCGACCGGGTGAAGAACTTCATGAAAGCATTGGGCATGCAGTCCGGTGAAGCGATCGAGCACCGCATGGTGACCAACGCCATCGAGAAGGCTCAGCGCAAGGTTGAAGGCCGCAACTTCGACATCCGCAAGCAACTGCTCGAGTTCGACGACGTCAACAACGAACAGCGTAAAGTGATCTATCACATGCGTAACACGTTGCTGGCCGCCGACAACATCGGTGAAACCATCGCCGACTTCCGTCAGGACGTACTCAACGCTACTGTCAGCGCACACATTCCACCGCAATCGCTGCCTGAACAGTGGGACGTGGCCGGTCTGGAAGCCGCGTTGCAGAGCGACTTCGGTGTGGCACTGCCGATCCAGCAATGGCTCGACGAAGACGATCACCTGTACGAAGAAACCCTGCGCGAGAAGCTGATGCAGGAGCTGATTGCGGCGTACAACGAGAAAGAAGATCAAGCGGGCGCGGATGCGCTGCGCACCTTCGAGAAGCAAATCGTTCTGCGCGTACTGGACGACCTGTGGAAAGACCACCTGTCGACCATGGACCACCTGCGTCATGGCATCCACTTGCGTGGCTACGCCCAGAAGAACCCGAAGCAAGAGTACAAGCGCGAGTCGTTCACGCTGTTCTCCGAGCTGCTGGATTCGATCAAGCGCGACTCGATCCGTGTGCTGTCGCACGTTCAGGTTCGCCGCGAAGACCCGATCGAAGAAGAACAACGCCTGCGCCAGGAAGCCGAAGCATTGGCGGCGCGCATGCAGTTCCAGCACGACGAAGCGCCTGGTCTCGAGCAACCGGAACTGCTCGGTGAAGAGGTCGATGTAGCCCTCGCCACCGCACCGGTACGCAATGAACAGAAGCTGGGCCGTAACGAACTGTGCTACTGCGGTTCGGGCAAGAAATTCAAGCATTGCCACGGGCAGATCCAGTAAACCCCGTTTCATACGCTGAAATACCCGCGCCGCGACCGGCATCAGCCGTCGCGGCGTTTTGCCATTTACACCACCGTTCTTCCTGAAAGCGGTGCTGACATCATTTATTAAGGAGCGCATTCATGGCTGTTGGTCTTGGTCCTTTGCCAACGTTGCACCCGGTTGCCGGTTTTGAACTCGGTATCGCCTCGGCCGGCATCAAGCGCCCTGGGCGCAAGGATGTCGTGGTCATGCGCTGCGCCGAAGGTTCCACGGTGGCTGGCGTGTTTACCCTGAACGCTTTTTGCGCAGCTCCGGTGATCCTGGCCAAGCAGCGCGTGCAAGGTCCGGTGCGTTACCTGCTGACCAACACCGGCAACGCCAACGCCGGCACCGGCGAACCCGGCCTGGCCGCCGCCGAGCGCACCTGCGCGAAACTGGCTGAATTGACCGGCGTCGATGCCAGCCTGGTGCTGCCGTACTCCACTGGCGTGATCGGCGAGCCGCTGCCGGTCGAGAAGATTGAAGGTGCGTTGCAAGCCGCCCTGGACGACCTGTCGGTGAACAATTGGGAAGCTGCCGCCACCGGCATCATGACCACCGACACGCTGCCGAAGGGGGCCAGTCGCCAGTTCCAGCATGACGGCGTGACCATCACCGTCACCGGTATCAGCAAAGGCGCGGGCATGATCCGTCCGAACATGGCCACCATGCTCGGCTACATCGCCACCGACGCCAAAGTCTCCCGTGATGTATTGCAGAACCTGTTGCTGGACGGTGCCAACAAGTCGTTCAACCGCATCACCATCGACGGTGACACCTCGACCAACGACTGCTGCATGCTGATCGCTACCGGTCAGGCTGCGCTGCCGGAAATCACCAGCGCGAGCGGTGAGTTGTTCGCCAAACTGAAACAGGCCGTATTCGAAGTGTGCATGGACGTGGCCCAGGCCATCGTTCGCGACGGCGAAGGCGCGACCAAATTCGTCACCGTTGAGGTCAACGGTGGCGGCAATCATCAGGAATGCCTGGACGTCGGTTACACCGTGGCGCACTCGCCGTTGATCAAGACTGCATTGTTCGCGTCCGACCCGAACTGGGGCCGCATCCTTGCCGCCGTCGGCCGTGCCGGCGTGCCAAACCTGGATGTGAGCAAGATCGACGTGTTCCTCGGCGACGTGTGCATCGCCAGCCGTGGCGCCCGCGCATCGACCTACACCGAAGCCCAGGGCGCAGCGGTGATGCAGCAGGAAGAGATCACCATCCGTATCGAACTGGGTCGCGGCGATTGCAGCGAAACCATCTGGACCACCGACCTGTCCCACGAATACGTGAAGATCAACGCCGAGTACCGTACTTGATCACTCGCTAGACCGAGTTGCCCCCTTCGCGAGCAAGCCCGCTCCCACATTTGACCGAGTTCTTCCCGTAGAAATACGATCAAATGTGGGAGCGGGCTTGCTCGCGATGGCGGACGACCAGACACTAAAGCTTCTGGCCTGTTCCACTTACCAAAAGGCGCCCGAACATGAGCCTCCACCTGATCATCGGCGACAAACTGCTTTCTTCCTGGTCCCTGCGCGGCGCACTGGCCCTCGATCTGGCCGGCGCGCCGTACACCGAAGAGCTGATCAAGCTGAACCAGCCGGACACCCGTGAACGTGTGCTCAAGCATTCGCCGACCGTTAAAGTCCCGCTGCTGAAAACCGCACACGGCACCATCGCCGATTCCCTGGCGATTGCCGAGTACCTGGCCGAACAATTCCCTGACGCCGGCCTCTGGCCCAAAGATGTCGCCGCCCGCGCACAGGCACGTTCGGCGTGCGCGCAGATGCACGCCGGGTTCTTCGCCATGCGTGGCAACATGCCGTTCGACCTGAGCCGCGACGCACCGCTGTCGCCGGTGCCGGCTGACGTTCAGGCAGACATCGAGCGGATGCTGGCCTTGTGGGCCGAGTGCCGCGCAGCCGCGACTGAAAGCGGTCCGTTCCTGTTTGGCGGCGCGACCCTGGCAGATGCCTTCTTCGCACCCATTGCCGTACGCCTGCGCACCTATCAGGTGAAATTGCCGGCGGCGGATGAAGCCTACGTCGAAACGATCTACCAATGGCCCGCCTTCAAGGCGTGGCAAAAGGCAGGTCTGGAGGAGATCGGGCAGTGAAACGAGTACATGTAGCGGCTGCCGTCATACGCGATAACAGCGGCAAGATCCTCATCGCACGCCGTGCCGACAATCAGCATCAGGGCGGTTTGTGGGAGTTCCCCGGTGGCAAGGTCGAGGCCGACGAGTCCGTGACCACGGCGCTTGGCCGTGAGCTTCACGAAGAGTTGGGCATCGTCGTCGATGTCGCGCGACCGCTTATCAAGGTTCAACACGACTACCCGGACAAACAGGTGTTGCTGGACGTTTGGGAGGTTTCGGCCTTCACCGGCGAACCCCACGGCGCCGAAGGCCAGCCTTTGGAGTGGGTCGCGCCCCGAGATCTGTTGAATTACGATTTCCCGGCCGCCAACCAGCCGATCGTGGCCGCCGCACGGTTGCCTGCGCAGTATTTGATTACCCCCGATGACCTGGAAACCCCGGCCCTGCTACGTGGTATTCAGAAAGCCATCGCCGGTGGCATCAAGCTGATCCAGCTGCGGGCACCCAACGGCTACGACCCTAAATACCGCGATCTGGCGGTGGACGCGGCGGGGCTGTGTGCCGGCAAGGCGCAGTTGATGATCAAGGGGCCGTTCGAGTGGCTGGGCGATTTCCCGTCGGCCGGTTGGCACATCACCTCGGCACAACTACGCAAATACGCGGCTGCCGGCCGTCCGCTGCCGGCGTCGCGCTGGTTGGCGGCGTCGTGTCATAACGCTGAAGAGCTGGCGCTGGCCGAGCAGATGGGCGTGGACTTTGTGACCTTGTCACCGGTGCAGCCGACCTTGACGCACCCGGGAGCTCTGCCGTTGGGGTGGGAACAGGCTTCGACCCTGATTGAAGGCTTCAGCAAACCGGTGTTTTTGCTGGGTGGTGTCGGACCAGCACAGGTTGATAAAGCCTGGGCGGCAGGCGCCCAAGGTGTGGCGGGGATTCGGGCGTTCTGGCCTGATTCTTCGGTGTAGCTGCCGGCCTCTTCGCCAGCAAGCCGGCTCCTACAGGTTTACGCGAACCATCTGTAGGCGCGGGCTTGCTCGCGATGGCGACCTGACTTGCGCCGATTAAACCCCTGGCTTCACCGCCGGCTGCCACAAAATCTCCGCAATCCCCTGGCGCTTGGCAATCAACCGCGCCACCACAAACAACACATCCGACAGCCGATTGATATACGCCAATCCAACCCCGGCCAACGGTTCAATTGCATTCAACTGCTGACACCGCCGTTCGGCACTGCGTGCCAGACTTCTGCACACATGAGCCTGGGCAATCAGCGCGGATCCCCCCGGCAGAATGAAATTCTCCAGCGGGCCCAGCTCTTCATTCCACACATCAATCGCCGTTTCCAGGCGTTCAATTTCTGCCGCGTTCAGCGCCTGATACACCGGCATTGCCAGCTCTCCGCCCAGATCGAACAACCGATGCTGACAAGGCGCCAACACCTCGATCACTTCGTTCAACCCCGGAAATTGGCCACTTTCCGCTGCCAACCCGGCCAACAGCACGCCGACCTGACTGTTCAACGTATCGACTTCACCAATGGCTTCGATCCGGGGATGGTCCTTGGGCACGCGGCGGCCGTCGCCCAGTCCCGTTTCGCCTTTGTCGCCGGTGCGGGTGTAAATCTTCGACAAGCGAAAGCCCATGGTTACCTCGATAGCTGATTGAGTTCTTGAGAGACGAGCGGGGTGCTCGCCAACGGCAGACGCAAGGTGAAACACGTGCCCTGGCCCGGCGTCGATTGCACTTCCATCTGCCCCTTGTGGTTGTTGGTGATGATGAAATACGAGACCGACAGCCCAAGCCCGGTGCCCTGGCCAATTTCCTTGGTGGTGAAGAACGGCTCGAAGGTGCGTTTGCGCACACTCTCGCTCATGCCGATGCCGTTGTCCTCGACCTGGATTTCCGCCCACGGCGGATTCAGCTTGGTACGCAGGATGATCCGCCCGGGCTCACGGTCATCTTCACGCTGGTGAATGGCTTGCGCGGCGTTTTTCAGCAGGTTGAGCAGCACTTGTTCGAGTTCGTTGGCGGTGCCGGGCACCGGGCCCAGCGCCGGATCGAACTGGCGAATGATCGCCTGGCCCTTGAAGTCGAAGCCGATCGCCAGGTCGAAATCGTTGCCGGCGATTTCCACGGCCTGATCGATCAGCGCCGGCAGATCGCACGGGGCCATTTGCCGGGTGCTGCGGCGGCTGAAACTGAGCATGTGAGTCACGATCTTCGCCGCCCGGGCACCGGCCTGCTGAATGCCGTCGAGCAGTTGCGGCACTTCACGTGCTTTCAGGTACTCGTTGACCGTGTCCAGTTCAATGCCGATTTGCTCGGCTTGCTCGAGGTTCTTCGGCAGATCGGGGGACAGGCGTCGGCGAATGTTCTGCACGTTATGCAGGATCGCGCCCAGCGGGTTGTTGATCTCGTGGGCCATGCCGGCGGCGAGGCCACCGACCGAGAGCATTTTTTCCGACTGCACCATCATTTCTTCCAGGGACAGACGCTGGGTGATGTCATCGATCCGGATCACCACCCCGCGCCCGGCGCCGCCCATCAACGGATAAAAAGTCAGGGCGTAATGTTTGGGTTCGTCATCCTTGAACCAGGTTACGCGCTCGATTTTCGCCACGGTGTGTTGCTCGACGGTCTGCTTGAGCTGCGGCAGAAACGGCTTGAGCGGTTCGAAGGCGAGGAAGATCGGCTGGTTCAGCGCTTCGTCCAGCCGCGTGCCGGAGAGGGCGCTGGCCTCCTGATTCCATTGCGTCACGTAAAGCTGCTCATCCAGGGCGATCAGCGCTGATGGCATGGAGTCGATGATGCTGTTGAGATAGTTCTGGAACCCGGTAAGTTTCTTTTCGATCTTGCTGCGCACCTGGACTTCAAGTTCCAGTTTGCGGTTGGTGTGACGGGTTTCCTCGGCCAGCCCCTGGGCCTGATCGTAAGCCGCCTGGGAATCGTCACGCGCACGTTTGAGTTGCTGCTCCCGCGCCTCGATTCGCGAGAGCATGGTATTGAAGGCCTCGGCCAGGCTGCCGATTTCGTCGTGGTTGCCGCGGGAAGCGCGCAGGGCGTAGTTCTCTTCCCGGGTCACTTGCCGGGACAGCTCCTCCAACTGATGAATCGGCCGGGTAATCAGGCGTTTGATCTGGCGGGCGATCACCAGCCACAACAACACACTGAAGATCAGGATACCGAGGCTGGCGGTCAACGTCCCGGTGTAGAAAGCCATTGGCAACTCGCTGCTGGCGACCAGTAACAAGTGGCCAGGCGCAGTGCCGGGGCGGGGCAGGGTGATCACCTGATTGCTGCGAAATTCAGTGGCTTGCCAGGATTCGAGATGGCGGAAGTGCTCCGGCAGGTTCAAGTGATCGCCACTTTGTAGCTGCGCCAGTCGTTCACCCTTGCCGTCATACAGCGCCGCTGCGCGCAATGGCGAGTAACTGTTGAGCTCATTGAGCAGCCGTTCGGCACTTTGCGGCGACTGCAACGCCTCGGACACCAGGCTCGGGTTGGACACCAGCCGGCCGATGGTCTGCAAGGCCTGGGGCGCCATGCTTTCCTGGGAAATGTAGTACGCGGCGCTGATGAAGGTCAGGTTGGCGACCAGCAAAACGGTGGTCAACAGCACCAGCAGGGCGGCCAGCAGTTTCTGGCCGACCGGAAGGTTTTCGAGGCGCTGGCGCAATGGCATCAGTTTTATCGCAGAAAAGGAACAAGTGGCCAGCGTAGCCGCTGCTCAGTCGCTGGGCAATCCAAGGCTGTGCAGATGGGTGATCAACCGCTGTTGCAACTGGTTGAGGTGCGGAAGGTTCAGCTGATGGCGCGAGGCAACTTTGCAGACGTAGCCCAGCAGGTAGCTGATTTCGGTTCGGCGTCGATTGGCGACGTCCTGGTACATAGAGGAGAAATTGGCCGCGGTCGCGTGAATCACCCGCTCGACTTCCTGCTGGAGGTGCTCGGCCGCTGCCGGCTGGCCGCAGCGTTCAAGCACTTCGGTCAGTTCACCGCAGAGGGTGGCGACTTCGCAGTGGTGGTTCTGCAAGCCGCCGTTACGGCAATCGTGCAGCACCGTCAGCGGATTGATCGCACAGTTGAGCGCGAGTTTGCGCCACAGCCTGGTGAGAATGTCGGTGCTCCACTCGTGGGGAATGCCGGCGGCACTGACGTCGTCCAGCCAGATCGGCGCCACCGGATGCCCGGCATCACCCAGCCAGGTGTAGCCGTGGCCGGCGAACACGACGCGCCAGTCGCCATCGCGAAACGCGCCTTCGGTGCTCGACGCATAAATGCAGCGCGCCTGCGGAATCTGCGCGGCGACGGCGTCCTGACTGCCGAGGCCGTTCTGGAGCAAAATCAATTCGGCATCGGGCGCCAGACGCGGCGCCAGTCGGGCCACGGCCTGCTCGGCGTCGTAGGCTTTGCAGGCCACCAGCAGGCGATTGATCGGCTCGTCGCTGTCGGCAGTCTCGCCCGGTATGTCCCAGGTTGTTGCTTCGCCATGCTCCACCAGCGTCAGCCCGCCCGCCGCCTGATAAGCCTGTAATCGCGCCGCATCACGAATAATCAGCCTGACCGGTACCCCGGCCCGCGCCAGACGCGTGGCCCATAAGGTGCCGAGGCTGCCGGCGCCCAGAACATGCCAGGTGGTGGACATCAGCTTTTTGCTCTGTTTGAGGCGCGCATCGGAGGCTCGCAGTGAATGATGGGAAAGACCCGTTATAATCAGCGCGGATTTTAACCGCAAGCCAGGCGTGCTCCATCTTGATCGAGCGCGCCCTTTATTGGAGAGATTACATGCCGTCGTTCGACGTGGTATCCGAACTGGACAAACACGAAGTCACCAACGCGGTCGAGAACGCCGTCAAGGAACTCGATCGTCGTTATGACCTGAAAGGCAAAGGCAGCTTCGAGTTCAAGGAAAAGGACCTGACCGTCAACCTGACCGCTGAAGCCGATTTCCAGCTCGAAGCGATGATTGAGATCCTCAAGCTGGCGCTGGTCAAGCGCAAAATCGACGTGCAGTGCCTTGAAGTCAAGGATGCCTATGCGTCGGGCAAGCTGATGAAGCAGGAAGCCGTCCTCAAGGAAGGCATCGACAAAGAGCTGGCGAAGAAAATCGTCGCTCACGTCAAGGACGCCAAGCTCAAGGTTCAAGCGGCCATTCAGGGCGAGCAAGTGCGCATCACCGGCAAGAAGCGTGACGATTTGCAGGAAGCCATTGCGGCCCTGCGCGCCAAGACGTTCGACATGCCGCTGCAGTTCAACAACTTCCGCGACTGATTGTTCAGGCGGGAACCTGTGGGAGCGGCGGTGCGACGATCCGACTTGCTCGCGAAAGCGGTGTGTCATTCAAAAGTGATATCGACTGATACGCCCACTTCGCGAGCAAGTCGGATCGTCGCACCGCCGCTCCCACTTCGATTGTGCTCAATCCGGTGGTTTTTTTCTGCCGCATAATTTTTTTTCGCGTGCCGGGTAGCCGGGAAATCAGGAGAATGTAGATGGACTTGAACGCTGAAGTGGACAACCTGGTCAAGGCGTCCCAAGCCTGGATTCCGATGATCATGGAATACGGCAGCCGCGTACTGCTGGCGATCATCACCCTGGCCATCGGCTGGTGGCTGATCAACAAAGTGACGCAGAAACTGGGCGGTTTGCTCGCGCTGCGAAACGCCGACCTGGCGCTGCAGGGGTTTATCAGCAGCCTGGCGAATATTATTCTCAAGGTTTTGCTGATCGTCAGCGTGGCCTCGATGATCGGCGTGGAAACGACTTCCTTCGTCGCGGCGATCGGTGCGGCGGGATTAGCCATCGGTCTGGCGTTGCAGGGCAGCCTGGCGAACTTCGCCGGTGGCGTGCTGATTCTGTTGTTCCGTCCTTTCCGTATCGGTGACTGGATCGAAGCCCAAGGGGTCGCTGGTACGGTCGACAGTATTCAGATCTTCCATACCGTGCTGCGTACGGGCGATAACAAAACCATCATCGTGCCTAACGGCAATTTGTCGAACGGCATCATCACCAACACTAACCGCCAGCCAACCCGCAAGGTTGTGTTTGATGTAGGTGTGGATTACGAAGCGGACTTGCAGAAGGCCCGTGAAGTGTTACTGGATCTGGCCAAGGATGAACGCATCCTGGCTGAACCGGCTCCGCAGGCAGTCATTTCTACCCTCGGTGACAGTTCGATCACTGTTTCCCTGCGCGTATGGGTGAAAACAGCGGATTACTGGGACGTGATGTTCATGTTTAACGAGCAGTCCCGTGACCGTTTGAAAACGGCCGGTATCGATATCCCGTTTCCACAGCGGGTGATTCGTGTGGTTCAGGAATCTGCCGTGCAGTAAGTGACAAACAGGCAACAAAAAAAGGCCCATCCGAAGATGGGCCTTTTATTTTGTTACCGCAAACTAACTGAATGCGATTACAAGATCGACAGTGGGTAGTCGACGATCACACGGAACTCTTTCACGTCGCCTTCACCTTCGTCGGCGTTAGCAAAGTGCCAAGCTTGACGGAAGCGAACGGACAGGTCTTTTGCCGGGCCAGACTGAACAACGTACTTGGCTTCGAAGTTGGTTTCGTTGTGCTTGCCATTGTCACCGTACAGGCCGGTGTAAGCGCTGCCTGCTGGAGTGTTGGTGCCGTCGATGTCCCAACCTTTCACGTAACGGGTCATGAAGCTCAGACCTGGAACGCCGTACTCAGCCATTTTCAGGTCGTAACGAACCTGGGCAGACTTCTCGCCAGGGGCGTTGAAGTCAGAGTACTGGATGGAGTTGGCGAGGAAGATCGAGTCGCCGCCGCGGTTGTTCTTGCCGATACCGATGTAGTCGAACGGGGTATCGCCATTAACCTTTTGGAAAGCCAGGGTAATGGTGTGCGCTTTCAGGAACGACAGAGCGGTTGCCAGCGAGAACGCGGTGTTGCTGATGTCACCAGCTTTCGCGTCACCGGTATCGGTGGTGCGGTAGATGTTGAAGTCAGTGTTCAGCGACGTGTCACCACCAAACGGAGTGGTGAGGTTCACGTTGGCGTAGTACTGGTTCCAGATGTCTTCCAGCTTGGCGCCATACAGCGATGCGGAAAGGTTATCGGTAATGCCGTACTTGCCACCGAAATAGTCGATGGTGTTGGCTTCAACGCCAGCGTAGGTTGCGTACAGGCCGCCGTCACGGGCGTTTTTGTCCTGGCTGGAACCCGAGTAGAAGTGACCGGCTTCGAGGTCAAGGTCTTTGACTTCGCTGCTTTGCAGTTGGAAACCGCTGGCAACTTGCGGAAGGATACGGGAACCGCCAACTGCAAACACTGGAGCAGTGCTTGGGGACATGTCGCCGACTTTCAGCTCGGTTTTGGAGACGCGGAATTTAACGGCAGCGCCGGCTTTACCCTGGCTGTCGTTGACGTCGCGGCCACCGTTGGCGTTGACGGTGTCGCTACGGCTCATGTTGCCCGAACCGGAAGTGCCATCGCCGCCATCCAGTTTGATGGCCAGGTAACCGAATGCATCAACACCAACGCCTACAGTACCCTGGGTGTAACCGGAGTTGTAGGTACCCCAAAGACCTTGGGTCCAGTCTTTGACGTCGCGGCCGCCGTCTTTGTTGTCACGGTTGAAGTAGTAGTTGCGAACCAGCAAGTTCAGCGAGCTGTCTTCAACAAAACCTTTGGCTTCAGCCTGGTCACTTACGAAAGGTGCGGCCATAGCCACTTGAGTACTGGCTGCTGCTGCAACTGCCAGTGCGATCATGCTCCACTTCATCACGCGCATCGTGATTTGCTCCTTTGGTTTTAGAAGAGTACTGCCGTCCCACCTGTTTTATTATCTGGGCGGCTCTTTCTTTTTGTGTCGGCGCAAACTTATATCACGCCGACCATGTTGGCGATACTTGCGCATCTAACCTTTCAGCTTCTTTACGACCCTGTCGCAAACGGCTTGGTAGATGTCGCAAATTTACAGCCCCAATGCAATAGGAATGACAACTTCAACGCTGTTTTCCGGGGGTTGAGCATCGGTAAAAAGAGTCCTTGGTGAAACGTGTGAATCTCCATCGGGCAATCCTGCCACTGTTTTTATTGCCTTGAAGGCTTCCACTTCCAGCGGACGCTTTGAAGGCGATGTGAGTGTGAATGCAACAAGCGTGCACAAATCAGAAATTCGCTGTTTTTTTTTCTGAACGCCTGCCTGTTACCGTAAAAACCTCATAAAACCGGGGGTTACAAGCACCTTTTGATGAGACTTGACGCCATGGTTTGCATCGTGTTGCACCTCCCTGGCCGACTGCGCGACAACCAAAAACGTTACCGGTTCACCCCCTCAGTGAGTACTTGGCGGATGCCCGACGCACTGAGCGTAGACGCACTGTGCGGTTTTGGTGCAAAAAATCTTAATCGCTGTACTGAATTCATACAGTGTTGCCTGTCGTAGAGCGTGAACAGGCCTTGGTTTATTGGTCACTTCAGTGTTTTTTGCGTGGCTGGCGGTTCTGTAATGGTGCGCTCACGCAAAAAATGTCTCATGTCGGAGCGGTCTTGTGGGTGATGGCTGCGCTTCGACAGTCGTACGTCGTGAAGCCGGCGACGTTCGCAGGTATGCTGCCGTCCTGTCGCTTGGTGCGCCGTCTCTCAGAATGGGCGCTAAGCTGAAAATGATGAGCTACCGGGAGTGCGCGCTGTGTTCGCTTTAGATCCACGACTTCAACAAGACACGTTACCGATCGGGGATTTCCCGCTCAGCCGGCTGCTGTTGTCCAATGATTCGAACTACCCGTGGTTCATCCTGGTGCCGCGTCGCGATGATATCAGCGAGATATTTCAGTTGGATGTCGCCGATCAGCGGCAGCTGTGGCAGGAAACGACCGCGCTGGCCGAAATGCTCAAGGACTCGTTCGACGCGGACAAGTTGAATGTCGCGGCCCTGGGTAACGTTGTCAGTCAGTTGCACATGCATGTGATTGTGCGTAAGCGCGAGGATGCTGCCTGGCCCGCGCCGGTATGGGGTAAACACCCGGCCAAACCGTACACGGCGGAGCAGATCGCGGTCATTCGCGAGCGGTTGCGTCTGGTGTTGACCGATGATTTCACGTTTCTGGAGGGTTGAATCATGAGCCTGGAAGAACGCGTTACCGATCTGGAGAGCCAGCTGGCGTTTCAGGATGACACCATCCAGGCATTGAGCGATGTGCTGGCGACGCAACAGCGTGCGGTGGAACGCCTGCAACTGCAAATGGCAGCCCTGCTCAAGCGGCAGGAGGAAATGGCCGGTCAGTTCGAAACCTTTGAAGAAGAGGCGCCACCGCCGCATTACTAGCTTTTGTTTCAAGGTTTCTTGTTAAACAAAAGGCAATAAAAAACCGCGAACAGCCAGGCTGCTCGCGGTTTTTTTTAGCCTTGAATCAGCGTCGCGGCAACGCGGCGATCACGTCTTCGGCTTGCAGGCCCTTGTCACGATTCATGACGGAGAACTCCACGCGCTGGCCTTCGACCAGAACGCGATGGCCTTCGCCACGGATGGCCCGGAAATGCACGAAAATATCATCGCCGGAATCACGGGAAATGAAGCCGAAGCCTTTGGAAGTGTTGAACCACTTGACGGTGCCGGTATCGCGGTTGCTCATGTCATAGCTTGGCGAGGCGGTGGCCGGTGAGGATTTGTAGAAACTGATGGCCAGGTGCAGAAGAACGGCGATCAGGGCAGCCACCAGGCTGAACAGAACGGCAGGTTGACCGGCGATGACAGGCATCGGCGCCAGCAGCGTCAGCGTTTGCAGAACAACAGTCAGAACCAGCAGGGCGCTGACCAGGTTTTGCAGTTGATGACGCGGACCTTTGTTCCAGTACGGAATGACAGGTGCGAGGGTGAGATTGAGCAGGCCGAAAAAGGCCAGGTACAGCGCATCGGGTTGTTGCAGGTAAGGAACAGCTTCGGATCGCAGGCTAGGGATGAAGGACAGCAGCAGGGCTGCTGCGCCCATTAGCAGGTGGACGATTTTCAACATTTTGATTAACTCACGTTAAGACGGATCGCAAGGAAGAGCTGATGGGGGTGCGGTTCGCTTCAGAACTATAAGAGGCGTTGGGCACGCACCCGGTATCAGCCTATGCGCAGCGCCCCGAAAAAATAGGCGCCAGCGACACACCGTCTATTTAACAGCAAAGCTTGCAGCTACTCAAATCAGGGAGTCCAGCGGTGCATCGGAGGCGATTTGTCGCAGGTCTCGGGGGCTATCCGGGCTGCGGTTGCGCGACAGGCTTGCTAGAGTGGTCCTGCACCTGTCGGATGAAATTCATCACCTTTAGGGGAAAAACATGGCAATCGATATCGGTATCAGTGAAGAGGACCGCAAGTCCATCGTCGACGGACTTTCGCGTCTGCTGTCGGACACTTATGTACTTTATTTGAAAACCCATAACTTCCATTGGAATGTCACCGGTCCCATGTTCCGGACCCTGCACCTGATGTTCGAGGAGCAATACAACGAGTTGGCCCTGGCGGTCGATTCGATTGCCGAACGAATTCGTGCGCTCGGTTTTCCTGCTCCGGGCGCCTACTCGATTTATGCGCGCCTTTCTTCTATTAAGGAGGAGTCGGGCGTGCCAAGCGCAGAAGACATGATCAAGCAACTTGTCGAAGGGCAGGAAGCCGTCACGCGGACTGCGCGCGGGATCTTTCCCTTGCTCGACAAAGTCAGCGACGAGCCAACGGCGGACTTGCTGACCCAGCGCATGCAGGTTCACGAGAAAACCGCGTGGATGTTGCGTTCATTGCTGGACCAGTAACGCTGCCGGTGCGCGGATGACGCTGCCCGGTGTCGTTCGCGCCCTGTCCTTCGGAGCCTGTTCGTTGAAGGATCTTGCCCCCGATCGTGTAGGACGTTGTCCTGACTAGGACGGTCTCCATGATCCGCCTTCAGTTGTTGGCTTATCCTACGTTGATGGTCATAAAGTCATCTGGATATAACTTTGCGCCTGCGCTTTTATAAGACCCGCAACATGGCTCTTATAGAAACCAGGGATGGCAAAGGAGTGTCAACGGATGGTTTATGAAAGCAGGTTAAACGAGGGGAGGCTGGGTCCGTTCAAGGAAGTAAGGATCGATCCGTTTGTCAGTGAATTCGACATGGGCCTGGCTCGGCCATTATCACGCTCGGTACGTTTGAATGGCTTTGCCACCTGCTTGCGACTCGAGCAGGTGTATTGGAATATTTTGGCAGAAATGGCCAGGATCAATTGCTGCTCGGTCAGTGCCCTGCTGTCCCAGGTGGATCGCGAAGTGCATTTGCGGCACGGCGGGGTGAAGAACTTCAGTGGGCTGGTACGGGTGGTTTGCGTTGTGCACAGCCTGAAGGAGGGGAGTTGCGTCGTCATGGCGTAGCCGTGGCAGTGGAATGGCCTCGAGTGTCGGTCTGTGCAGTCTTACGGCTGCACAGGCTGCATTTAATGGATATAATCCCGCTCTTTGCCGCAAAACCCAGCGTGCGCGGTAGCAATCTGATCGCCGAGACAACCCCCATGCCGATGTACGACTATCAATGTGCTTCCTGTGGTCATCAGTTGGAAGCCATTCAAAAGATCAGCGCAGCACCGCTGGTCGACTGCCCTGCCTGCCAGGCGCCAGAGCTCAAGAAGATGCTGTCCATGCCGGGCTTCCGCCTCAGTGGCACCGGCTGGTACGAAACCGATTTCAAGACCGGTTCCAAGAAGAATCTGGCCGGCGGCGACAAAGCCGACTAGGGTCTGGAACCTGAGTTGAACGACACGTGCGAGCTCTTGCGTCATCCCGAATGCAAGGCCTCCAACCGAATTTCGAATTACGAGAAGTGAAACCACTACCATGATGCGCAGCCATTATTGCGGCCAACTGAACGAAAGCCTGGAAGGCCAGGAAATTACCCTTTGCGGATGGGTTCACCGTCGCCGTGACCACGGTGGGGTGATTTTCCTCGATATCCGTGATCGTGACGGTCTGGCCCAGGTGGTGTTCGACCCGGACCGCGCCGATAGCTTCGCCGCCGCCGATCGCGTGCGCAGCGAGTACGTCGTGAAGATCACCGGCAAGGTCCGCCTGCGTCCGGCCGGTGCCACGAACGCCAACATGGCTTCGGGCATGATCGAAGTCCTGGGCTACGAGCTGGAAGTGCTGAACGAGTCGGAAACCCCGCCGTTCCCACTGAACGAGTTCTCCGACGTCGGCGAAGAAACCCGCCTGCGTTATCGCTTCCTTGATCTGCGTCGCCCGGAAATGGCCGAGAAGCTGCGTCTGCGTTCGCGCATGACCACCAGCATCCGCCGCTATCTGGACGAGAACGGCTTCCTCGACGTCGAGACGCCGATCCTGACCCGTGCCACGCCTGAAGGCGCACGCGACTACCTGGTGCCGAGCCGTACTCACGCCGGTTCGTTCTTCGCCCTGCCGCAATCGCCGCAGCTGTTCAAGCAATTGCTGATGGTGGCCGGCTTCGACCGTTACTACCAGATCGCCAAATGCTTCCGCGACGAAGACCTGCGTGCCGACCGTCAGCCTGAATTCACCCAGATCGACATCGAAACCAGCTTCCTCGATGAAAAAGACATCATGGGCCTCACCGAAGGCATGATCCGCAACCTGTTCAAGGAAGTGCTGGATCTGGAATTCGGCGACTTCCCGCACATGACCTTCGAAGAAGCCATGCGTCGTTACGGTTCCGACAAGCCGGACCTGCGTAACCCGCTGGAACTGGTGGACGTTGCCGACCAGCTCAAAGAAGTCGACTTCAAGGTCTTCAGCGGTCCTGCCAACGATCCGAAATGCCGTGTTGCCGCCTTGCGCGTTCCGGGCGCAGCGAGCATGCCGCGCAAGCAGATCGACGATTACACCAAGTTCGTCGGCATCTACGGTGCCAAGGGCCTGGCGTACATCAAGGTCAACGAGCGCGCCAAAGGCGTTGAAGGCCTGCAGTCGCCAATCGTCAAGAACATCCCTGAAGCCAACCTCAACGTGATCCTCGATCGCGTGGGTGCGGTCGATGGCGACATCGTGTTCTTCGGCGCTGACAAGGCCAAGATCGTCAGCGAAGCCCTGGGCGCGTTGCGGATCAAGGTCGGCAACGACCTGGACCTGCTGACCTGCAAGTGGGCGCCAATGTGGGTCGTCGACTTCCCGATGTTCGAAGAAAACGACGACGGCAGCTTCACTGCCTTGCACCACCCGTTCACCGCGCCGAAATGCACCCCGCAAGAGCTGGAAGCCAACCCGGCGACCGCGCTGTCGCGTGCCTACGACATGGTTCTGAACGGTACCGAGCTGGGTGGCGGTTCGATCCGTATCCACCGCAAGGAAATGCAGCAGACCGTGTTCCGACTGTTGGGTATCGATGAAGCGGAACAGGAAGAGAAGTTCGGCTTCCTGCTCGATGCGCTGAAGTACGGTGCGCCGCCACACGGTGGCCTGGCCTTCGGTCTGGACCGACTGGTGATGCTGATGACGGGCGCCCAGTCGATCCGTGAAGTGATCGCATTCCCGAAAACCCAGAGCGCGGCTGACGTCATGACTCAGGCACCGGGTGCTGTAGATGCCAAGGCATTGCGCGAACTGCACATTCGTCTGCGCGAAACGCCAAAAGCTGAGTAAGGCTGACCGCAAAGGCGCATCCTTCCCGGATGCGCCTTTTCTTTAGGTCGAGATTTTTGTATTGCTGGCTGGTGCATCGTGCACAGCGGGCAACGTTTCAAAGAAAATTCGGAGCGAGTTATGGCGGGTCATTCCAAGTGGGCGAACATCAAGCACCGCAAAGAACGTCAGGATGCCAAGAAGGGCAAGATTTTCACCAAGTGGATTCGTGAGCTGACCGTTGCGGCCCGTCAGGGCGGCGGTGATCCGGGCTCCAATCCGCGTCTGCGTCTGGCGCTGGACAAGGCGCTGGGTGCGAACATGAGTCGCGACATCATCGATCGCGCGGTGGCCCGCGGTGCCGGTGCTGCCGACACCGACGACATGGTCGAACTGAGCTACGAAGGCTACGGCCCGGGTGGCGTGGCGGTGATGGTCGAGTGCATGACCGACAACCGCAATCGCACCGCAGCAGCTGTTCGCCATGCGTTCAGCAAGTGCGGCGGCAACCTGGGTACCGACGGTTCGGTGGCCTATCTGTTCGAGCGCAAGGGGCAGATTTCCTTCGCGCCGGGCGTTGATGAGGACGCCTTGATCGAAGCGGCCATGGAAGCGGACGCTGATGATGTGGTCACCAACGAAGATGGCTCCATCGACGTGTTCACCTCGTTCGCCGGGTTCTACTCCGTGCGTAACGCATTGGAAGCGGCCGGTTTCAAAGGTGATGATGCGGAAATCGTGATGCTGCCGACCACCAGTGCCGAACTGGACCTGGAAGGCGCCGAGAAAATCCTCAAGCTGATCGACATGCTTGAAGACCTGGATGATGTGCAGAACGTCTATTCCAATGCGGATATCCCTGAAGCAGTGGTCGCACAGCTCGGTTAAGGGGTCACAAAATCTGTAGGAGCCGGCTTGCTGGCGATGAGGTCCTCAAGTCTTGAACTGCCTTAAGGCCGCCATCGCCAGCGAGCCGGCTCCTACAGGTCGGGTTGCCTTCGCGTAATGTGTGATCTGCAGGCCTCACCCTTTTAAGCTGCAGGCGTTATGACTTTAATTCTTGGTATCGACCCCGGTTCGCGCATTACCGGTTACGGCGTGGTACGCGATACCGGGCGTGGCTGCGTGTACGTGGCGTCGGGCTGCATTCGCACCGGTTCCGGCGAACTGCATGAGCGTTTGCAAATCGTCTATCGCGGCGTGCGGGAGGTCATCCAGACCTACGGCCCGGTCACCATGGGCATCGAAAAGGTGTTCATGGCACGCAACGCCGACTCCGCGTTGAAACTCGGCCAGGCGCGCGGTGCGGCAATCGTTGCCGGCGCCGAAGAAAACCTCGAAATCGCCGAATACACCGCAACTCAGGTCAAGCAAGCCGTAACCGGGACCGGTGCGGCCAATAAAGAGCAGGTGCAGATGATGGTCATGCACATGCTGAAATTGATCAGCAAGCCGCAAATCGATGCCTCGGATGCCCTGGCCATTGCCATTTGTCATGCTCACACCCGTTCCAGCCTGTTGCCTCATGGCTTGGGTACGGCACGCAGTCGTGGCGGGCGCCTGCGTCTCTGATAGCATCAGCAGTCATTTTTACGGAATGAGGGTTTTGCGCCTGTGTTGTCGGCGCAAAACCTTTGTTCTGTCAGTCGCCAGCACCGGTCTGGCCAACGCTCAAGGATCTGAAACGTGATTGGACGCTTGCGCGGCACACTGGCTGAGAAACAGCCGCCGCACCTGATTCTGGATGTAAACGGTCTGGGGTATGAGCTTGAAGTGCCCATGACTACGCTGTATCGCTTGCCGTCGGTCGGTGAACCGCTGACGCTGCACACCCATTTGGTCGTACGCGAAGACGCGCAGTTACTCTATGGCTTCGCCAGCAAGCGTGAGCGAGACTTTTTTCGTGAGTTGATCCGTCTCAATGGTGTGGGGCCGAAACTGGCGCTGGCCTTGATGTCGAGCCTGGAAGTCGATGAACTGGTACGTTGCGTGCAATCCCAGGACACCTCGGCGCTGACCAAGGTGCCGGGCGTGGGCAAGAAGACGGCCGAGCGTCTGCTGGTGGAACTCAAGGATCGCTTCAAAGCCTGGGAAACCGTACCGGCGATGTTCGCGTTGGTGCCAAACCAGCCCGGTGGGCCAGATGCGCCGCATCCGGTCGCGACCGCCGAAAATGACGCGGTCAGCGCGCTGATCTCCCTGGGCTACAAACCGCAGGAGGCCAGCAAGGCTATTTCCGCGATCAAGGAGAAAGGTTTGAGCAGTGAAGACATGATTCGTCGTGCCCTGAAGGGAATGATCTAAGTGATTGAAGCTGATCGTCTGATAGCCGCCACGCCTGGCCCTCGCGACCGCGAGGAAGTCCAGGACCGGGCGATTCGTCCTGTCAGTCTGGCCGAATACATTGGTCAGCCGACCGTTCGCGAGCAAATGGAGCTGTTCATCCAGGCTGCCCGTGGACGTAACGAATCCCTGGACCACACGCTGATCTTCGGCCCGCCTGGCCTGGGTAAAACCACCTTGGCCAACATCATCGCCCAAGAGATGGGCGTGTCGATCAAAAGCACCTCCGGCCCGGTCCTCGAGCGTCCCGGTGACCTGGCCGCGCTGCTGACCAACCTTGAACCTCACGACGTGCTGTTCATTGACGAAATCCATCGGTTGTCGCCGATTGTCGAAGAAGTGCTGTACCCGGCCATGGAAGATTTCCAGCTCGACATCATGATTGGCGAAGGGCCGGCTGCGCGTTCGATCAAACTGGATTTGCCACCGTTCACGCTGGTGGGGGCGACGACTCGCGCCGGCATGCTGACCAATCCGTTGCGTGACCGTTTCGGCATCGTCCAGCGCCTCGAGTTCTACAGCACGGCTGATCTGGCGACGATTGTCAGCCGCTCGGCGAACATCCTCGGTTTGCCGCTGGATCCGGAAGGCGCCTTCGAAATCGCGCGCCGTGCCCGTGGTACGCCGCGGATTGCCAACCGTTTGTTACGTCGGGTGCGCGATTTCGCTGAAGTTCGCGCCAAGGGCCACATCACTAAACCGATTGCCGACCTTGCCTTGAATCTTCTGGATGTCGATGAGCGTGGCTTCGACCACCAGGATCGACGTTTGCTGTTGACCATGATCGAGAAGTTCGACGGTGGACCGGTCGGCGTCGACAGTCTGGCTGCCGCGATCAGCGAAGAGCGCCACACCATTGAAGACGTGCTGGAGCCGTACCTGATCCAGCAGGGCTACATCATGCGCACACCGCGGGGGCGGGTGGTCACTCGGCATGCCTATCTGCATTTCGGTTTAAATATTCCGTCACGATTGGGCGAGATGCCCGTGGTAGACGAGTTCCTCGATGCCGTGGACGATTAATTAACATTTGCGGGCAGATTTTTCGGGCATTGTGCTGTCCTAGGACCGTGGTTTTGCCTGAAAGCCGTGAATCAATGAAAAACAGTTGCCTGGCCGGATTGGCAACCTGAGGAGTAAGCACTAGAGTATGCGCGCGCAAAACGGGCTTGAGCCTTTCGCACTTCGTTGTCGCGTTTATTACGAGGACACCGATGCGGGCGGCATCGTGTATTACGTTAATTACCTCAAGTTTATGGAACGGGCTCGAACCGAGCGGCTCCGGGAGCTGGGCTTTGCCCAATCCCAGCTGGCAGGGGAGGACCTGTTGTTTGTCGTGCATTCCAGCGAAGCGCGTTATCACGCGCCGGCGCGACTGGACGACGAACTCCTGGTAAGCGCTGAAGTAATCGAATTGAACCGTGTCAGCCTGCGCTTCAAACAGCAGGTCAGGCGAGCCACGGATAATGCGCTGCTCTGCGAAGGGCAGTTTTTGGTGGCCTGTGTGCGCACTGAAAGTTTAAAACCCCGGGCCATTCCCGAAGCTCTACGTGCGGCCTTTGCCGACGTGAGCGGCGCGGGTACACACTCAAAGCAGGAGATAAAGCGTGGAAGCTAACGTCGTCGACCATTCCTCCATGTGGAGCCTGGTCAGCAATGCCAGTATCGTGGTGCAACTGGTAATGCTGATCCTGGTAGCCGCATCGGTGACCTCATGGATCATGATCTTTCAGCGCAGCAACTTGCTGCGCGCCGGTCGACGTGCCCTGGAGAGCTTTGAAGAGCGCTTCTGGTCGGGCATCGACCTGTCCAAACTCTACCGTCAGGCTGGCAGCAATCCTGATCCGGATTCGGGCGTAGAGCAGATCTTCCGTGCCGGTTTCAAGGAATTCTCCCGTCTGCGCCAGCAGCCAGGCGTTGACCCGGAAGCGGTCATGGAAGGCGTTGCCCGTGCCATGCGCGTAGCCATTTCCCGCGAAGAAGAAAAGCTCGAGCAAAGCCTGCCGTTCCTCGCCACTGTCGGCTCCGTCAGCCCGTACATCGGTCTGTTCGGTACGGTCTGGGGCATCATGAACTCCTTCCGTGGTCTGGCGACTGCCCAGCAAGCGACCCTGGCCACTGTGGCTCCAGGTATTGCCGAGGCACTGATTGCCACCGCGATCGGTCTGTTCGCAGCCATCCCGGCCGTTATCGCCTACAACCGTTTTGCCGCTCGCAGCGAAACGCTGATCAGCCGTTACTACACCTTCGCCGATGAATTCCAGGCGATCCTGCACCGCAAAGTGCACACCAGCGAAGAATAAGCAGGTAATTTCCAATGGCTTTAATCGCTCGAGCTCGCAAAAAGCGCAAGCCGGTCGCCGAGATGAACGTGGTGCCTTACATCGACGTGATGCTGGTACTGCTGGTCATCTTCATGGTGACCGCGCCGATGCTCAATCAGGGCGTGAAAGTTGATCTGCCCAAGGTTTCCAGCGAAGCCTTGCCGCAGGACAACAACACCCAGGTCCTGACCATTTCGATCAAGGCTGACAAGACCTACTACTGGAACCTTGGCAGCGAAGTCGACACGCAAAAGCAGCAGGACAAGGCAATGACCTTGCCGCAAATGACTGACGCCGTGACCAAGATCATTCGCGCCGGTACTGAAGGCGGCAAGCGTACCCAAGTGTTCATCCGCGGCGACAAGACCGTTGATTACGGTTCCGTCATGGGCGCGATGGGCGGGTTGCAGAAAGCCGGAGTCGGTAACGTTGGCTTGATTACCGAGGCGCCCTGATGCAGCAACAGCGAGAGCCAACAGCCTCGGAAAGCTACTTCTGGCCTAGTGTCTGGGCGATTGTCTTGCACGTGCTGGTTTTCGGCATGCTGTTCGTCAGTTTCGCCTTCACACCGGAGCTCCCGCCGGCCAAGCCGATTGTCCAGGCAACCCTGTACCAACTGAAGTCGAAAAGTCAGGCGACCACCCAGACCAATCAGAAGATTGCGGGTGAGGCGAAGAAATCCGCCGCGCGCCAGACCGAAGTCGAGCAGATGGAGCAGAAGTTGATCGAGCAGGAAGCGATCAAAGCCGCGGAACAAAAGAAGGAAGACGCGGCTCAAAAAGCCGAAGAATCCAAGAAGGCCGACGAGACCAAGAAAGCGGAAGAGGCTAAAAAGGCTGATGAAGCCAAAAAAGCCGATGAAGCGAAGAAGACCGCCGAAGCCAAAAAAGCTGAAGAGAAACAATTGGCTGATATAGCCAAGAAGAAGTCTGAAGAAGAAGCCAAGAAAGCGGCTGAAGAAGAGGCCAAGAAAGCGGCCGCGGAAGAAGCCAAGAAGAAGATCGTCGAAGACGCGAAGAAGAAAGCTGCTGCCGATGCTGCGAAAAAGAAATCGCAGGAAGCGGCACGTAAATCCGCCGAAGAGAAAAAGGCTCAGGCCCTGGCAGATTTGCTTTCCGACACGCCAGAGCGTCAGCAGGCCTTGGCGGATGAGCAGGGTGACGAAGTCGCCGGCAGTTTCGATGACCTGATTCGTGTGCGTGCAGCAGAAGGCTGGACTCGTCCTCCTTCGGCGCGCAAAGGCATGACGGTCGTGTTGCAAATCGGCATGTTGCCGGACGGTACGGTGACTTCGGTCAGCGTATCCAAGTCCAGCGGCGATGGTCCTTTTGACGCTTCGGCTGTAGCGGCGGTCAAGAATATTGGACGTTTGACAGAAATGCAGGGAATGAAGTCGAGTGATTTCGCTCCATATCGTTCATTCAAGATGACATTCACACCTGAGGACTTAGCCCAGTGAGAAACCTTCTCCGAGGAATGCTGGTCGCTATCTGCTGCATGGCAGGGATGGCGATGGCAGATGAGAAAAACATTCTGGTCACCAGCGGCAGCGATCGGGCTACCCCGATCGCCGTTGTACCGTTCGGTAACCAGGGCGGTAGCGTGCTGCCGGACGACATGGCTGAAATTATCGGTAACGACCTGCGCAACTCGGGTTACTACTCGCCGATTCCAAAGCAGAACATGATCAGCCAGCCGAGCCAGGCCAGCGAAATCATCTACCGTGACTTCAAGGCGCTGGGCGCTCAGTACGTCATGGTCGGCAGCATTGCTCCGGCGGGCGGTCGCCTGCAGGTTCAATACGCTTTGTTCAACGTCGCTACCGAACAGCAAGTGCTGACCGGCAGCGTGTCGGGCAGCGTTGATCAACTGCGCGACATGTCGCACTACATTGCGGACCAGTCGTTCGAAAAACTCACCGGCATCAAAGGTGCGTTTTCGACTCGTCTGCTGTACGTGACTGCAGAGCGTTTCTCCGAGAAGAACACGCGCTACACACTGCAACGTTCGGATTATGACGGTGCCCGCGCCGTGACCCTGCTGCAATCGCGCGAGCCGATCCTGTCGCCGCGTTTCGCACCGGATGGCAAGCGCATCGCTTATGTGTCGTTCGAGCAGAAGCGTCCGCGTATTTTCATGCAGAACATCGACACCGGTCGCCGTGAGCAGATCACCAACTTCGAAGGCCTGAACGGCGCACCAGCCTGGTCGCCGGATGGCAATCGCCTGGCGTTCGTGCTGTCGAAAGACGGTAACCCGGACATTTATGTGATGAACCTGGGTTCGCGTCAGATCACTCGCGTCACCAACGGTCCCGGCATCAACACCGAACCGTTCTGGGGTAAGGATGGTTCGACCCTCTACTTCACTTCAGACCGTGGCGGCAAACCACAGATCTACAAATCCAGCGTTAGCGGCGGCGGTGCCGAGCGTGTGACCTTTATCGGTAACTACAACGCCAACCCGAAGCTTTCGGCTGATGAAAAGACCCTGGTGATGATCCATCGCCAGGATGGTTTCACTAATTTCAAGGTGGCGGCCCAGGATTTGCAGCGCGGCAGCGTAAAAATCCTCACTGATAGCACTCTGGACGAGTCGCCTACTGTTGCGCCCAACGGCACCATGGTAATCTACGCCACCCGCCAGCAGGGCCGGGGAGTCTTGATGCTCGTGTCCATTAATGGGCGCGTAAGGCTCCCGCTTCCTACCGCACAAGGCGAAGTCAGAGAACCTTCCTGGTCCCCTTACCTGAACTGACGCGGCGCTACACGTTTTACTTAACACACTGGGGTTCATTAGGAGTTTCACGATGGAAATGCTGAAGTTTGGTAAATTTGCTGCGCTGGCTCTGGCCATGGCTGTAGCTGTAGGTTGCTCGTCCAAAGGCGGCGACAACGCCGGTGAAGGCGCTGTTGATCCAAACGCTGGTTACGGCGCTAACACTGGTGCCGTTGATGGCTCCCTGAGCGAAGAAGCTGCTCTGCGCGCAATCACCACCTTCTACTTCGAATACGACAGCTCGGACCTGAAGCCAGAAGCCATGCGCGCTCTGGACGTTCACGCCAAAGACCTGAAAGCAAACGGCGCTCGCGTTGTTCTGGAAGGCAACACTGACGAACGTGGTACTCGTGAGTACAACATGGCACTGGGCGAGCGTCGTGCGAAAGCCGTTCAACGCTACCTGGTACTGCAAGGTGTTTCCCCAGCTCAGCTGGAACTGGTTTCCTACGGCGAAGAGCGTCCAGTTGCTACCGGCAACGACGAGCAGTCCTGGGCTCAAAACCGTCGCGTCGAACTGCGTAAGTAATTCGTCATGCGAACGTGCCGTCGTGCTGTAACTGTTTTGGCTCTCAGCCTTGCACCGCTTGCGGTGTGGGCTGCGGTTCCTGTGGTCGAGGACAACTCCGGCTATAACAATAGCGGGAGTAGTTATCCGCCTGCGGGTTACGGTACGAACGGCGCCTATGCCGGGGGAGGGGTTTCGGCTCCTGTCTCGGCACAGGGCGAGCTGTTCAACCAACTGCAATCGATGCAGGAGCAGATCTCGCGCCAACAAGGCATCATCGAAGTTCTGCAAAATGATGTAGCGCGCATGAAGCAGGAAAACCTGGAGCGATATCAGGATCTTGATCGGCGCATAGGAACCGGCGTTGCACCAGCCGCAACTCCTGAGAATTCTTCTTCCGGTGGCAATTTGAACGCCCCCGGTGCAGCAGTGGGCGCAGGTGCTGGGGCGGCAGCCACTCAAGCTCCTGCCGCGGGTAGCGAGCCGGCGGATCCGGCGAAGGAAAAACTGTATTACGATGCAGCCTTCGACCTGATCAAGGCCAAGGATTTCGACAAGGCCAGCCAGGCTTTTGCCGCTTTCCTGCGCAAATACCCGAACAGCCAGTACGCGGGTAACGCCCAGTACTGGTTGGGCGAAGTGAACCTGGCCAAAGGCGATCTGCAAGGTGCAGGTCAAGCATTTGCCAAGGTGTCGCAGTTGTACCCCAAGCACAACAAAGTGCCTGACTCGCTTTACAAGCTGGCTGATGTAGAACGCCGCCTCGGTCATCCCGACAAGGTCAAAGGCATTCTGCAGCAGGTTGTGTCCCAATATCCGGGCACTTCCGCCGCTCAGTTGGCCCAGCGCGATCTGCAGCGCATGTAAGCCTGCCAGACCCGTTTCAAAGAAACCCGCGCTTGTCGCGGGTTTTTTCGTTAGAATTCACGCCCTTTTTATGAAACACGCTTTTTGGGATCTGCGCATTGGCGGGGTTCCTTGAAGTGCCTGACGGAGGCGGACAGCCTGTTTAGCTGTTACGCCCGTGGCGACTATGCAAGACACATTGAGAATCACCGAAGTTTTCTACTCGTTGCAGGGTGAAACGCGGACTGCCGGGCTGCCCACTGTTTTTGTGCGCCTGACCGGTTGCCCATTGCGTTGCCAATACTGCGACAGCGCCTATGCGTTCTCTGGCGGCACTGTCCGTACGCTCGACGATATCCTCGAGCAAGTGGCCGGTTTCCGCCCGCGTTATGTGTGTGTCACCGGCGGCGAGCCGCTGGCGCAACCTAATGCCATCCCATTGCTCAAGCAGTTGTGCGACGCCGGTTACGAAGTGTCACTGGAAACCAGTGGTGCACTTGATATCTCGGCGGTAGATTCCCGGGTCAGTCGCGTTGTCGACCTGAAAACCCCGGGTTCGAAGGAAGCGCATCGCAACCGCTACGAGAACATCGAGCTGCTCACGCCCAACGATCAGGTGAAATTTGTCATCTGTTCGCGGGAAGACTACGACTGGGCTGTGTCGAAGCTGATTCAGTACGGTCTGGACCAGCGTGCCGGCGAAGTGCTGTTCTCGCCAAGCCACCATGACCTGAATGCTCGGGACCTGGCGGATTGGGTGGTGGCGGACAACCTGCCAGTGCGTCTGCAACTGCAGCTGCATAAATATCTTTGGAATGACGAGCCGGGGCGCTGATATGACAGAACAACTGAACACTGCTGAAAAACGTGCGGTCATCTTGCTGTCCGGTGGTCTCGACTCGGCGACCGTCGTGGCCATGGCCCGTGCTGAAGGCTACAGCTGCTACACCATGAGTTTCGACTACGGTCAGCGGTCACATGCCGAATTGCATGCCGCTGAGCGTGTTGCCCGGGATCTGGGTGTGGTCGAACACAAGGTGATCGGTCTGAACCTTAACGGCATCGGTGGCTCGGCACTGACCGACACCAGCATCGACGTGCCGGAGGAAGCTGGCGAGGGCATTCCGGTGACTTACGTGCCGGCGCGCAACACGGTGTTCCTGTCCTTGGCGCTGGGTTGGGCTGAAGTGCTGGGCGCACGTGACATCTTCATCGGCGTGAACGCCGTCGATTACTCCGGTTACCCGGATTGCCGTCCCGAGTTCATCGAGTCCTTCGAGCGCATGGCCAATCTGGCGACCAAGGCCGGTGTAGAAGGCAATGGTTTCCGTATCCAGGCGCCGCTGCAAAACCTCAGCAAGGCGCAGATCGTCCAGGCGGGCGTGAAGCTGGGCGTCAATTACGGGCTGACCGTTTCCTGCTATCAAGCCGACGATCATGGCCGCGCATGCGGCAAATGCGACAGCTGCAGACTGCGTGCTGAAGGCTTCGCAGCGGCCGGAATCAGCGACCCAACACCTTATTTCTGATTTATTTCAAATAAGGTGTTGAATAACCGTTAAAAATCAGTATTATACGCGCCACCACACAGCGGGTCGTTAGCTCAGTTGGTAGAGCAGTTGGCTTTTAACCAATTGGTCGTAGGTTCGAATCCCACACGACCCACCATTTTTGTAGCAGTTTTAAAAGTCTGGAAGGCCCACGCAAGTGAGGATTTCCGGATTTTTTTTTGCCCGCGATTTAAGGTCGACCCCGTTCGGGGCTGCACTGCGTGACACAGGTCAGAATCATCTTTTGCATCCACGGGATATTCTGTAGCCTTGCGCAGCTTCAACGCTGTCCGTGCCTGATGAATACCCACTTTCCCGGCGGTACCCTGAAGGGTCCGGAGCCGGGTGTATACTCGACTTTCGCGCGAATGCGCCTGCAGGTCTTGCGAACATGACGCAGATTTCCGAACGCCTTCTGGTTCAAGCCCACCTCGACGCCAAGCAGCCCAAACCGCTGACAGTCGAGGAGGAGGCCTATTACCGTGCAGCCATCGCCGCCGAGCTCAAGGCTCAGGACGCGGTGCTGGTTGCCCACTTTTATTGTGATCCGGTCATTCAAGCCCTGGCTGAAGAAACCGGTGGCTGTGTCTCCGACTCGCTGGAGATGGCCCGCTTCGGCAATGCTCACCCGGCCAAGACCGTGGTGGTCGCCGGCGTGAAATTCATGGGCGAAACCGCCAAAATCCTCAACCCTGAAAAACGCGTGCTGATGCCGACCCTGGAAGCGACCTGCTCGCTGGACCTGGGTTGCCCGGTAGACGAGTTTTCGGCGTTCTGCGATCAGCACCCGGAACGAACCGTCGTGGTGTATGCCAATACTTCGGCGGCAGTCAAAGCCCGGGCGGACTGGGTCGTGACTTCAAGTTGTGCGCTGGAAATCGTCGAAAGCCTGATGGATAACGGCGAGACGATCATCTGGGGCCCGGACAAGCATTTGGGCACCTACATCCAGCGCAAGACCGGCGCGGACATGCTGCTGTGGGACGGTGCCTGCATCGTTCACGAAGAGTTCAAGTCCAAGCAGCTCGAAGACATGAAGGCGCTTTATCCGGATGCGGTGATTCTGGTGCATCCGGAATCGCCGACTTCGGTGATCGAACTGGCGGACGCCGTCGGTTCCACCAGTCAATTGATCGCGGCAGCGCAGAGCCTGCCGAACAAGACGCTGATCGTCGCCACCGACCGCGGCATCTTCTACAAGATGCAGCAGTTGTGCCCGGACAAGGTGTTCATCGAGGCGCCAACGGCGGGTAACGGCGCGGCGTGCCGCAGTTGCGCACATTGCCCGTGGATGGCGATGAATACGCTTGAGCGCGTGCTGAAGAGCTTGAAAGAAGGGACGAACGAGATCTTTGTTGATCCGGCACTGATCCCGCAGGCCATTCGGCCGTTGAAGCGGATGCTCGACTTCACCCAGGCGGCACGGATGAAGCTGGCCGGGAACGCCTGAGATTTATCAGGCAAGTCGCAAAAACTGTGGGAGCGGGCTTGCTCGCGAAAGCGGTGTGTCAGGCAGCATAGATGCAGTCTGACACACCGCTTTCGCGAGCAAGCCCGCTCCCACATTGATTTTCGCGTTCCGGGATTACTTGGTTTTCTTTGGAATGCGAACAAGCTGGGTATTGGAATACATGTCATGCCAGCTGCGCTTCTGTTTATCGAACAGCGACCAGATGAAACCAAGGCCCACACACAGCAACGAAGCGATCGACACCACAAAGCGCAGCAGCGCCTGCCACAGGCTGATGGACGAGCCGTCGGCGTTCTGCACACGGATGCACCACACTTGCATGCCCAAGGTCTGACCGGACCAGGTCCAGAACTTGGCAAAGAAGCCGAACAGCACGAACAACAACACCGTCGACAGCAACGGATCACCGTCCAGCGCACCGGCTTCGGTCAGGGTGCGCATTTTGTCTTCGCCGATGATCGCCATCTGGATCATCTTGTAAACGCCGCTGGTGACGATCAGCAGGGCGGTGCACAACAGGAAGTCATAGAACATCGCTGCCAGGCGACGACCGAGGGTCGCGGCGGGAAAGTCGCCCTGAGGTTTGAGCAGGTGTTTCGACATGGCAGGGCTCTCGACGAAAAAAGAAGCCATTTTACGGATTTACGCGCACAAAAAAGCCCCTGATGTCAGCATCAGGGGCTTTTTCGTAACAGAAGGTTAGGCTTCTGCTTGTACTTCGTCAGCCTGCATGCCTTTCTGGCCTTGCACGGCGATAAAGGTCACTTTCTGGCCTTCTTTCAGGCTCTTGAAGCCGTTGCCCTGAATAGCGCGGAAATGCACGAACAGATCCGGACCGCTTTCTGGAGTGATAAAACCAAAACCTTTCTCGTCGTTAAACCACTTGACGGTACCGCTCTGACGTTGGGACATTTCTTATTTCCTTTGACGCAAAAATTAATGACAGTCTCTTTCTCATGAAAGAGTACTGGGGCTGGTTGCAGGAGAGTAAGAAGACGTCGAACGGGATGTAGCTAACTTGTAGGCTACTGCCCAGGTCACGATTCCAAGCGACCCATGCAAACACAGTGAACAAACTCTACGCCAACTACGGGAGAAAAAACAAGCCCTGTGAGAGGCCCGGTTTTGCTCGCGTTGGTGGCATTCTCATGCCAACTAGTGCTGGCTTATGCGATAGAGGTGTTCAATTGTTTTCGATCGTTATAAGCAAAGTTCATAAACGAAGCTTACAGTCAAAGACATGCACTGTTTTATGGCGGTTGCGTTACACATTAGTGCACTGTTAACGCAACCGCGTTACTTATAGAAACAGTCAATCAGCCACGATAGTAGCGTTGTGGAACAAATGGCATTTTGCTTACAAGCATAGGCACCTTTTTCCCACGAACGATCGCGAACACTGGTGTATCGATGGCGATGTAGGCGCTGTCGAGGTAACCCATGGCCAAAGGGCCGCCCAGGGTCGGGCCGAACCCGCCGCTGCACACGGTGCCGATGATGTCGCCCGCTTCATTGACGATTTCTGCACCCTCGCGCACGGGGGTGCGTTCCTGCGGCAACAGGCCTGCGCGCTTGCGGCTGACACCGGCTTGCTGTTGAGCGAACACAGTCTCTGCGCCAGGGAAGCCGCCAGCCCGTGCGCCATCAGCGCGACGTGGCTTGGATATGGCCCACAGCAGGCTCGCTTCGATCGGGGTGGTCTCGGTGTTCATGTCGTGGCCGTAGAGGCACAAACCGGCTTCCAGGCGCAGCGAGTCGCGAGCGCCAAGGCCAATGGCCGCGACTTCCGGTTCGGCCAGCAGGGCACGAGCCAGGGCTTCGGCGTTGGCGGCCGGCACGGAGATTTCGAAACCGTCTTCACCGGTGTAGCCGGAGCGGCTGACAAAGCAGTCCACACCCAGCAGTTTCACCCGGGCGAACTGCATGAAAGTCATCTTCGCCACTTCAGGCGCCAGGCGTGCGAGCACGGTGACTGCCGCCGGACCTTGCAACGCCAGCAACGCGCGCTCTTCAAACAGCGGCT
Organism: Pseudomonas sp. SJZ080; assembly: GCF_007828295.1. NCBI lineage: Bacteria > Pseudomonadati > Pseudomonadota > Gammaproteobacteria > Pseudomonadales > Pseudomonadaceae > Pseudomonas > Pseudomonas sp. SJZ080. Next base: position 131,388 of record NZ_VIUK01000010.1, read on the forward strand.
CGATGGTGCACTGATCACCGATGTGCTGACGCAGATGGGCCAGGTCCTGATCCTTGCAGGCCGCGTTGACCACCAGGAACAATTCGTCGTTGCCGAGGTTGGCGACCATCAGGTCGTCGAGGATGCCGCCGGTCTCGTTGGTGAACATGGCGTAGCGTTGCATGCCCACCGGCAGGTCGATGATGTCCACCGGTACCAGGGTTTCCAGGGCCTTGGCGGCATTGGCGCCGGTCAGGCGGATCTGGCCCATGTGCGAAACGTCGAACAGCCCGGCCTGATCACGGGTGTGTTGGTGCTCTTTCATTACGCCCAGCGGGTATTGCACCGGCATGTCGTAGCCGGCAAACGGCACCATGCGGGCGCCGAGTTCGATGTGCAGTGCGTGCAACGGGGTTTTCAACAGTTGTTCGGTGGACATATCCAGCTCCTGAAAAAGTGTGCAGATGCAATGAGCGTGCATCAGCACTCGATAATGTTGACCGCCAAACCGCCACGGGCGGTTTCCTTGTATTTACTTTTCATGTCGGCGCCAGTCTGGCGCATGGTGCGGATGACCTTGTCGAGGGAGACGAAGTGTTGACCGTCGCCGCGCAGGGCCATGCGCACCGCATTGATGGCTTTCACCGAACCCATGGCGTTGCGTTCGATGCAGGGCACCTGCACCAGCCCGCCGATCGGGTCGCAGGTCAGGCCGAGGTTGTGTTCCATGCCGATTTCGGCGGCGTTTTCCACTTGCTGCACAGTGCCGCCCAGTACTTCGCAGAGGGCTCCTGCCGCCATCGAGCAGGCCACGCCGACCTCACCCTGACAGCCGACTTCGGCGCCGGAGATCGAGGCGTTCTCTTTGTAGAGAATGCCGATGGCGGCGGCCGTCAGCAGAAAACGTACGACACCGTCTTCGTTGGCGCCGGGGATGAAGCGCATGTAGTAATGCAAAACCGCCGGGACGATGCCCGCTGCACCATTGGTGGGCGCGGTAACCACGCGTCCGCCGTTAGCGTTTTCCTCGTTGACCGCCAAGGCGTACAGGTTGACCCAGTCCAGCACCGACAGCGGATCGCGCAACGACGATTCAGGGTTCTTGCACAGTTGCCGATGCAGCGCTGCCGCCCGGCGTTTGACCTTCAAGCCGCCCGGCAGGATGCCTTCGTTCCTGCAACCGGCGTCGACGCAATCCTGCATCACTTGCCAGATTTTCAGCAGACCGGCGCGGGTTTCCGCTTCCGGGCGCCAGGCACTTTCGTTGGTCAGCATCACCTGGCTGATCGACAAGCCATAAGTGGTGCAATGACCGAGCAGGTCCTTGGCGCTTTTGAACGGGAAGGTCAGCGGCGTGGCGTCCTCGACGATGCGATCGGCGCCGGCGGCGTCTTCATCGACCACGAAGCCGCCGCCGACCGAGTAGTACTCGCGGCTGCGGATCTGCAGACCTGCGGCGTCGAATGCGCGAAAGATCATGCCGTTGGGGTGATAGGCCAACGGTTTGCGGATCATTGCCAGGTGTTCTTTTTCGTTGAACGCAATGCTGTGTTCGCCGAGCAGGTTCAAGCGACCGTTGCCGCGGATGTCTTGCAGGCGGGCAGCGACGGTTTCGGTATTCACAGTGTCCGGGTGTTCGCCTTCCAGGCCGAGCAACACAGCCTTGTCGCTGCCGTGTCCTTTGCCGGTGGCGCCGAGTGAGCCGTAGAGCTCGACTTTGACGCAGGTGGTGGCGGCCAGCAGCCCTTCACGGCGCAATCCTTCGGCGAAGCGCGCAGCGGCGCGCATCGGGCCGACGGTGTGGGAGCTGGAGGGGCCGATGCCAATCTTGAACAGGTCGAACACGCTTAACGACATGGTTGTTCTCCGGTTTCTTGTTATAGGAATTGGCGAGAATCTTGTGATTAGACACGGTCCCTGTAGGAGCTGGCTTGCTAGCGATGGCATCAACGCGGTGCATCATTTCGACCGAGGTGATGCCATCGCTAGCAAGCCAGCTCCTACAGGGGTTTGTGGCATTTTGCTAAATGGGGGCGAGCGACCCCGCCCCTCATTGGTTTAAGCGTAGCTTTCGATCGACGGGCAGGCGCAAACCAGGTTGCGATCGCCGAAGACGTTGTCGACGCGACCGACCGGTGGCCAGTACTTGCCTTCGATCAGCGACGCGACCGGATACACCGCTTGCTCGCGGCTGTACGGATGCGTCCACTCGCCAACGATTTCCTCCGCGGTGTGCGGAGCGTTTTTCAGTGGGTTGTCATCCTTGTCCAGGGTGCCGTTTTCCACTGCGCGGATTTCTTCGCGGATGCGGATCATGGCGTCGCAGAAGCGGTCCAGTTCTTCCTTGGATTCGCTTTCGGTCGGCTCGATCATCAAGGTGCCAGCCACCGGGAACGACATGGTCGGGGCGTGGAAGCCGAAGTCGATCAGGCGCTTGGCGACGTCATCGACGCTGATGCCGCTGCTGTCTTTCAATGGACGCAGGTCGAGGATGCATTCGTGCGCCACCAGGCCGTTGCTGCCGGTGTAGAGGACTGGATAGTGCTCTTCGAGGCGACGGGAAATGTAGTTGGCATTGAGGATCGCCAGTTGCGAAGCGCGCTTGAGACCCGCGCCACCCATCATCCGAATGTACATCCAGGTGATCGGCAAAATGCTCGCGCTGCCGAACGGTGCCGCGCAGACGGCGCCTTCCTTGCGTTCCATCTGGGCGTGGCCCGGCAGGAACGGCGTCAGGTGCGACTTGACGCCAATCGGGCCGACGCCCGGGCCGCCACCGCCGTGGGGGATGCAGAAGGTTTTGTGCAGGTTCAGGTGGGACACGTCGCCGCCGAATTTGCCCGGTGCGCAGAGGCCGACCATCGCGTTCATGTTGGCGCCGTCGATGTACACCTGGCCGCCGTTGTCATGAACGATACCGCAGATTTCGCGGATGCCTTCTTCGAACACGCCGTGGGTCGACGGGTAAGTGATCATCAGCGCAGCGAGGTGTTCGCGGTGCTCGATGGCCTTGGCGCGCAGGTCTTCGATGTCGACGTTGCCACGGGCATCGCATGCGGTCACGACCACACGCATGCCTGCCATGTTGGCGGTAGCGGGGTTGGTGCCGTGGGCGGAGGACGGGATCAGGCAGATGTCGCGACGGTCTTCGCCACGGCTCTGGTGATAGGCGCGAATCGCCAGCAGACCAGCGTATTCACCTTGCGAACCGGCGTTCGGTTGCAACGAGATCGAGTCGTAACCGGTGGCGGCGCAGAGCATCGCTTCCAGTTCATCGGTCAGTTGCTGATAACCGGCGCTTTGTTCGGCCGGGGCGAACGGGTGCAGGGCACCGAACTCGGCCCAGGTCACCGGGATCATTTCGCTGGCGGCGTTGAGTTTCATGGTGCACGAACCCAGCGGGATCATGGTGCGATCCAGGGCCAGGTCCTTGTCGGCGAGCTTGCGCAGGTAGCGCATCAGCTCGGTTTCCGAGTGATAACGGTTGAACACCGGATGGCTGAGGATCGGCGATTGGCGAACCAGAGCGGCCGGGATGGTACTGACCACTGCAGCGGCGAGGGCGGCGAAGTCCGGCAGTGCCTTGCCGTCGGCAAGCAGAGCCCACAGTGTTTCAACGTCGGCTTGCGAAGTGGTCTCGTCGAGGGACAGGCCCAGACGCTCGCCATCAACGACGCGCAGGTTGATTTTCTGTGCGTGCGCTTTGTCGTGCAGTTTGGCGGTGTCTGCACCGGTTTTCAGAGTCAGGGTGTCGAAAAAGCTGGTTTGCTCGACGGTCAGGCCCAGCGCGCTCAAGCCTTTGGCGAGGATCGCGGTCAGGTGATGAATGCGGTTGGCGATCTGCGTCAGGCCTTTCGGGCCGTGATACACGGCGTACATGCTGGCGATGTTGGCCAACAGAACCTGCGCGGTGCAGATGTTGCTGGTGGCCTTCTCGCGGCGGATATGTTGCTCGCGGGTCTGCATGGCCAGGCGCAGGGCCGGCTTGCCGAAACGGTCCACGGAGACGCCGACCAGACGGCCCGGCATGTCGCGCTTGAACGCATCTTTGGTAGAGAAGTACGCCGCGTGCGGGCCACCGAAGCCCAACGGAACGCCGAAGCGTTGGGCGCTGCCGATGGCCACGTCAGCGCCGAATTCGCCCGGCGGGGTCAACACGGTCAGGGCCAGCAGGTCAGCGGCAACCGCCACCAGTGCGTTGGCGGCATGGAAGCGTTCGGTCAGTTCGCGGTAGTCGAACAGGTCACCGTTGCTTGCCGGGTATTGCAGCAGGGCGCCGAAGAACGGCGTCACGTCAGTCAGTTCAAGCTCGTCACCGACGACGACGTCGATGCCCAGTGGCTCGGCACGGGTGCGCAGTACGTCGAGGGTTTGCGGGTGGCAATGAGCCGATGCGAAGAATGCGTGGCTGCCCTTGTTCTTGCTCAGGCGTTTGCAGAAGGTCATGGCTTCGGCAGCGGCGGTGGCTTCGTCCAGCAGCGAGGCGTTGGCGATCGGCAGGCCGGTCAGGTCGCTGATCAGGGTCTGGAAGTTCAGCAGCGCTTCGAGACGACCCTGGGAAATTTCCGGTTGATACGGGGTGTACGCGGTGTACCAGGCCGGGTTTTCCAGCAGGTTGCGCAGGATCGGCGACGGCGTGTGAGTGCCGTAGTAGCCTTGGCCGATGTAAGTCTTGAACAGTTGGTTCTTGGCGGCGATGCCTTTGATCAACGCCAGGGCGTCGGCTTCGCTCAGGCCGTCGTCCATGCCGAGGACGCTGGTGCCTTTGATGCTTTCCGGAATGACGCTGGCGCTCAGGGCTTCCAGCGAATCGAAACCGAGGCTGTTGAGCATCGCTTGCTCATCGCCGGAGCGCGGGCCGATGTGGCGCGCGATGAATTCGTTGGCGGTCGTAAGGTTTACTTGAGTCATGTCAGCGCTCCTCAGGCTTCGGCGTTGGCTTTGATCAGACGGTCGTAGGCGTCCTGATCCAGCAGTTTGGCGACAGCCGAAGCGTCGGCAGGCTGGAAGCGGAAGAACCAGCCTTCGCCCAGCGGATCTTCGTTGACCAGTTCCGGGCTGCTGTCCAGCGCCGGGTTCACTTCCAGCACTTCACCGTCCAGTGGCATGTACACGCCGCTCGCGGCTTTTACCGATTCCACGGTGGCGGCTTCTGCGCCTTTGTCGTAGGACTGCAGCTCAGGCAGTTGTACGAAAACCACATCGCCCAGGGCGTTCTGCGCGAAAGCGGTGATGCCGACAGTAACAGTGCCGTCAGCTTCGGTGCGCAGCCATTCGTGATCTTCAGTAAAACGCAATTCGCTCATGGAAACTCCTAAGGGGGGCCAGACTCGTCTGGTGGACGCGATTGAATGCTTGGGCAAAAGCCCTTCTTTATAAGTGGCTACTAAGCAAGATCGCGGCCAACGTTAATAACTCCTTATAAATCAGTGTCTTATTATTTTTTGGAGAACGAGCGAACTGAGCAACTGTAGCGAAATCGCTACAGGCTGAGGCGAAGAAAAAAGCGTAATGGGATCAAAGCCTTGCACAGCGGTGATTAGGCGAGGGTGTATCGATATCGTTCCGCTGTAGCGCTTTCAGTACAGGTGGAGGTCGCTTTCAGATGCTGTTACCCGAGGGCGCCACCACCTGTAGGCGCTGGCTTGCTGGCGATGTCGTCTGCGAAATCGCCATCGCCAGCAAGCCGGCTCCTACAGGTCGAGGTTTAGCAAGGATCAGGGCTTGTTTGGAATCCCGTACTTGCGCAACCGATGAGCAATCGCCGTGTGGGAGGTTTGCAGGCGGCTGGCCAGTTGCCGGGTCGAGGGGTAGCTGACGTAGAGTTTTTCCAGCAGGGTTTTTTCGAACTCTTCCATCGCCTGTTCCAGGCTGTCGACTTCGTTGTCGCTCTGGCGTGCCACGGAGGTGCCGGCGATGTCGAGGTCGCCGATGTCCACCAGGCTGCTTTCACAAATCGCGGCGGCGCGGAAGATCACGTTCTGCAGTTGCCGCACGTTGCCAGGCCAACGGTTGCCCAGCAGCGCCGGATAAGTGCCCGGTGCCAGGCGACACACTGGTCGCTGAATCTGCGCGCAAGCCTGCTGCATGAAATAGCGGGCCAGCAGCAAAATGTCCTGGCCACGTTCGCGCAGCGGCGGAACTTCGACGTTCAGGACGTTGAGGCGGTAAAAAAGGTCCTCACGGAACGTGCCCTCGCTGACCATTTTTTCCAGGTCGCGGTGCGTGGCGCTAAGGATCCGCACGTTGACCTTCACCTCGCGATCGCCGCCTACCCGGCGGAAGCTGCCATCGTTCAAAAAACGCAGCAGTTTCGCTTGCAAGTACGGCGACATTTCGCCGATTTCATCGAGAAATACCGTGCCCTGGTTCGCCAGTTCCATCAGCCCCGGTTTACCGCCTCGTTGCGCGCCGGTGAAGGCGCCGGGAGCGTAGCCGAACAGTTCGCTTTCGGCGAGGTTCTCCGGCAATGCCGCGCAGTTCAGCGCCAGGAAGGGTGAACTGTACCGGGCACTGATGGCGTGACAGGCGCGGGCGACGAGTTCTTTGCCGGTGCCGGTTTCGCCTTGGATCAGCAGCGGCGCATCGAGGGCCGCTACACGTTGGGCACGGGCCTTGAGCGTGCGAATCGCCGGAGATTCGCCCAGCAGCGCATCGAACCCTTCGGCATGGTCGTGATGCAGCGCCGAGAGGCGTTCGCCGATGCGGTTCGGTTGATACAGCGTCAGCAGCGCACCGGCGTCGGTGATCGGCGTGGCGTCCAGCAGCAGGGTCTGGCCGTTGACGGTGATCTCGCGCAGCGGCAGGCGAAAGCCTTGTTCCAGCAGGGTGTCGAGCAGGGCGGGATCGGCAAACAGATCCGCCACGCTTTCACCGGCCGGTTCACGCCCGTACAAGGCAACCAATGCCGGGTTGGCCAGCAGCACGTTGCCGTTGCTGTCCAGGGCCAGTACCGGATCGGTCATGGCGGCAAGCAAGGCATCGAGCTGCAAGTGCCGACGTTGGCCGGGAAGGATGTCGACCACCGTCATCGCCTGAACGCCACGGACGCTGAGCAACGCATCGTGCAACTCTTCGAGCACTTGCGGGCTGAGGGTCGGGGCGTCGATGTAGACGTTGGGCGGAACCATTTCCACCGCATCCAGATTGAGATTGCGCCCACCGAGCAGGGCCAGGACTTCCTGGGTGATGCCGACGCGGTCGATGAAGCTGACGTGGATACGCATGGGACGATTTTGGTTCTGGAATGCGGGAGGTGGCAAGTATGCCTTGGGGCGGGCGAATGGTGAAATCCGCTGATAGCCCCCCCCTGTAGGAGCCGGCTTGCTGGCGATGGCATCACCCCGGTGCATCTGAAAAGCCGAGTCGATGCCATCGCCAGCAAGCCGGCTCCTACAACAGGTGTTGCGGAGAGTGGGTTATTCGAAGTGCTCGAGGTTTACCGGGTCGCCGGACTTCATGTCCAACTGCTTCCGGATGTCTTCAAACATTAAATCGTAATGCTTGTGAACCGAGCCGATCTGGCTGTGTGTCTTAGGGATTCCGTACTTCTCGGCGATTTTCGTCACGTTGTTGGCGAAGTTGTAGGCTTCCTCTTTGCGCAGAAAGAAGGGCTCTTTCACGTCCTTTCCTTGAATACTGCCATGCAGGGTGAACTGAATCCCTTTCTCCCCCGCGGGATTCTTGCTGACTTCATAATCAAGATGAATGTTGTAGTTGACATCATCCGGCGTCAGCGCGTGGCGCTCGATGTGCAAGTGACCGGGCTCGAACTGTGCCATTGCCGTTTCTCCTCACAAATAAGTTATGCCAGGTTTCGCCGTGCTGATGCGTGTACCGGCCGTGCCCTGGACGATCGCTTCGATGTCCGAGAGTGAACCGATCACTGCGGTTTTTCCAGTATGGCGGGCGAATTCACAGGCTGCCTGAACCTTGGGTCCCATGGAGCCGGCGGCGAAGCCGAGTTTTTCCATTTCGTCCGGGTGCGCCTGGGCGATGGCTTTCTGGGTCGGTTTGCCAAAGTCGATGAAGGCGGCGTTGACGTCGGTGGCAATCACCAGCAAATCACTGTCGAGCTGTTCGGCCAGCAGCGCCGAGCACAGGTCCTTGTCGATCACCGCTTCCACGCCTTGCAGTTTGCCGTGGGCGCCGTACATCGTCGGGATGCCGCCACCGCCGGCGCAGATCACGATGCTGCCTTTTTCAAGCAACCACTTGATCGGACGGATTTCGAAGATGCGTTTCGGTCTCGGGCTGGCCACCACGCGGCGGAACTTGTCGCCGTCCGGGGCAATCGCCCAGCCTTTTTCGGCGGCGAGTTTTTCTGCCTCGGCCTTGGTGTACACCGGGCCGATGGGTTTGCTGGGATGCTGGAAGGCTGGGTCGTTGGCGTCGACTTCGACCTGGGTGAGCAGGGTTGCGAACGGCACTTCGAAGTCCAGCAGGTTGCCCAGTTCCTGTTCGATGATGTAGCCGATCATGCCTTCGGTTTCGGCACCGAGCACGTCCAGCGGGTATGGCGACACCGAGGTGTAGGCCGCCGCTTGCAGCGACAGCAGGCCGACCTGCGGGCCGTTGCCGTGGGCGATGACCAGTTCGTTGCCGGCATGGATCTTGGCGATCTGTTCGGTGGCGATCCGGATATTGGCGCGTTGGTTGTCCGCGGTCATGGGTTCACCACGGCGGAGCAGGGCGTTACCGCCCAGAGCAACGACGATACGCATAATGCAGTCCTTCTGAATGAGGTGACTCGGTCTCCACGTCGAAACCGTATTTCTGTAGGAGCCGGCTTGCTGGCGATGGCATCGACTCGGTCTGTCAAATACACCGCGGTGATGCCATCGCCAGCAAGCCGGCTCCTACAAGGGAACCGGGGCGGGCCGTTAGATATCCGCCAGCGCCGACACCAGAATCGCCTTGATGGTGTGCATGCGGTTTTCCGCCTGCTCGAAGGCGATGTTGGCCGGGGATTCGAAGACCTCTTCAGTCACCTCGACGCCATTGGCCAGGTGCGGATACCGCGCGGCGATGTCCTTGCCTACCTTGGTTTCGCTGTTATGGAATGCCGGCAAACAGTGCATGAACTTCACGCGCGGGTTGCCCGAAGCCTTCATCATTTTCGCGTTGACCTGGTACGGCAGCAGTTGCTCGATGCGTTCGTCCCACGCTTCCACCGGCTCCCCCATCGACACCCAGATGTCGGTGTGGATGAAGTCCACGCCCTTGACCGCTTCTTCCGGGTTTTCGGTGATGGTGATGCGTGCGCCGCTGTCTTCGGCGAAGGCTTTGCACTGGGCGATGAAATCAGCGTGCGGCCACAGCGCTTTCGGCGCGGCGATGCGCACGTCCATGCCCAGTTTGGCGCCGATCATCAGCAGCGAATTGCCCATGTTGTAGCGGGCATCACCGAGGTAGGCGTAGCTGATGTCATGCAGTGGTTTGTCGCTGTGTTCGCGCATGGTCAGGGTGTCGGCGATCATCTGCGTCGGGTGGAATTCAGCGGTCAGGCCGTTGAACACCGGCACGCCGGCGAACTTGGCCAGTTCTTCGACGATTTCCTGTTCGAAGCCACGGTACTCGATGGCATCGAACATCCGACCCAGCACGCGGGCGGTGTCTTTCATGCTTTCCTTGTGACCAATCTGCGACGACACCGGGTCGATGTAGGTGACGTGGGCGCCCTGGTCATGGGCCGCCACTTCGAAGGCGCAACGGGTGCGGGTCGAGGTTTTTTCGAAGATCAGTGCGATGTTCTTGCCTTGCAGGTGCGGACGCTCGGTGCCGGTGTACTTGGCGCGTTTGAGGTCCCGGGACAGGTCCAGCAGGTAATGCAGCTCGCGAGTGGTGTGGTGCATCAGCGAGAGCAGGCTGCGGTTGCGCATATTGAAAGCCATGATGGATCTCCTTGGGTTTCGGTTATCCGCCTGCTTCACGCGTGATAAGCGTGAAGCAGGACTCAGGAATTAATAGTCGATAGGGTCGCGAATGATCGGGCAGGTCATGCAGTGGCCGCCGCCACGTCCGCGCCCCAGTTCGCCGGCGCTGATGGTGATGACTTCTACACCGGCCTTGCGCAGCAGGGTGTTGGTGTAGGTGTTGCGGTCATAACCGATCACCACGCCCGGCTCCACGGCCACCACGTTGTTGCCGTCGTCCCACTGTTCGCGTTCGGCGGCGAAGCTGTTGCCGCCGGTTTCCACCACGCGCAATGCTTTGAGGTTGAGGGCCTTGGCCACGGCGTCGAGGAAGTTGGTTTCCTCACGGCGGATGTCGATGCCGCCCGGTTTGCTTTCGTCTGGGCGCAGGGTGAAGGCGACGATCTGGTTTACGACTTCAGGGATCGTCACCAGGTCGCGATCGCAGAAGCTGAACACCGTGTCCAGGTGCATTGCTGCGCGGGACTTCGGCAGGCCGGCGACGATGACTTTTTCGACGGCTTTGTTCTTGAACAGGTTCACCGCCAGTTGGCCGATGGCCTGGCGAGACGAGCGTTCGCCCATGCCGATCAATACCACCCCGTTGCCTATCGGCATCACGTCGCCGCCTTCAAGGGTGGCACTGCCGTGATCCTGATCCGGATCGCCGTACCAGATCTCGAAGTCGGCGTTGGTGAATTGTGGGTGGAATTTGTAGATGGCGGTGGTCAGCAAGGTTTCCTGACGGCGCGCTGGCCAGTACATCGGGTTCAGCGTTACGCCACCATAGATCCAGCACGTGGTGTCACGGGTGAACTGGGTATTGGGCAGTGGCGGCAAAATGAAGCTCGAGTGACCGAGAAATTCGCGGAACATCTGAATGGTCTTGCCGCCGAAACTGTCCGGCAGGTCATCGGCGGATACGCCACCGATCAGGAATTCAGCGATTTTTCTCGGCTCCAGGCTGCGCAGCCACGAGCTGGTTTCGTGGACCAGGCCCAGGCCGACCGAGTTGGCCGTGATCTTGCGTTCCAGAATCCAGTCCAGCGCTTCCGGGATCGCGACGATGTCAGTCAGCAGGTTATGCATTTCCAGCACGTCGACGCCGCGTTCGCGCATTTTGGTGACGAAGTCGAAATGGTCACGCTTGGCTTGGGCGACCCACAGCACATCATCGAAAAGCAGTTCGTCGCAGTTGTTCGGGGTCAGCCGCTGGTGGGCCAGGCCGGGGGAGCAAACCATGACTTTGCGCAGTTTGCCGGCTTCGGAATGTACGCCGTACTTAACTTTTTCCGTGGTCATTACAGTGATCCTCCAGATGACAAATCAATCAGGTGTTACAGGGTCAGGAAGCCGTCATACAGACCATAGGCCGCCACCAGGGCGCCCACGATGACTGCAGCGAAAATCAGCTTCTCGACGTTGGTGAAAACCGGTTTGTTGAGTTCCATCTTGGCCTTGGCGAACAGGATCGCGCCGGGGGCATAGAGCAGGGCGGACAGCAGCAGGTATTTGACGCCGCCGGCATAGATCAGCCAGACCGCGTAAATCAACGCGACGGCGCCGATGAACAGGTCTTTGCGGCGTTCGGCCGCGGCGTTTTCATAGCTCTCGCCACGCACCGCCAGCAGCAGCGCGTACGCCGCCGACCACAAGTACGGCACCAGGATCATTGACGTGGCGAGGTAGATCAGCGACAGGTAAGTGCTGGCTGAAAACAGGGTGATGACCAGAAACAGTTGCACCATGGCGTTGGTCAGCCACAAGGCATTGACCGGCACTTGCTTGGCGTTTTCCTTGCGCAGGAACGCTGGCATGGTGTGGTCCTTGGCGGCGGCGAACATGATTTCGGCGCACAACAGCACCCACGACAGCAGCGCTCCCAGTAACGAGATGATCAGACCGACACTGATCAGTACCGCGCCCCACGGACCGACCACATGTTCCAGCACGGCGGCCATCGACGGGTTCTGCAGTTTGGCCAGTTCCGGTTGGGTCATGATGCCCAGCGACAGCACGTTCACCAGCACCAGAAACAGCAGCACGGTGATGAAACCGATCACGGTGGCTTTACCGACGTCGCTGCGTTTTTCCGCGCGGGCCGAGAAAATGCTCGCGCCTTCGATGCCGATGAACACCCACACGGTGACCAGCATCATGTTGCGCACCTGGTTCATCACGCTGCCCAGGTCCGGGTTTTTCAGGCCCCAGATGTCGGCCGTGAAAATGTCCAGTTTGAATGCGAAAACAGCGATCAACACAAACAGCAGCAGCGGCACGACCTTGGCGACAGTGGTCACCAGGTTGATGAACGCCGCTTCCTTGATCCCGCGCAGCACCAGGAAATGCACGGCCCAGAGCAGCACCGACGCGCCTATGACGGCGGCCACGGTGTTGCCTTCGCCGAAGATCGGAAAAAGTAACCAAGGGTGCTGAACAGCAGAACGAAGTAACCGACGTTGCCCAGCCAGGCACTGATCCAGTAACCCCACGCGGACGAGAAACCCATGTAGTCGCCGAAACCGGCCTTGGCGTAGGCGTAGACACCGCCGTCCAGATCAGGTTTTCGGTTAGCGAGCGTCTGGAAGACAAAAGCGAGTGTCAGCATGCCGACGGCGGTGATGGCCCAGCCGATCAGCACGGCACCGACATCGGCACTGGCGGCCATATTCTGGGGCAAGGAAAAAATCCCGCCACCAATCATCGAGCCGACAACCAGCGCAACCGGTGCACCGAGTTTCAGTTTTCCGGGGGATTCAGTCATTGCATGACTCCAATGCAGGAGAATGAGAGAAAACAGGTTAAGTTTATTAGCTGTTCAATCATCTGACTTAGATCAATGCATGGGCATATTTCATTGTTAATCAAAGACTTTTGAAACTTTGTTAGGCATAAGGCTACTACCGGTAAAGCCCTTTCCAGAGGCCTCGGCTGGAGGTTGAATCAATAACGCGTACCGTTTGAAGTCTAGACGCTAGTTCGTTTTTGTGTTTTGGCAAGTATCGGTTCCCGATTTTTCAATGGTATTGATTTATTAGGATCTGCCGAGGAAACCGCTATTTATGACCGACGGCGCTAGAGTGAATGGTTATAAATAAAAGAGGTAGATTGGCGTTAATTGATAAACGTTATTACGCTTTACCTATTTAGTTAAAACCAACTATGTGACGGTCTCGCAGTGACAGTCGCGGCGGAAAATGGAGACGCAGGAATGTCGCAACCGACGCAAAAGCTTCGCCTGAGTGCGCTGATCGCGCTGGTGGTGGGATCGATGATTGGCGGCGGGATTTTTTCCTTGCCCCAGAACATGGCCGCCCGGGCTGATGCCGGGGCGATCTTGATCGGTTGGGCCATCACTGCCGTGGGCATGCTGACCCTGGCCTTCGTGTTCCAGACGCTGGCCAATCGCAAACCCGAACTGGATTCCGGGGTGTACGCCTATGCCAAGGCCGGGTTCGGTGACTACATGGGTTTCTCGTCCGCGTGGGGTTACTGGATCAGTGCCTGGCTGGGCAACGTTGGCTATTTCGTTTTGCTGTTCAGCACCCTCGGTTATTTCTTCCCCATGTTCGGCCAGGGCAACACGCCCGTCGCCATTGGCTGCGCGTCGGTGTTGCTGTGGGCGGTGCATTTTCTGGTGATGCGCGGGATCAAGGAGGCGGCGTTCATCAACCAGCTGACCACCGTCGCCAAGATCGTGCCGCTGATCATGTTCATCGTGATCGCCGCCGTGGCGTTCAAGGCCGACATCTTCACCCGTGACATCTGGGGCCGCAGCAACCCGAGTTTCGGCGGCATCATGGATCAGGTGCGCAACATGATGCTGGTGACTGTGTTCGTGTTTATCGGCATCGAAGGCGCCAGCGTCTATTCGGCGCGGGCGGAGAAACGTTCGGATGTCGGACGGGCGACGGTCATCGGTTTTCTCGGCGTGTTGGCGCTGCTGGTGATGGTGAATGTGTTGTCGCTGGGGATCATGAGCCAGCCGGAACTGGCCAAACTGCAGAACCCGTCACTGGCCGCCGTGCTGGAACACATCGTCGGGCCTTGGGGCGCTTTGTTGATCAGCATTGGCCTGGCGATTTCGCTGCTCGGTGCGCTGTTGTCCTGGGCGTTGCTCTGTGCCGAGATCCTCTTCGCCACGGCTAAAGACAAAACCATGCCGGCCTTCCTGAAAAAGGAAAACGCCAATCATGTGCCGGTCAACGCGCTGTGGTTGACCAACGTGATGATCCAGATCTTCCTGTTGATCACACTGTTTTCCGCCGGCACTTACACCAGCCTGATCTACCTCGCGTCGTCGATGATTCTGGTGCCGTATCTGTGGTCGGCGGCGTATGCGGTGCTGTTGAGCGGGCGGGGTGAAACCTACGAACACGCGTCGGCGGAGCGCACCAAAGACTTGCTGATTGGCGGCATCGCGCTGAGTTATGCGGTGTGGCTGTTGTATGCCGGCGGGGTCAAATATTTGCTGCTCTCGGCGCTGCTGTATGCGCCGGGGGTGATTCTGTTTGCCAAGGCCAAACACGAGCAGGGCGAACCTTTGTTCACTCACATCGAGAAAGGGATTTTTACCTGCGTGATCATCGGTGCGGGGCTGGCGGCCTACGGTTTGTACAGCGGCTTGCTGTCGCTGTGAGGTTGTTGCTGGAGTATCAGCCGCCCTACGACTGGCCGGCGATGCTGGGTTTTTTGTCGGCGCGGGCTGTGGTCGGGATGGAGACGGTGGTCGATGGCGTGTATTCGCGCAGCATCGGGTTGAACGGTGTTCATGGCACGGTTTCGATCAGGCCCGTGGCGGGCGATGCACTGGAGGTGAGGCTGGATTTTCCTGACGCTGCGGCAGTGCCGGAGATCGTTGTACGGCTGCGGCGGATGTTTGATCTGGATGCGCACCTGCCAAGCATCCATCGGCCGTTGAAGACTGATACGTTGATGGCGCGGTTGATTGCCGAGCGGCCGGGGTTGCGGGTTCCCGGCGCGTGGGACGGGCTGGAACTGGCGATCCGTGCGGTGTTGGGTCAGCAGATTACGGTGAGCGCGGCGATCCGGTTGGCGGGGAAACTGGTGGTGCAGTATGGGCAGCCTTTGGCGTCTGTTTTGCCTGGTGTCACGTCTGTGTTTCCTGAGGCGGACATTTTGGCGGAGGCGGATCTGGCGACGCTGGGCATGCCGAAAAGTCGTGGCCGGACGTTGTCGGGTGTCGCTCAGGCGTTGCTTGATGATCCGTTGCTGTTTGAACCGGGGCGTGAGGGCGGTGTGGCGCGATTGCTGGCGTTGCACGGGATTGGCGACTGGACGGCGCAGTACATCGCGTTGCGGCAGTTACGGGAGATGGATGCGTTTCCGGGTGGCGATGTGGGGTTGATGAAGGCGTTGGCGGTGTTGGAAGGCGAAGCGGTGACAGCTCGGGATTTGTTGGCGCGGGCCGAGGCGTGGCGGCCATGTCGAGGGTATGCGGCGCAGCTTCTTTGGACATCATTGAGCCGGTCGGACTGAGCTGATCCGAAAGGTGTGTTGGTTGTTCCGGCCTCATCGCGAGCAAGCCCGCTCCCACATGTGATTGATGTCGTTCACATAATTTGTGATCGGCGATGAGGCCCTTGCAGTCACCACCACTGCGCGCGATGGGAACCCAGTTCAGACGCTGGAATCGCCCACTGCAACGGCGTTCCGGTGATCTTCAGCGGCACTTGCAACCGATGCGCCGGGCCCCATGGCGTCTGCTCAACCAACAAGCCCTGATCGTTTTCATCCTCTGCCCGCAAGGCCTCGGCTGTGCCTGCGCCATGTTCAATCAACAACTTCGCCGTCCGCGCCAACGACAATCGCGCCGATCCTCCCCGTCCCAACAAGGTGATCGCCGCAGCCGCCATCAAATACCCGGTCGCATGATCCAGCGCTTGCACCGGCAAGGGCGTCGGCTTGTCCGATTTCTTCCACTGCATCCCCGCCTCGGCAATCCCGCTGCTCATCTGCACCAGACTGTCGAAGCCGCGCCGGTTCTGCCATGGCCCACTCCAGCCGTAGGCGTTGAGGCACACATCAATCAGGTCGGGCGCCAGTTTTTGACGCTCGGCGACACCGTAACCGATTTTTTCCAATGCGTCGGCGCGGTAGCCGTGGAGCAAAATGTCGGCGTCCTTGAGCAAGCTTTCAAATACTGCGCGATCAGTCTTGTCGTGCAGGTCCAGTCTTGCGCAACGTTTGCCCAACGTGACTTCCGGCACCACGCCCGGTTCATTCCAGGTCGGTGGGTCGATGCGCAAGACATCGGCGCCCAGGCCCGCGAGAAAACGACTGGCGATAGGCCCCGCGAGCACGCGTGTGAGGTCCAGCACCTTGATCCCGGCCAGCGGTTGCGCCACCGAGCCTTTCCACGATTTTCGCTGTTGCGGGTGACCGGCGCTGAACTGAATCAACGGCTCGGCGTTCACGGCCAAACCTTGTGGATGCGTTTGCCATTGCGCCCAGCTACGCATTTCAGCGGCGCAGCCACCGGCGTCGACCACGGCCTGTTCCAGATCACTTTTCGCCCATTGCGCCACCTTGCTCGCTACGTCTGCGCGGTCGGCACACGCGCCGAGCACGCTTTCGGCGGCCGCGCGGTGATGAGGTGCGTTGGTATGCAGGCGGATCCAGCCATCCTTGGTCGCATAGTCGCCGGCAACCGCGTCCCACAACGGAGGAACGCTCCAGCCGACGGGGCGGATCGACGTTGCGAACCAGAAAGAGGCCAGGCGCCGGTCGACTTCAAGGTTGGGCAAGCGCCCGGTCTGCTGCTGCAACCATTCGCTGGCAGCCTGGCCGGCGGCGGCGATGCTCGCGCAGGCGAGGTCGGTGACGGCAAACGCCGAGGGCAGGGCGCCACTCGAGGTGAACGCAATCGGGGTGTGGGGCAAGCCGAGTGCGGCTTGAATGGACGTGAGTAAACCAGTCATCGAAGGCCCTCCGGAACGAGAGCCCGAGCATAGATCAAAACACGGGGCCGTTAGATGAAAACGCCAGAAGCCCGCCGAACGCGAACTTGTAGGAGCGGGATTGCTGGCGATAGCGGTGTGTCAGTTGACATCAACGTCGGCTGACATTCCGCTATCGCCAGCAAGCCGGCTCCTACAGGGATTTGCGGTGTGGCTTTACACTCGAAATTGGTCCATCAGTTTCATCTGGTGGTTGGTCAAGGCGTTGAGCTGGCTGCTGATCTGCGCCGATTCAGTGGCCTGGCCGGTCAGGGTTTCGGTGACGGTGCGGATCGCCGAGACGTTGCGGTTGACCTCTTCGGCCACGGCGCTTTGCTGTTCGGCGGCGCTGGCGATTTGCAGGTTCATGTCGCTGATCACGGTGACCGCGTCGCTGATTTTGCTCAAGGCTTGCACGGCTTGCTGGATCTGCCCGGCGTTGCTGTGGGCCTGGGTCTGGCTCGAATGCATGGTGGCGACCACGCCGCGGGTGCCGGTCTGGATACGTTCGATGACGAGGCGGATTTCTTCCACCGAATCCTGGGTGCGTTTGGCGAGGTTGCGCACTTCGTCGGCCACCACCGCAAAGCCGCGACCGCTTTCGCCGGCACGGGCCGCTTCGATAGCGGCGTTCAGCGCCAGCAGGTTGGTCTGTTCGGCGATGCTGCGGATGACTTCCAGCACCGAACCGATTTGCTCGCTGTTGACCGCCAATGCTTCGACTTCGGTCACTGCCTTGCTGACTTCGTCGGCCAGTTGATTGATGTCGCGAGTGCTGCGTTCGATGATCGACATGCCATCGCGGGCCGATTGATCCGCACCTTTGGCCGCATTGGCCGCGCTCGAGGCACTGTTGGCGACTTCATGGGCGGTGGCGCTCATTTCGTTCGACGCGGTGGCCACCTGGTCGATTTCGCGGAACTGCACCTGCATGCCTTCGCTGGTCTGGCGGGCGATTTCCGAAGACTGGTCGGCGGTGCCACGGGCATCGGTGATGCTCTGTTTGATCTGGGCGATGGTCGGTTGCAGCTTGTCGAGGAAGCGGTTGAACCAGCTGACGAGTTCCCCCAGTTCATCTTTCTTGCTGTAGTGCAGGCGCTGCGTCAGGTCGCCGTCGCCACTGGCAATCGCCTTGAGCATCTCGGCCACGCTGTTGATCGGCCGGGTTACGCCCGATGCCGTCAGCCAGATCAGCAACAGACCGACGAGGCCGGCAGTGACCGCCACCAGCACGGCCTTGATCGTGCCGCTTTGCTGGGCATCATCGAGGACCGCTTGCAGCTTCACCGAATCGGCCAGCAGCACTTGTTTCGGCAGGTCGATCACCACGCCCCAGGCTTTGGAATCGCTGATCGGGCTGACCGGGTACACCGCACGAATAAAATCACCTTGTTCGAGAATTTTCGGCGCGCCACCGCTGAGCAATTGCAGGACATCCTTGCCCTCTGCACCCAGGGTATCGCCGATACTTTTGCCGACCTTACTCGCGTCGACGCTGTAACCGGCGAGCACGCCGCTGCCGGAGACAATCAGCATGTGCCCGGCGCTGTTGAACAGATCACGCTGGGAGTCGACCGCCGCTGCCTGCAGGGCGTCGAGGGCGATGTCCACACCGACCACGCCAATGGATTTGCCGTCCACCAGCAGCGGAACGGAAATGGTGGTCATCAGCATTTCCTTGCCGCCGACGGTGTCGGCATACGGGTCCAGCAGGCAGGTACGCTTGCTGTCGCGAGGGCAGGTGTACCAGCTGTTGTAAGGGGTGCCGCTGAGGCTCAAGGTGGTTTTGGTCATGTCGTCTTCGACCATGATCGTGTTGAGCGCGGTACCACCGGCGCGGCTCCAGTAACTGGCGAAACGACCGGCTTCGTTGGACTGGCGAGCGGCGTCATTGGCGAACTCGCTGTCCTTGCCGTCCAGCCCGTTGGGCTCGAACGCCAGCCAGATTCCCAGCACCTTGCTGTTGCGTTCAAACGCGGTTTTCAGGCTCTGGTTCAACTCTTCACGCAGGGCACCGGCCTCAAGCGAACGCTTGGCGGCCATATTGCGCATGTCCTTGATCTGGTCCGCCAGGGCGGTCACCACCAGCTGGCTTTCGCCGAACGTCTTCTGCACCCGCACCGCCTGCTCGGCGGCCTTGGCCTGAAGCAGGTCCTGCACACTGTCGGTGAGCATTTTGCTGCTGGAGGCGCTGACCAGTTCATCGTTCTGGTTGGTCTGGTAGATGTTCATGCTGACGATCAGAACGACCACGCCCAGCAGGCAGAGACCGGAGAGCAGAACGATTTTCAGGCGGATGGACAGAGAGTCGAACATAGGACGAACTCGCGAATGAATGAGGTGTTGGCTGTGGGTCGAAGTCGACCCTTCGGTTCGCCAAGTCCATTCAGCGCCATTTACTGCAATCGGCGAGGGGCGGGGATGCATGATGGTGGCTCCGACGAACGGTCATGGTTGACCGTTTGCGCGGAAAAATCTGCCGAAAAGCGGCGTAAAACAGGAAAAATCGCGGTGTGCTTCAGGCAGGTTGCGGCGCTGATTCCGGTCGCGACCAGATCCACAGATTGCCCAGGCCCATGCCGGCGATGGCGAGGTAAACCGGCCAGCCGTGATCGAGCGTGACCCACATCAGTCCTGCGCACAGCAGCATGCTGACGGTGGCGCTGACCTTGGCGCGACGCGCGACGATCTTGCCGTTGCGCCAGTTGCCGAGGATCGGGCCGAACAAGCGGTGGTTCTCCAGCCAGGCGCTCAGGCGCGGCGAACTCTTGGTCGCGGCCCAGGCCGCCAGCAGGATGAACTCGGTTGTCGGCAAACCCGGCACGACGATGGCGATCAGGCCGATGGCGAGGCTGATATAGGCCAGGAGGCCGAACAGGATGCGGGCGAGTTTGGAGGAGGAACGAGTCATAAGGTCGATTTATGACCTGTAGGAGCCGGGGTGGGGGGGGGGGGGGGGGGGAAAAAACCCAACGCCCCAAACCCGCGCCCAAACACAAGGGGTTTTGAAGGGGGGGTGGG